>JAICTU010000166.1 GCA_025936205.1 Polyangiaceae bacterium | reverse complement strand
GATCTTCCATTCGCTCATGCTTCCCTCCCGCTTCGGGCAGCACTCTACCATGACGATTTCGCGGCTCGCAGTGCCGCCCAGCTCTGCTCGCAGCGAGCCCGACAGCGTTTTTGCCCTGCAAGCGCTCGCGCGCTCCGCTCGCGCGCTTTGCGGCGAGGCAACGCAGGTTTCGAGCGCCATCGCCGCTCGCCAGCGCTCGAGTCGCGCAGATCCCGTCCAGCGAAATCGACCACGCAGACGCCATTTTATGAGGCGCGCCTTTCTCGCGCGCGCCTTCTCTCGCGCGACCTTCTCTCGCGGTGCATCCACGCAGCAACAAGCAGGTTCGCCGGATCCGGAGCCCGCAGCGAGTATCGCGCTCAGTCGAGGGGCCGCCCGCTGTCATCCCCGGTCCAGTGCCGAGATGTGTCGAATCATGAGCCTCGCGCCATGCTCGGCGGCTGCGCCGCCTGCGCGCGCCATCGTGCCGGCACGCACTTGGTTGCTCGGCGGGGGGTGCGGCGCTACGGCGTAATCGACGTCGATCAGCCGGCGGTTGACCCGGCTGGCGCTGCCGGCAAGTCGCCGCCGCGCCTGCAGGCGCCGGGCAGCGGGCATATTCTGGCGGCTCGCAGCCCGTATGCTGCCGAGCCCCAGCTCAGTCGCCGTGGGGATTGGGCTCGGTGATCTAAGGTTCCGCGCTCACCAGGAGCGCCCGCTGTTCGTGAACGCCTCGCGCAGGCGGGCCACGCTGAATGGCCGCGAGAGCGCGTACAGCACGCAGGCCCCGAACGCGCAGAAGAGCCAGCTCTCGGCGACGTAACGGTCGTCGATGAAGTAGAAGCGGCCGAGCAGGACCTGGCTGGCCCCCGCCAGCGCCAGGTAGGCGGGCCCCAGCTCGTGCCGCACCCGCACGAGCGGCGCGAGCGCGACGCAGAACACGTAGTAGTAGCAAGTCAGGTCGAGCACGCACATCAGGAGCGGCACGCTCAGCGCCATGCCGACCCACAGCGCGCGCGTGCGCTGCAAGGCCCACAGCTGCCAGGCGCCGACAGCCGCGCAGATCAGCAGCCACAGGGGACGCAGCGACTTCAGGCGGGCCGTGTGGTGCTCCTTCCAGATCTGGAACGCATCGTCGAGTCGATCGTCCGTCGTGAATCGCATGCGCCCCTGCCAATCATGCGCCAGGATGGTCTCGAGCCCCATGTTGTTGGTGAGCTGCGTCTCGCGATGCGAGCGGATGTGATCCACGAAGGCCGGATAGGAATCCGCGCCGCAGACCCAGGCGCTCGCCCCCACCAGCAGGCCAGCTGCGAGCGCCGAGCCCAGCAGGAAATGACGGTACTCCACCACCAGCCGGCGCTTTCGCAGCCAGTCACACAGCATGCACAGGCCCACGCCGACGAAGAATACGACCGGGAACACGCGCAGCAGCGTCGACCAGGTGAGCGCTGCTCCCGAGAGCGCGAACTTGCGCTTGCGCGCGCAGCACAGCGCCGCCACCAGCGCGAAGTACCAGTCCTGGCGCAGGAACGCGCCGCCGGTCCAGTTGAAGTCGGCGGGCCCGCTGCAGCCCCAGGCCACCGCGGCCACCGCCCCGATGCGCCAGCCGAAGGCCCAGCCGATCAGCAGCAGCGCGCCCAGCTGCAAGGCGACATCGAGCGCGGCCAGCAGCTTGAAGAAGTGATCGCCCGCCGGCGCCAGGCTCGCGAAGAGCTTGCCGGCCATGGTCCACACCGGCGGCGGGTTGTAGCCGTGGTCGACGCGCATGTGCTCCCAGTAGTCGCCGCGCGAGCGCTGCTCGAACCAGCTCACATCCGCCTTGAACGCCTGCCAGCGCGCAGCGCTGAAATGGCGCGTGCACCGCCCCGGGTCGGAGAACACGTAAGAGCGCTCCATGGGCACGACCAGATTGTGTCCGCTCAGATCGGTCATGCTCGCTTGCCGGATGTGCGCGCCGAAGCCGAGCTCGACTTCAGCGATCGCCGTGCACGCGTACAGCCGCTTGTAGCCGAGCTCGCGCGAGTACTTGGCGCCGAGATAGTAGTGATACAGCTCGTGGCGATGGTAGTAGTCGGGGTAGCGCGTGTTCGGATTGAAGAAGTCGAAATAGGCGAGGAACGACAGCGCGGCGACCCCGAGCGCGATCGCCTTCCGGCGGCGCTCCGGAGGCGCGCAGCCGAGCCGCAGGGCGCGCCGTTCCAGCATCCAGAGCGCGCTCGCCAGCAGTGAGAGCGCGATGGTCGCGCCCACGCTGAACTGGTGCCACACCGTGCTGGCGAACCAGCGCCCGGGCCACGGTCGAAACAGGAAGTTGTCGAACAGCCAGCCCGGCGCGCTCATGACGGCTGCAGCGGCTCAGCCCCGCTGCCACCGACCCCGTTCGAACGCGGCCTGCGTCCCTCGTCCCCGCTCTGCCCTCCCGCGCCGTCTTCCGCTTGCGGACCGCGGCACCCGAAGAGCCCTGCCCACCACGTGATCGCCAGCGTCGCGATGGCGATCCAAACCGAAATCCGCCGCCCATCGGCACGCTCCCGCATGCCTTGGCGTCCCACGCCGCGACCGGCCTGTCCAATCCCGAGTATGCACCAGCTGCACTTTCCCTGGGCGCCGTGTGCCCATCTACGTGCGTTTAATGCATACTCCGAGCATGCCTCAGCGCACCGTCGACCCGAAACGCCTGGCGGCGGAGTGGCTGCGGGCGCTGCGCGGGCGCCGCTCGCAGGTCGCCCTCAGCCGCCGCCTGGGCTATCGCAGCAACATCTCCTATCGCTGGGAGTCCGGGCGCTGTTTCCCGTCCGCCAGCGCCACGCTGCGCCTGGTGCAGTTGCTCGGCGGAGACGTGCGGGCGAGCCTGGCGCGCTTCTATCGTTCCACGCCGCCCTGGCTCGCGCAGGTCGACGTCTGTTCCGTGCAGGGTGTCGCGCGCTTGCTCGACGATCTGCGCGGAGGAGCCAAGCGCATCGAGCTGGCGCGCAGGAGCGGCTTCAGCCGCTTTGCGGTCACGCGCTGGCTGCGGGGGCGCGCCGACCCCACGCTCCCCGAGTTTCTCGCGCTGGTGGAGGTCACCAGCCAGCGCCTGCTCGACTTCGTGGCGGCGTTTACGGATCCGGAGCAGCTGCCGAGCGCGCGCAGCGCCTGGCGAGGCTTGCAGGCGGCCCGGGAGGCCGCCTATGGCCAGCCCTGGTCGCACGCCGTCCTGCGCGCGCTCGAGCTGCAGGACTATCTCGCGCTGCCGCGCCACGAGCCCGGCTGGTTGGCGCGCAGGCTCGGCATCACGCCGCAGCTCGAGCAGGCCAGCCTGGAGGCGCTGGAGGGCTCCGGGCAGATCCGCTGGCAAGGCCAGCACTACCGGCCCGCGCAGCTGCAGCTGGTCGACACGCGCAGCGAGCCCGATCGCGCTCGCGAGCTGCGCGCCGGCTGGGCCGCCGTCGGCGTGGAGCGCTTGCGCGCGGGGGCACCGGGCATGCTCTCCTACAATCTGAGCAGCGTCTCGCGCGCCGATCTGGAGCGCATCGAGCAGCTGCAGCGTGCCCACTACCGGCAGATCGTGAGCATCATCGCCGAGTCGACGCCGTCCGAGTGCGTGGTGCTGTACGCCGCGCAACTGCTGGCCCTGAGCGGCGGCGGATCGTGATATGAGCCCCGCCATGGCGTTCGAGTTCCGATCGGAGGCGTTTCAGGCCGAGCTGAGCGCTGTAACGCCGCTCGAGCAGGTGCTGCGCGCCCGCTATCCCGAGGCGAGCTGGAATGCCATCCGGCGACTGATCAGCACGGGCAAGGTCTCCGTCGGGTCCAAGGCCGCCAGCGAGCCGCGGGCCATGGTGGCGCCGGGCTCGCAGATTCAGATCCGCATGACCACGCCCAAGCCCAAGCCGGGCGGGCCCGGCGCGCTGGAGCAGATCTTGTTCTGCGACCGGCACGTGGTGGTGGTGCGCAAGCCCGCCGGCATCAGCTCGGTCGTTCACGAAGACGAGCCGACGAGCTTGCAAGAGCAGCTGCGCGTCTGGCTGAGCGAGCAGGAGCGGAAGCCTTGCCCCCCGCTGGAGGTGGTGCACCGGCTCGACAAAGTGACGAGCGGCGTGATGGTGTTCGCGCGCAATCGCGCGGCCCAGGCCGAGCTGAAGGACCAATTTCGCGCACACACCACCGGGCGTTTCTACACGGCGGTCGCGCACGGGGTGGTGCACGACGCAACGCTGGTGTTCCGGCTGATCCGCAATCGAGGCGATGGGCTACGGGGCGTCACCAGCGACCCAAACCGGGGTGTGCACAGCGTCACGCACGTGACGGCGCGCGAGCAGCTGCGCCGTTGTACGGTCGTGCAGTGCCGGCTGGAGACGGGGCGCACACACCAGATCCGCATCCATCTGGCAGAGATCGGCCACCCCATCGTGGGCGACTCCGTGTACGGGCGCGGTTACCAGGGGCCGCCCATCGAGTGTCCGCGGACCTTGCTGCATGCCAGCCATCTGAGCTTCTCCCACCCGGCGCAGCGCCAGCAGCGGCTCTCCTTTGACGACCCCCTGCCCCCCGACTTCGAGAGCTGGGTCAGTCGCGAGCGCGCGGCGCTTGCAGGGCGGCCTGCGGCTCCGTACAACGAGCGCTGATGCGTCGTTGGTGCTTGCCCGGATGGGCACTGGCCTGCAGCGGGCTCCTGGCACGCGCGCCGCTGGTGCACGCAGCTGACGAGGCTCCCTCCAGCGCCTCGCAGCCGGAGCGGCAGGCGTCAGAGCCGCCGCCCCCCCAGCGCCGCTCGGGCCTCGTGCTCGGGATCGCCGGTGGACTCCTGACCAGCAGTGCGCGGGGTTACCCCAACGACGTGGCGAAGATCGACGTGCCGCAATACGAGGCGAACATGGGCCTCGGAGTCGCCCTGGGCGGCGCCTTCTGGCTGGGTGGGGCGCTCGCCGACTGGCTCACGGTCGGCGTCGGCGCGTTTGGCGGCGGCAGCGAGAGCAACGGCCTGCGCGGATCGGGCGGCGCCTTCACGGTGCGGATCGAGGCCTTCCCGCTGTTCTATCGCGGTGGGCGCTTTCAGGATCTGGGCGTGCTGTTCACGGCGGGCACGGGCGGATACACGATCCATCGTGGCAAGGAGAAGGTCGCCGAAGGTGCCGGCACCTCGGCGGTCGGCCTGGGCGCGTTCTACGAGCCCTGGCGCTTCTGGCAGCTCTCGTTCGGGCCCCAGATCGAATACTCGCATCAGTTCTCCGACAGCATGAGCGCCCACACGCTCGTGCTCGGGCTGCGCAGCGTCTTCTACGGGGGTCCATGAAAGCGCTGCGCTGGCAACCCGCGGGTCGCGCGAGTGTCCTGGCGGTGCTCGTCGCGGCGGGCGCAGGCTGCGACGAGAATCACGTGACGATCCTGCAGCCCCCTGGCGAAGGTGAGGCCTCGAGCGGGCCGGGCGAGGAGAAGACATTTCGCAAGGTGGTCCTGGATCCGGAGCCAGGCGAGCCGATGAGCCTGGCGGTCTTGCCCGACGCCAGCGTGCTCTACGCGAGCCGGCTCGGGCAGCTGTGGTGGCTCTCCCCCGAAGGGGAAAAGCTCGAGGCCGCGCGCTTCGACGTTTATACCCACGACGAGGAGGGCCTTCAGGGCTTGGCTCTCGATCCGGACTTCGAGAACAACCACTGGGTGTATCTCTATTACTCGCCGCCGCTCGACACGCCGGCGGGCGACGCGCCCGAGACCGGGACCTCCGCCGACTGGGGGCAATTTCGCGGCGCGCTACGGCTCTCGCGATTTCGCTTCGAGGCGCCGGCTCTGGATCTGAGCAGCGAGCAAGTACTGCTCGAAGTGGCGGTCGATCGCGGGCTGTGCTGCCACGTGGGCGGGCAGATCGACTTCGATGCCGCGGGCAACCTCTACCTGTCGACCGGCGACGACTCGAACCCCTTCGCGTCCGGCGGCTTTGCCCCGCTCGACGAGAGCCCCGGGCGCAACCCGGGCTTCGATTCACAACGCAGCGCCGCCAACACCAACGACTTGCGCGGCAAGTTGCTGCGCATCCACGTCGAGCCCGACGGGAGCTACTCGATCCCCCAGGGCAACCTGTTCCCACCCGGCACGCCGCAGACGCGCCCCGAGATCTACCTGATGGGGCTGCGCAATCCGTTCCGGTTCGCGGTGAACCGCGATACCGGCGTGCTCTATCTCGCGGACTATTCGCCGGACGCGACCGCTGCCAACCCGCTGCGCGGCCCCGCGGGCACGGGCAAATGGCTGGTGGTGCGGCAGCCCGGTAACTACGGCTGGCCCTACTGCGCCACTCCGGAGCTGCCCTACGTCGCCTACGACTTCGCCAGCGGCGCGTCGGGAGCGGCATTCGATTGTCAGCACCCGGTGAATCACTCGTCGCACAATACCGGGCTGGTGGAGCTGCCTCCGGTGCTGGAGCCGGAGCTAGCATACTCGTACGGCGTCGTGCCCGCTTGGCCCGCGCTCGGGGCCGGCGGGGTCGGGCCCATGGCAGGGCCCGCCTACGTGTTCTCGGCGGATTCTGCTTCGGCCGTGCAATGGCCGGAGCAGTACGCAGGCTTGCCGCTCTTCTACGAGTGGACTCGCGACCTCCTGATCGCCTTTCATCTGAGCGCGAGCGGCGCGATCGAGAGCATGGAGCGCCTGCCCTTCACGCTCGACAACCCCATGGATCTGGAGTTTGGCCCCGACGGCGCTCTGTACGCGCTCGAGTACGGCGACGGCTACTATCAGATCAATCCCGCAGCGCAGCTGACGCGCATCGAGTACGGGCCGCCGCGCTAGTCGTAGAAACCCGAAGTCCTCGCCGGGTTTCTACAAATGAAGCAGAAGTACCGAGTGCAGAGTGCCCCATGTGCCGGGTTTCGCCGTGCCCTTCACAGCGCAGCGGGGCACGGCACGAACTTGGAGTACGAGGTACTCGCCTACTTGAAGCTGACGCCGTCGCAGTAGTCGCCGCCCTTCATGAACGAGCCGCTGTGGCCGGGCAGATGCGACTGGCAAAACAAGCTCCAGGTGCCGGAGAAGTCGCCGCTCAAGGGACGCACTTGGTCACTGAGCTCGAACTTGATCGGCTCATCGGGCGCGAAGTCCGGATCGAGCGCCAATCCGACGTCAAAGCTGCCCTGGATGTTGCCGTCCGCCGACAGCGTCACGTCCATGGAGCCCGATTGCGAGTGATACGTCTGCCCGCCGAGGCTGGCGATCGCCGAGTCGGTCGCGTCGCCCGGCAGCCCCAGCTCGACCTGGTGCAGACCCATGCTGCCCTCGACGCCATCGAAATCCAGATCGAGGAAAAGCACGTCGACCTCGCCCGTGCCCGTGATCTCCAGACGCACCGCGCGCTGTCCTTCGGTCACGTTCAGTTGCGCCTTGGCGCCGAGCTCCTCCGCCCAGCCGTCGATCGAGAGACGAAAGGCCGCCTTGCTCCCGGGCTGGGATGCCGCTTCATCCGGTGCCTGCGCGGGATCGGCAGGCACCCCGTTGGGCTGCTCGGGCTCCGATGATGTGGTGGCCGCCGTCGACGCCGGAGACGGGTCATCCCCGCACGCGAGCATGCACGCGACCAGACTGGCTGCGGGGAGACTGGCTGCGGGGAGACTGGCTGCGGCGAGCCGCAGCGCGATGGCGCCCTTCCCCCTGCCCATGACGGCCCCGGCACGATACCACATGTAACCCAATGTAGTACTACCTTTCCCTCCGCGACCGCACGGAGCTGACTCCATGGTACCAATCGCGCGCAGCTCCGCAAAGGTGCGGCGCTCACAAAGCGGCGTTTTCTTCGCGTTACGCTAAGTTTCCATCCGAGGCTGCCGCGCTTTTCGGCAATTCATGCTGTTTGCGTGCCACCGCGCAGTAATCGAGCAATTTTCGCGCGGCGCCAGGAAACGGTTCCAGCATTGCAGCGCGTTCGGACTTGCTCATGGTAGGGGCATCCGGCAATGGCGAGCAAAGGACGCCCCTACCGAGTGGTCGTGTTCGAAGGCTTCGAGATCCTGATCGGTCGCGGCGCGCAGGAGAACGACCATCTGAGCTTCCGTGTCGCCGCGCAGAGCGACGCCTGGCTGCATGTGGCCGGTGGAACACCGGACAGCCACGTGGTGATCCGCAATCCCGACAAGCTGCCGCTGCCGAAGTCCGTGGTCGAGCGAGCCGCGAGCCATGCTGCCTGGTTCTCCAAGGCGCGCAACGCCGCTTCCGCGGAAGTGCACTACTGCCTGGTGTCCGACATCCGCAAAGCCCAGGGCGCGCCGGCAGGTCAGGTGCAGCTGCGCCGCTTCAAGAGCGTGCGCGTGCGTCCCTGCGCGCCGGAGCCCGAGCCCGGAGCACAGGCTGAGCCCGAGGAGCCGTGAGCAGCACGCGCCGTCAGTCGGAGTCCAGCGTCAACAGCCGGCGCAGCGCCGCCACCAGGAACACCGACGTCCGCTCCGGTGAGCTCGCGTAAAACGCCGTCCAGGCATCCGCCTTGAAATCGTTGTAGGCGGGCTCGCGATCGGGCCGGTGCTGCAGGTACGCGAGCCGCACCGCGTGACCGATCATGGCATCGAGTGCGCACGCATCCTGGACCTCCAGCGTGGGGTTCTGCCGGAAGAAGCTGGCCAGGACGCTCAGGGTCTCGATGTTGAGCTGGCGATACTCGGCGGCAGGGATCTTGTTCAGCAGATGCTCCAGCCAGAGCGCGAACGACTTCTCGTTGGGCGTCATGTCGCTCAGCACGGTGCTGGCGTCCATGCGGTTGCGCCGCTCCAGCTTCTCGCCGATGATCAGCGCCCGGGTGTGGCGGAAGATGTTCCACACGTCGCCGTAGAAGCGCGCCGGGCGGCGATCGATGATGCCGCGGTGCTGGCGCCAGGCGAGCCAGCCCTCGCGCGGCACGCGCAACTTCTCCAGGCCGAGATCCTGCTTCCAGTCGAGGCCGCCGGGCGCCGCTTGTCCGTGCAGCTGCTCCAGCTGCTGCGGCAAGGTTTCGATGGCGTGATACTGCGCCAGCACGCTCTCCAGGCGCTTCTGGATCGCCGACGGCGGCAGGCCCATCAGCACCTCGTACCCTTCGCCGGTGCTGATCTCGCGCTCGCGCGCGATCTGGCTGCTGAGCAGCAGGATGAAGTGGCTGACGCGCAGCGTGAGCAGCTCTCCGAACAGCTCCGGGCGCTCTTTGATCAGCAGACCGAGGTACAGCAAGAGCTCCTGCGTCAGCACCCGATCGCGCACATCGTCGCGACAGAAGGTGTTGATCTTGGCCAGGAGCTCGTGATCGGGGATGGGATGGGCGATCAGCGATTCGTCGCTGTAGGCGCGCCCCACCTGAATGTTCTTCTGGCGCACGAGAATCGCCCCCACGGCCAGGTTGAGATCGCCATCGACCTTGCCCAGCAAGCCCGCCGCACGGCGCAGGATGGCCCACAGGCGGCGTCGACCCGCCTGCTCGTAGACCTCTTCGATCAGCTCGCGCAACGGGCTGGTGTTGCCGCGCATGCGGATCGGCGCGTCCAGCGATTGCATGCGGGAGAGAGCCGCCAAGAGCTCGACCTGCTCGTACAGGTTGTCCGTCTCCGCCAGGCGCTCCAGCAGCGGAGCGGCGTTGACCGTGGTGTCGATGGCGAGCTCCGCCGTGGCGTCGAGCGGCCGCTGGGTGCCAGGCTCGGAGAGCACCGTGGTGCGCTTCATGCGCAGCGCCAGCGGCGCCTTGGAGAGCTCCAGGCCGCGCAGGTCATCGATGCGCTCGAACGAGGCGGTGTGCATCAGCTCCGCGAGCCGCCCGCGCTTGACCGGCACCTCTCCCACGCTGCCGTCCGCGATCTGCTGCATCAAGGCGTAGAACGAGGTACGATCGGCGGCCAGCAGGTTGCGCGTGAGCAGCACGGTCACGGTAGGGCGGCCCGAGTGCGTCCAGTTGCGATAGAGATACGCGAGCTCACTCTCGAAGCGCCGCACCACGAAGTCGAGGTCGTACGCGAGGAAGAACTCCTGCTGCATGAAGAACGAGGCCAGGCACACCCCGGTCTCCCCGCTCAACTTGTAGATGCGGCTGGTGGTCAAGCTCTTCAAGGCGCGCGCGGAACGCCCCGTGAGCCCGAGCAGCACGTTACTGCCCACTTCCCCGTAGGCCAGCTCGATGTCGCGCGGCAGGTGCACGCACACCGGCGCGATGTCTTCGGGCGTCTCGCTCAGCACGCCGTGCTCGGCGAGCTCACTCTGCAGGGCCGCGTCTTCCGCCAGGAACAGCAGCTGCACCACGGGCGGCGGAGGGGGCTGGATGCGGCGCCGTTGCAGGGGGTCGATGTCGTTGGGCAGCAGCAAGCCCTCGCGCAGCATGCGCCCCAGCAGGTACAGGCTCTGAGCCCAGACCAGCGGCACGTTCGGGTTAGGTAGGCGCTGCTGCGAGCCGGGCTGTGCCTTCTCGGGGACAATGTTGTGCTCGGGCACGTAATACAGCTCGGGCAAGAGCTTCAGCCCCAGCCGGTCGACGCTGACCGTCTGCAGGCGCTCGTGATAGGCGGCAGCGGTCGCGGCATCGCCGCGCAACTGGGCATCCAGCATCAGAAAAGCAAAGAACAGCGGCCACTCCGACTCGATGTGCGCGAACTGCTGAAGCTCCTCATCTTCGTAATGGAGCCGGCCTTCGTCCTCGAGCACCGTCTGATGCCCGTCGCGCAGGAAGCGCTTGAGCCCGTAGCGCCCCTGCAACTTGCCGATGACCTCCCCGCGCACGCGCTCCACCAGCTCGACGTCGTGCACGGCGTATGCCGGGTAGCCGATGATCGAGAGCAGGGCCGCGTCCGTCTCCTTGGTGTTGGACTCGCGCGGGAGCATCGAGAGCAACGTCAGGTTGGCCTGCGCGATGTTGTCCGGTACCACGTGGAGCACGGAGTCCTGCGAGCCTCGCGCTCCAAAGAGATTGAAGCCGGAGAGCGCTTCGAGCGCTGCCTTGGCCATTCCCACCGAGCTGGCGTTGATCTCGACCGAGCCGCGGTTCAGCTTGTCGCCGCGCTCCCAGATGCCGTAGTCCGGCGTGCGGTAGGCGCGCTCGATATAGTAGATCAAGTTCTGGACGAAGTTCACCTCGTCGAGCGTCCAGATGATGGACAGCCCCGACGTGATCATCTGCGCCAGCATCAACAGGTACAGCGAGGTCGCGTCGATTTGTAGATGCCCCCAGCCCGTGTCGCTGACGACGAGCCCGCCCGTCTCGGTGTCGTACTTGGCGTGCAGCGCGTCCTTCGTGTCGCGGCTGTACTTGAAGGCCTCGACCTTGGCCGCCTGCGCCATCATCGAGCGCAGCAAGCCGCGCATCAAATGCACGGTGCGGTGCTCCAGCTCGTAGCCCCGGCCTCCGTCGTCGTCGAGTTGGCGATAGGCCAGCGCCAAGCCCCAGACGGCCAGGATGCTGTACACGTTGTCGCGCACCCAGGCGTCGCGATAGTCGCCATGGCTGGTGACGGCGATGCTGGCTGGCAGCAGGCCCGTCACGGGGTGTTGCTTGTCCAGGATGAGAGCGCTGATCTCGCGGTAGTAGTCGTCGAGCTTCGTGCGTAACCGCAGCCGATCCATTCACCTCTGAATTACAATGGCGCTGTCCATCAGCGCAAGGCGCGCCGCTGCGATGAGGGGTGGCTGGCCCACTGGCCACCGGCTAGATTCCCCTGCTGTCGACATGACCTTCTCTGTTTCGCACGGGCCACGGCGCATCGTCTGTCTCACCGAGGAACCGACCGAGATACTGTACCTACTTGGTGCAGGCGAGCGCGTCGTGGGCATCAGCGCCTTCACGGTGCGCCCGCCGGAAGCGCGCCGCGACAAGCCGGTGGTCTCCGCGTTCATTGGCGGCAGCGTGCAGAAGATCCGCGCGCTCCAGCCCGATCTGGTGATCGGCTTTTCGGACATTCAGGCCGATCTCGCCAAGCAGCTGATCCAGGCCAACCTGCCCGTACTGATCTTCAATCAGCGCAGCCTGCAGGAGGTGCTCGACGTGATCCTGGCGCTCGGGCGGCTCGTCGATCGCAAGGCCGAGGCCGAGGTATTGGTCGCGGGCTACGTCCAGCGGCTGGAGCAGTTGCTGACTGCCACGGCGCGCCGCAGCACGCGACCGCGCGTCTACTTCGAGGAATGGGACGAGCCCATGATCACGGCCATCCACTGGGTGAGCGAGCTGATCGAGATCGCCGGCGGGCGTAACGTTTTCGAAGCGCGCTCGCTGGGCAAGCTGGCGAAGGAGCGCTTCGTGAGCGCCGAGGAGGTGCTGCGCGAGGATCCCGAAGTGGTACTCGCCTCCTGGTGCGGCAAGGAGTTCGATCGCGCCGCCTTCGAGGCGCGGCCGGGCTTTGGAAGCCTCAGCGCAGTCCGGCAAGGCCGTGTTCACGAAGTGCCCTCGGAAATCATCCTCCAGCCTGGCCCGGCCTGTCTGACGGACGGACTCGACTTCCTGCTGGACGTCTTGAAGGAATGAGCCCGGCGGACTAACAGGGGCGCCCCATGACGGCAGCCGCCGCCCCAGCGCAAAGCTCGAATGCGAGCCTGCGCCGCGTGGTGCTGGGCCTGAGCTTCCTGGAGAGCTTCGCCACCATCCTGCTGGAGCGCGCGGTCTACTTCTTCTCGCAGCAGCGGCTGGGTTACAGCGAGACCGAGAATCTGATGCTGGCGCTGCTCTTTGGCGCCACTTACACGCTCGGTGCCGCGCGCAGTCACTGGCTCTCGCACCGCCTCGGCGAGCGCGCCGGGCTCGCGCTCACGCTGCTGGGGCTGCTGCTCTTTCACGGCCTCCTGGTGCTGGCCCCCGGCGGGGGCGCCGTCTTTCCCCTGGCCTTCGCCGTCATCGGGCTGCTCGAGGGCGCGAAGTGGCCCATCATCGAGAGCTATGTGGCCGCGGGGCTCGACCCCGAAGCGCAGCAGCGCGCCGTGGGCCAGTTCAACGTGTGCTGGGCCTCGGCGGTGCCGCTGGCCATCGCGCTCGCCGGGCCGCTCATCGCCTCCGGGCTGCCGAGCGCCCTGTTTGCGCTCGCGACGCTGTTGAACGTTGTCTCACTGCTGCTCCTGCCGCGCTTTCCGGCGCGGGTCCAGCACATGGAGGCGTCCCACCCATCGCGCCCTCTGGGCGCCGTGCTCGACCGCTATCGGGCGCTGCTCAGCTCCAGTCGCTGGGCCATGCTGGTGAGCTACGCGCTGATGTTCCTGCTGGCGCCGCTGCTGCCCGAGGTGTTCCGCCGCCTGGGTTGCAGCGTGCAACGCGCGACGTTCTGGGCTTCGTGCATGGACGCGGTGCGCCTCGCCACGTTTGCTTGCCTGGCGCTCGTGCCGGGCTGGCACGGGCGAGGCCTGCCCTTGTTGCTGGCGAGCCTGGGCTTGCCCCTGGCCTTCTGCGCGATCGTCTTCGGCGCTGGGCTGCCGGGGGTCGTGCTCGGAGAGGTGGTCTTCGGCGTGCTCGCGGGGATCAGTTACTATGCTGCGCTCTACTACGCGCTGGTCGTGCAGAACGCCTCCGTCGACGCGGGAGGGGCACACGAGCGTCTGATCGGCTTCGGGCTCGTGATCGGGCCCCTGATCGGCATTCTCGGGCACGCACTCGCGCGCGCGGGAGCGAGCTATGAAGCCGGCATCCTCGGCGCAGCAGCTCCGCTCGTCGCGCTCTGCTGGTTCGGCGCCTTGCGTTCGCTGCTGCGACTCAGTTCGCGAAGTGCTGGCGTCTAGGGACGCAGCTTAGCGGAATCCTGCCGCGAGCACGTACCGGGGTGGCACGTTTGTGCGGCTGGCTCGCGCTCACGCGCGGGCCACAGCCCGCCGGGGCTATTTCGTCTTGTCCGACGCGCCGCGAGAGGGTAATCATGACGCTGTAGTGGCGACCACTCACGTGGTGAGCCTGCTCGAGCCGAAGCGGGGTTTTCCCTTTTCCTTTTCCCGCTTTTTTCCCTGTTCCGAGCAGCACGGCGTGGGGCATCGTTGACCGTGATCCCCGAGATCCAGAACTCTTCACTCGCGAAGAACTCGTAGAATTATAGGGGCTGCACTTGTTCCGCTCCCGTCGCACTTCTCGCCTCTTGGTGCTTCTGATGCTGTGCGCCGCCGAAGCTTCGGCAGGTTCGCGCATCTCACTCCTGCCCTTTGAAGGAGATCGACCCAAGCCATTGCGCTGGCGCGTGGCCTATGCGTTGAAGCGGGCGGGCCACACCGTGCTCGGCTACGCGCCGCCCGCCGATCGCAGCTCGGTGGGATCACTGCGCGACTACGCCGACCGGCGTGACGTCGATCTGTTCGTCTCCGGGACTTCGACGGAGACGGCGCAGGGCTGGCAGCTGTCGCTGCGCTTCCGTGGTGCCGACGGCAAGGCCGTAGGCCAGCCGGTGACGTTCCGCGCGGAGAGCCTGAAAGGTCTGCTCGCCGAGCTGAGGAATGAAGGCCCCGGCAAGCTCGAGCGCAGCGTGCCTGGCGCTGCGCACTCGGGGGTGGCTGAGCTACCGGCGGGGCGCGCGCTCCCGCTGCCGACCCGCCGCGCTCGGCCCACCACGCCGAAGTCCGATCGACCGGTCCTACCGGGTGCAGTCGCTGTCGAAGAGGCGGATTCGGACCAGTCTGGCGGCTCCCCCGCTGCCCCCAAAGAGGTCGATCTCGACGCGGCCGCAGCGGCGCGCTCGGCGGTCGCACGCTCGGTAGCGGGCGCCGGCGGTGGCGACTCCTGGGACGCCGATGCACCCGACGCTTCGGTGCCGGCCAAGGGCCGTTCGCGGACGAAGGACGCTGCCACGGCGCGCAGCACCCGGCGCGCGGTGTTGCAGCGCACGGCGAGCAACGGCGCGATGTTCACGTCGACGGCGCCGAGCTCGCGCGATGTGACTTCTCGGGACGCCATCGATCTCGACGCGGACACGCGCAGCGCGCTCGAGGAAGCGCCAAAGCCCAAGGCCAAGGCCAAGGGCAAGTCACGGCCCAGCCGCGAAGCGCGGGAAGATCTCGCCGCAGCGGACTCGGCGCCCGAGGCGCTCCCGGACCCAGCTGCCGCGCCGGCGGCCGCTGCCTCGGGCGATGCCGACAGCTTTGACGCCGATGAGGGAGCCCCCCCGGAGTCAGAGCCGGCGGCCAAGCCGAAGAAAAAGGGCGGCCTGTTCGCGGGCCTTTCGCGCAAGAATACCCCGACCAACGGCGAGGACTCGAAGGAGACCACCGTCGAAGACAGCGACCCGAGCATCGGCGGCAGCACGCTGCGCACGCCAGCACACGCGCAGATTAGCGGGCGCGCCGGCTTCCTGCATCGCACACTCGAGTATTCGGACGACATCTACCGCCGGCTGCGCGCTCCGACGACGAACGGCTGGGTGTTTCGCATCGAGACCAACCTCTTCCCGTTCGCCAAGCCGCTGAAGGAGCGCTTCTCGCTGATCGGCAGCTATGAGGGCTCGCTCGCCGGGACGGTACGCGACGAACGCGCCGGCCGCGATTTCGCGGTGACCTTCTCCGAGCTGCAGGGGGGAGCGCGGCTGCGCTTTCCGATCGGCCAGCACGAAATCGGTACCCAGGCCACGATCTTGCGCACGGCCGCCGGCCTCGACGCCCCGGCGAGCGTCTCGGGTGTACCGGAGATCAGCTATGTCGCTCTGCGGCCCGCCGCAGACCTGACCATGAACTTCGGGCCCGTGTC
Source organism: Polyangiaceae bacterium (assembly GCA_025936205.1). The sequence goes on along the minus strand of JAICTU010000166.1, from coordinate 1,480 downwards.
GTTGCGCGGCGCGATCGGCTATCAGCGCACCCTCGGCGGTTTCGGTGAGATGTCGGGCGCCGAGTGGTTCCCCCACATGGACGGCTACGGTTTCGACGGGCAGCTCGGGCTCGACTACCGCGTGTCTTCCGCGGTGACCCTGCAGGCGCTGGGCAGCGTCCGGCGTTTCGTGCTCGACATGAACTCGCGCCCCGATGACGCCATCGGCGGCAAGGCGGAAGTGGCGGGTGGTGCGGTCGATCAGTACCTGAGCGGCTACTTCGGCGTCATGTTCGCGCTGTGACCGTCTGATTCTGCGGGCACACCGCACTCTGACTCGCGGGGACACCCCGCACCCCGTCTGCGCCCCGCCGCGCTGCGGGTGACGCGCTGCGAGGCCACCCCTGGACGGTCCGCTCCTTGCTCGGGCCAGCGGAGCGAGCTAGAGAGAATTCAGTCGGGGGGCCCCACCCGCCTCCGCTCCATTCGAGCGGGGGCTCTCCCGACAGCGAACTGAAATGCCCGATTCCCCACGCGCCGTACGCCCCTGGCTCTCCTACAAAGAGCGGGTGTCCCGGCTAGCGCAGCGCATCGTCGATGCGCAGCGGCCGATCCGCGTACTCAACACCATCAAGTGGGATCCGAGCGTGTTCGAGTCGTTCCGGGACTCCGGCTGGCGCCGCTTGCCCAACGTCACGGCGGAAGACTACGCCCGGATCGGCCTCGGCTTCGATCCCGAGAACAAATGCGCCGAATTCGCGGCCATCATCCACGACATCGACAACGATCTCGCCCATGACGGCGTGGGCGATATCCTGCGACACACGGCCGAGCAGTACGTGGATGTCGTCGCCATGCTGCAGGCGCGCGGCACCAGCCGCTTCTACGAGCTGAGCCGCAGCCTGTACGGCTCCCCGAAAGACGCCTTCTTCAACGGCGACACGCGCGTGCGCGACATCTCCCAGCAGATGTACGACATCCTCACGGGGCTCGACGATCGCGTGCTCGGCGCCGAAGCCCCGCGCGACATCCCCGCCGAGCGCGCGGTCGAAGTCCTCAACACACGCCTGAGCGAGTACTTCGGCGAACGCAACGTGCGCGTGATCCTCGACGACGGCATCGTGGCAGACGCCGCCGCCGGTAGCGACTACATCAAGGTCCGCCGCGGCGCGATGTTCAGCGAACGCGACCTCAAGCTCCTCGAGGTCCACGAAGGCTGGGTCCACGTCGCGACCAGCATGAACGGCCAGGCCCAGCCCGTCGCGCGCTGGCTCAGCATCGGCCCCCCGCGCGTGGCGTCCACGCAAGAAGGACTCGCGGCGCTGCTGGAGGTCCTCACCCTCACCAGCCATCCCTTGCGTGCGCGCCGCCTGAACGACCGCGTGCTCGCGGTCGACAAGGCCGAAGACGGCGCCAACTTCCTCGAAGTGTTCGAGTGGTTCCGCACCGAGGGCTACGACGAAGAGACCTGCTTCTGGAACACCCAGCGCGTCTTCCGCGG
>JAICTU010000160.1 GCA_025936205.1 Polyangiaceae bacterium | reverse complement strand
GGTGACTTGCGCGCCGGGCGCTTTCAGGGCGCCGCCGTGCTGCGGATCTCCTAGGAAGGCGGCCCTGGAACACTGCGCATGCGCGGTGGCAGCTCCGGGTAGGCGGCATCGTCGGCAGCCGGCTCGGTGTGCACCACCACGTCGCGCACGCCGTTCAGCTCGCGCTTCAGAGCATCGATCGCCCAGTGGGTCACCTCGTGCGCGTGCCGCACATTGAGGTGCGGCGCGATCTGGATGTGCAGGTCGATGCGGATCATGCCGGGAGTGCCGCGGGTGCGCACCTTGTGGGCGCTGGCGATGCCCGGCACGCGCCCGACCACGTCACGGATCTTCGCCTCGTCCACCAGCGCAGCGTCCATCAGGTAGTCGATGTTGTGGCTGATCACCTGAAGCCCGGTGACCAGGATGAACACCGCGATCACGCAGCTCGCCAGCGGGTCCACCCAGGCGTAGCCGAATTTGATCAGGACCACGGTGGCCAGCACGCCGAGCGTGACCAGCACGTCGGACAGCGTGTGCGCGGCGTCGCTCGCCAGAAACGTGCTATCGAGCTTGCGCGCCATGTGCGCCTCGTAGCGCGCCACGCCAACGTTGATGGCGAGCGTGACCAGGATCACGACCCAGGTGCCGGTGTCGAGCTGCGGCGGCTCGGCGGGGTGGCGAATGCGCCCGATGGCGTCGCTCACCAGGTTCCAGGCGACCAGGATCAGCGAGGCGCCGATCGCGCTCGCCGCCAGCACCTCCATCTTCTCGTGACCGTAGGGATGCTTGGAGTCCGGCGGCCGCGTCGCCCACCAGATGCCGAGCAGGCCGAGCACGTTGTTGGTGCCGTCGGTCAGCGAATGGTAGCCGTCCGCCTGCAGCGACAGCGTGTGCGTCAGGCTGCCGTACACGAGCTTGAGCGCGGCCACGAGCACGTTCAGCCCGAGGGTGAGCAACAGCACGAAGCGCACCCCGCGGGCGCGGGCGTCGTGGCTCAGCTCTTGTGGCCGCACTCGCCCCTCAGCGGCTCGGGCCCTGGTTGAGCAGCAGCCAGTACAGCCCGAGCTGGCGAGCCGCGTCCACGAACTCCAGGAAGTCGACCGGCTTCTGCACGAAGCTGTTGGCCCCCAGGTCGTAGCTCGCGACGATATCCTTGTCCTCCTTGCTGGAGGTCAGCACCACGACGGGAATGCGCCGTGTACGGGGGTCGGCGCGCAGCCGGCGCAGCACCTCGTGCCCGTTCAGCAAGGGCAGGTTCAGATCGAGCAGTACGACCTCGGGCACGAGCTGCGGCTCTGCATTGGAGTCGCTGCCGTGCAACAGCGCGAGCGCCTCCTTGCCGTCGCGCGCCACCACGATCTGGTTGGCGACACCGTGTTTCGCGAAGGCGCGCAGCGTCAGCTCCACGTCGTCGGGATTGTCTTCGACAAGGAGCACCGTCTTCGTGCGCATGGCGCGACATTGTCTCACCGCCGGGTGCGCAGCGTCCAGCGGGTTTTGGTCGGCGCCGGTCGCGCGGGCGCGGTTTTTGCCAAGGGGGGCGGATGTTAGCGCTTGGCGCCTTCACCCTCCCCGACCGGGGACTGCAGGTAGCGGAAGAGGCGCGCGTTGGTGGAGAGCAAGAGCCAGCTGTCTTTGTCGATGCTCTTCTCGTAGGTCTCCATCGACTTGGCGAACTCGTACAGCTCGCGGTTGCGCTGGTAAGCCTCCGCGTAGATGCCCGTGGCCTCGGCGTCTCCGCGGCCCTTGATCTCCTGGGTCTTGCGGTACGCCTCGGACTCGATCACCTTCAGCTCGCGCTCTTTCTTGCCGCGGATCTCGGCGCTCTTGCCCTGACCCTCGGAGCGATAGCGATCAGCGATGCGCTTGCGCTCCGAGATCATGCGCTCGAACACCTTGGCTTGCACGCTGTCGATGTAATTCACGCGCTGGATCTGCACGTCCACCAGCTCGATGCCGTAGTCGGGCACGATCTGCGAGGCGCGCTCCAGGATCAGGCGCGTGATCTTGTCGCGCCCGAGCTCCACCTCGCGCATCTCCTCCGCTTCCATCACGTCGTCCGCTTCTTCCCCCTCCTCGAACTTGCGGTTGCTGGTGCGCACCACCTCGATCAGATTGTGGCTCGCGATCACGTTACGGGTTTCCCCGTCGATGATGTCGTCGAGCCGCGATTGAGCACCGCGCTCGTCGCGCAGGCGCTGGAAGAACAGCAGCGGATTCTGAATGCGCCAGCGGGCGTACGTCTCCACCCAGATGTACTTCTTGTCGCGGGTCGGGACCTGGTTGGGGTTGCCGTTCCACTCCAGCCAGCGCTTGTCGAAGCGGTTGACCTCCTGCGCGAACGGCAGCTTGAAGTGCAGACCAGGATCGGTGATGGCCTCGCCGATGGGTTCGCCGAACTGCGTGATGATCACCTGCTCCTGCTCGGAGACGGTAAAAAAGGCGCCGCCCAGCGTGAGCAGCGCGAGCGCCGCCACCATCAGCAGCCAGCCAATGCGCGCGCTCATCGCTTCACCTCCGAACGGCTGGAAGGTGCCGCGCTGTCCTGGGGCCCCAACGGGAACAGCGGCAGAATGCCCTTGGCGCGTTCGTCGAAGATCAGCTTCTTGCCGGCCGCAGGCAGCACCCGAGCGAGCGTCTCCAGGTACAGGCGCTGGCGCGTCACCTCCGGCGCCTTACGATATTCTTCCTCCAGAGCGACGAAGCGCTGCGCGTCACCTTTGGCGCGGTTCACGCGGTCCACGCCATAGCCTTCGGCGGCCTCGATGGCCTGCTCCGCGAGGCCACGGGCGCGGGGAATTTCTTGGTTGTACTCCGCCCACGCTTCGTTGATTGCCCGCTCGCGCTCCTGGATCGCCTGGTTTACGTCGTTGAACGAAGGCTTCACGGACTCCGGTGGGTCGACATCCTGGAGCACCAGCTGCTGCACGGAGATGCCGTTGTCGTAACGTTTACAGAGCTCCGAGAGCAGGTCCTTGGCTCTGGCGGCGATGGCTTCGCGGCCCACCGTCAAGAGCTCGGTCACGCTATGGTCGCCGACCACGCTGCGCATCGATGCTTCCGTCATCAGTCGGAACGTCTCTTCCACGTCGCGCAGCTTGAACAGGTACTTATAAGGATCGGAGATCTTGTACTGGACGATCCACTCCACGGTCGCCACGTTCAAGTCTCCGGTGAGCATGGTCGACTCCTGCGACGTGCGGTCGTCCTTGGTGTAGGAGCTCTGCACCTCGGCGTGCGCCGTGCGGAACCCGAACTCCTGCTTGAGCTGGCGCTGCACGGGCACCTTCTGCACCTGCTCGATGCCGAACGGCAGCTTACCGTGTGGGCCGGGACCAGCGGTGCTGACGAAGCGCCCGAAGCGCGTGACGATGCCGACCTCATCCGGCTCGATCTGGTAGTACGAGCTGATCAGGGCCAGCACGATCAACCCGGCCAGGATGAGCGCCCCGAGCGAGCCCGGCAGCTTGCTGCGCATGTTGCGCGCCATGCGCAGTACTTCGTCTGGATCGAACCCTCTGTCGTTGGTCATGGATGATCTCCGAGCCCCGAGCGGGGCCGAAGATAGCTAGAATCCAGAATGGGGGTCGGCCTTTGTGGCGTCGGGTAGGCGCAACCAGGCACGGGGCCGGCAATGGGCTCCGAGTTGAACCCGCGGGCGCCACGAGTCCGAACTCGCGTTCGATGGCGAATTGGAAGGTCGTTGCCGCCGCAGGGCTGCTGATTCTGGCTTTCACAGCCCCCTCCCGCGCAGGCGCGTCATGGTACGAGATCCGGACGGCGGCGGCGTCGGCGATGAGCGCGTGCTCGTCGCCGGCAGCTGCTCCGGAGTTGACAGATCCGCTGCCGATGAGCGTGCCAGTCGTTCTCGGCGGAGATTCGCGACAATCGGTCCCCGCCGGCGCGGTGAGTCGCTGCGACTTTCGGGTGGCGCTCGTGCTCTCCGAAATGGCGGGGCCGGCCTGCCCCATGCAACGGTTTCCAGGGAGCGGGTGCGTTCTCCTGGTGCTTGGAGTAGACTGAAGTCCAGCGATGACTCTGCCCGTGCGCAGCCCCGCGACCCTTGCAGATTTCTGGGCAATCCCAGAGGGCGCACGTTTTCACGAGCTGATCGCGGGCGAGCTGCTGCCCAAGGCCGCGCCGAGTGCTGAGCACGGGGATGCGCAGGCGGGCGTGGTGGCGGCGCTGCGGTCTCCCTTTCAGCGCAAGCCAGGCGGGGGAGGGCCTGGCGGTTGGTGGGTTGCGACGGAGGTCGAGGTTCTGCTGCAGAGCGGCGATGTGGTGCGTCCCCGACGTGCTCGGCTGGCGCCGCGAGAACTGTCCGGAGCGTCCGACAGCCACGCCCGTACGCGTGCGGCAGGATTGGGTCTGCGAGGTCATTTCACCGAGCCATGCGAAGGACGACACCGTGCGCAAGTTGCGCCTCTATCAGGCCGTGGCGATTGCCAACTACTGGATTGTGGATCCGCGCGACGCGACGTTGAGCGTCATGCGCTGGTCGCAGGCAGGGTATGTCACCGTGCTGGTAGCGGAGCGAACTGAAGTGGTGCGAGTAGAGCCATTCGAAGCCGTGGAGCTCAATCTCGCGACACTGTTCGGCGGGGATCCGGCGTGACGCTCGCGGGCGGCGGCGCTGAGCTCAGCGCGCGGGTCCGCGGAGCGCAGTACTGCATCCGCGCCGCCCACGCTGGCGACGCCGCTGCTCCGCAAACCACCACCAGGGGATGAGGATCACGCACAAGAACGCCAGCGTGGCCTCCGTCTCGGAGACTTCGCGGTGTAGGAAAGCCAGCACCACCCGGGCCACGCTCGTGACCCAGAGCAGGGCAGCGATGGCCAGCAGATCCCAATCCCCGAGATCTTCGGGTTCGGGGGCCGGTGCAAGGCCCGGGCGATGATCGTCGAGTTGTACCAAGGTTCCCATACGCCTCAGTTTGCGATTCGACACGTAAAGATTCCGTGTAGGAGCGGGGGCTGCCGCATCAGGAATCCGTTTATCTCTGGCTCACTTCACGGCGTCGAGCGCGAGGTTCAGCTCCAGCACGTTCACGCGCGGCTCGCCGAAGATGCCCAGCAGCCGCCCGTGCGCGTTTTGGGCCAGAATCTGCCGGACCCGCTCCGGGCTCCAGCCGCGCGCCTCGGCCACTCGCGGGGCCTGCAGCTCGGCGTTGCCAATGCTGATGTCGGGATCGAGACCGCTGCCGGAACGCGTGGCGGCGTCAGCCGGGATCGGGGTGTTCGGCGGCAGCGCATTCTCTCCCCGGTACGCCCTCGCCAGGTCGGTGAAGCCGAGATACGTCTCGTCCACGTCCTTGGTGGCGGGGTCATCCTTGATGCCGTGGATCAGCTTGTCGCTGGTCGGGCCCAGGTTGGTGCCGCTGGAGTTGGCGCCGTCGTAGCCGTTGCCGGCCGCGGAGGGACGGGGGTGGAAGTACTGGGGTTTCGTGAAATTCTGCCCGATCAGCTCCGAGCCGATGATGTTGCCTTGGGCGTCGCGGACCAGGCTGCCGTTGGCCTGGTGCGGGAAGATGGTTTGCCCCAGCGCCCAGATCACACCGGGAAACAGCAGCCCGGTGAGCACGACAAAGAAGGCGGTGAGCAGGATGGCAGGACGTAGGTGTTTCATAATCATGCGAGCCCCAGCGCGACGAGGATGCGATCGATGATCCAGATGAACGGGAAGGGCGCGATCACGCCCCCGACGCCGTAGATGAGCAGGTTGCGACGCAGGATGCTGGCAGCGTTGCAGGGCCGGTAGGCCACGCCGCGCAGCGCGAGCGGGATCAGCGCGATGATGATCAGTGCGTTGAAGATCACGGCCGCCAGCACCGCGGACTGCGGGTTGCTGAGCTGCATGAAATTCAGCCTGCTGAGCTCTGGGTACGTGACGAAGAACATGGCCGGGATGATGGCGAAGTATTTGGCCACGTCGTTGGCGATGCTGAAGGTGGTGAGCGAGCCTCGAGTCATCAGCATTTGCTTGCCGATCTCGACCACCTCGATCAGCTTGGTCGGGTTGGAGTCGAGGTCGACCATGTTGCCGGCTTCCTTGGCGGCCTGGGTGCCGGTGTTCATGGCCACGCCCACGTCGGCCTGAGCGAGTGCCGGAGCGTCGTTTGTACCGTCACCGGTCATCGCCACCAGACGCCCGCCGGCTTGCTCCTTGCGGATGAAGGCGAGCTTCATTTCCGGCGTGGCTTCGGCGATGAAGTCGTCGACGCCCGATTCGGCGGCGATGGCGGCGGCAGTGAGCGGGTTGTCGCCCGTGACCATCACGGTCTTGATGCCCATCTCGCGCAGCTGCGCGAAGCGTTGCTTCATTCCGCCCTTGACGATGTCTTTGAGCTGGATGACGCCCAGCACGCGGCCGTTCTCGGCCACGACCAGCGGTGTGCCGCCCTCGCGAGCGACGCGCTCGACCACGGTCTGTACCTCGGCCGGAGAGTTGCCGCCGTGCCCTTCCACGAAACGCTTGACGCTCTCTGCCGCGCCCTTGCGGATCTGCTGGCCGTCGTGGTCGACGCCGCTCATGCGCGTCTGTGCGGTGAACTCGACGAAGTGCGCCTGGCCGAGCTCATTCAGCTCGCGGCCGCGGATGCCAAATTTCTCCTTGGCGAGCACTACGATGCTGCGGCCCTCAGGCGTCTCGTCCGCCAGCGAGGCGAGCTGCGCGACGCGCACGAATTCGCTGAGCTGCACGCCCGGTGCCGGGTGGAAGTCGGTCGCCTGGCGGTTGCCGAGCGTGATCGTGCCGGTCTTGTCGAGCAGCAGCGTATTGACGTCGCCCGCTGCCTCCACGGCCTTGCCGCTCATCGCCAGCACATTGTGCTGCATCACACGGTCCATGCCCGCGATGCCGATGGCGCTGAGCAAGCCGCCGATGGTGGTCGGGATCAGGCACACGAGCAGGGCCACCAGCACGGTGACGGTCGGCACGTTGCCCGTCTCGCCGGCGGCGTACTTGGCGAAGGGCAGCAGCGTGACGGTTGCGAACAGGAAGATCAGCGTGAGACCTGCCAGCAAGATCGAGAGCGCGATCTCGTTCGGCGTCTTCTGGCGCTTGGCGCCCTCGACGAGGGCGATCATGCGGTCCAGGAAGCTCTGGCCTGGGTCCTGGGTGACGCGCACGATGATGCTGTCCGAGAGCACGCGTGTGCCGCCGGTGACGGCGCTGCGGTCTCCACCGCTCTCGCGGATCACGGGCGCCGACTCGCCGGTGATCGCCGACTCGTCGACGCTGGCGATGCCTTCCACGATCTCGCCGTCGGCCGCGATGATGTCACCCGGCTCGCACACGAAGAGGTCGCCCTTCTTCAGCTGCGGCGCGGGGACGCGCTCCTCGCGACGGGCCTGGCCGGCGCCGGAGAGCAGCCGGCGTGCGACCGTGTCCGTCTTGGTCTTGCGCAAGGCGTCCGCCTGCGCCTTGCCGCGGCCTTCGGCCATGGCCTCGGCGAAGTTGGCGAACAGCACCGTGAACCAGAGCCAGAGGCTGACCTGACCCACGAAGCCGGTGTCCGCCGCGCCCGTGATCAGGCCGCGAATCCAGAAGTAGGTGGTGACGGCGCTGCCCACCTCGACCACGAACATGACCGGGTTCTTGGCCACGTTACGCGGGTGGAGCTTGACGAACGACTCGCCTATCGCGCGCTGCACGATGCTGCGCTCGAACAGCGCGCGCGGCGCGTTCTTGGGCCGCGTGGCGTGGGTCGGCATGGCAGGCTCCGGAACGGGCGCCGCCAGTGGCGGAGTCAGATGCTTGGTTTGGGTCATGGCTACAGCCTGAAATGGAAGGACGCCGTCAATGGGTGGCGAGCGCGAGCATCTGGTAGTGCTCGACGATGGGCCCGAGCGACAGGCCCGGGAAGTAGGTGAGCGCGCCGACGATTAGCACCACGCCGACGAGCAAGCCTCCAAAGGTGACCGTGTCGGTGGGGAAGGTGCCCGAAGAGACCGCGACCGAGCTCTTCTTGGCGAGTGCACCGGCCATGGCGAGCAGCGGCACGATCATCAGGAAGCGGCCGATCAGCATCGCCAGGCCGATCGTGATGTTGTACCAGGGCGTGTTGGCCGTGATGCCCGCGAAGGCCGAGCCGTTGTTGCCGGTGCCCGAGGCGTACGCATAGAAGATCTCGCTGAAGCCGTGCGGACCCGTGTTGTTCAGACTGCTCAGCGCTGCTCCGTTCACGCTCGAGATGGCGGTGAAGAAGAGCACGCTCGCGGCCAGGACCAGCGTCGCGAGCATGGCCATCTGCACCTCGAACTTTTCGATCTTCTTGCCGATGTACTCCGGTGTGCGGCCCACCATCAGGCCCGCGATGAACACGGCCAACACGGCGAACATGAGCATGCCGTAGAGCCCTGCACCCACGCCGCCGAAGATGACTTCACCGGTGAGCATGTTGAACAGCGGCACCAGCCCGCCGAGCGGCGTGTAGCTGCCGTGCATCGAGTTGACCGCGCCGCAGGAAGCACCGGTTGTCACGTCGGCGAAGAGCGCGGACGGGGCGATGCCGAAGCGCACTTCCTTGCCTTCCATGTTGCCGCCGGGCTGCGTCGCCGTGGCCGCGGTCTGGATCTGGGCGGCGTCGAGATGCGGGGTACCCGCCTGCTCGGCGCTGATGCAGATCAGCATGCCGGCGAGCGCCAGCGCTGCCATCGCACCGAACACGGCCCAGCCCTGCTTGGCATTGCCCACCATCTTGCCGAAGGCGTGCGTGATCGAAGCGGGGATGCTCCAGATCACGATCAACGTGAACAGGTTCGAGAACCAGGTTGGGTTTTCGAAGGGGTGCGCCGAGTTGGCGTTGAAGAAGCCGCCGCCGTTGGTGCCCAGGTGCTTGATGATCTCCTGTGAAGCGACCGGGCCGAAGGCGATCGTCTGCTTGGCGCCTTCGAGCGTGGTGAAGGTGGTGTAGGGCGCAAAATTTTGCGGCACGCCGCTGGCCACGAAGACCAGGGCCCCGATGAAGCAGATGGGCAGCAGCACGTACAGCGTGCAGCGCACCACGTCTGCCCAGAAGTTGCCGATGCCGTTGGCGTTCTTGCGGGCAAAGCCGCGGATCAGAGCGATCGCGATGGCGATGCCCACGGCGGCCGAGGCCCAGTTATGGATGGCAAGGGCCACCATGTTCGAGAAGTACGAGATGGATACTTCCGGTGAATACGCCTGCCAGTTGGTGTTGGTCGTGAAGCTCACCGCCGTGTTGAAGGCCAGGTGAGCCGGCATCTGCGTGGTGCCGAAATTCTGCGGGTTCAGCGGCAAGACGCCCTGGAGCCGCAGGGCGCCATAAGTGAACACCAGGCTCGCCAGGGAGAACATGAGCATTGCGACGCAGTACGTCGTCCACTTCATGTCCTCTTCCGGGTCGATGCCGAGCAGGCGGTACGTCCCGCGCTCGAGGCCGCCCAGAACGTGGTGCAGCGGCGTGCGCTGGCCCTCGAAGATGCGCGCCATGTAGGCGCCGAGCGGCTTCGTGATCAGCAGCAGCACTACGAAATAGAAGATCAGCAGCAGTGTGGCTTGTAAGGTCATGGCTCAGAACTTCTCCGGCACGAGCAGTGCGTACAGCAGGTAGACGCAGAGGAGCGCCGCGACGCCCCCGACCCATAGATAGTCGGTCATCGGGAATCCCCGCCTCGGAGCTTCTCGCAGCTGTGCGTGTAGGTGATGGCTAGCAGGAAGAAGCCGATGGCCATGGCGAGCAAGATCAGATCGCTCATGAAGAAGAGCTACGACCTTTGGCATCAAGCGGTCGTAAAGAGGCAGGATCCGGGGATCAAGAAAGCGTAAAGATCGCCGTGCCGTGCCGTGTCCGGACACTTTCTGGATTGAATCTGGCGCTCCGGGGCCTCAAATAGGGACAGCGGCTCGAGCTGTGCGGTTGGCAGAATGACGAATCAACGTCCCGACCCCGATGAGCTCCTGCGGCGCTTGCGCGAGGAGGAGCAACGTCAGAAGCGCGGCAAACTCACGCTATTCTTCGGTGCGGCCCCCGGTGTGGGAAAGACGTATGCGATGCTCCAGGCGGCGCGCGCCGAGCATACGGAAGGCCGCGACATCGTCGTGGGCGTTGTAGAGACACACGGGCGTTCGGATACGGCCGCCTTGATCGGCGATCTCGAGGTCCTGCCACGCCGGAGCATGAGCTATCACGGTGTTCAGGTGAGTGAGTTCGATCTGGATGCAGCTCTCGCGCGTCACCCCTCGCTGATCCTGATGGACGAGCTCGCGCACACCAATGCGGAAGCTTCGCGGCACCCCAAGCGCTGGCAGGATGTCGAGGAGCTGCTCGATGCCGGCATCCACGTCTTTTCGACCATGAACGTGCAACACGTCGAAAGCCTGAACGACGTGATCGCGCAGATCACCGGCGTCATCGTGCGCGAGACGGTGCCGGACTCGGTGCTGGAGCAAGCACACGAGATCAAGCTGGTGGACCTGCCGCCGGATGATCTCTTGGAGCGGCTGCGCGAAGGCAAGGTCTACGTCGGCGGGCAGGCGCAGCGCGCGCTCGAGAACTTCTTCCGTAAGGGTAATCTGATCGCGCTGCGCGAGCTCGCGCTGCGCCAGACCGCTGAACGTGTGGACGCGCAGATGCGCGCCTACCGCACGGCGCAGGGCATCGAGCAGACCTGGGCCACGGCCGATCAGCTGCTCGTCGCGGTGAGCCCGAGCCCGTATTCGCCGCGCCTGGTGCGCGCGACTCGGCGCATGGCGGCGGCGCTCCACGCGCGCTGGTTCGCCGTCCATGTGGAAGTGACCGGCGCGAGGCCGATGTCCAAGGCCAGTCAAACCCGGCTGTCGTCCAATCTGCACCTGGCGCAACAGCTCGGGGCGCAGGTGGTCACGCTGGCCGGCGAAGCCCCTGCTCAGGAGATCCTGCGCTTCTCGCGCGAACGCAACATCACCAAGATCATCGTCGGCAAGCCGGTGGTGGCACGCTGGCGCGATCGTATGCGCACGTCACTGGTGGACCAGCTGGTGCGCCAGAGCGGTGACATCGACGTGTATGTGACGGCCGGTGATCCCGCAGAGCAAGAGCGACTTGCCGCCGAGAAACCGAGCCGTCCCCCGTTGCCCGCCTTCCGGTATCTGTCCGCCTTCGCGGTGGTCCTGCTCGCCAGCGGAGTGTCCTATCTGTTGTTCGGGAGAGAGCAGCTGGCGGACGTGGTGATGACCTACCTGCTCGGGATCATGGTCGTGGCAAGCCGCCTGAGTCTCGGCCCCTCGCTGTTCGCCGCGCTCGTCAGCGTCGCGGCATTCGACTTCTTCTTCGTCCCGCCTTTCCTGACGTTCAACGTCGGGGATCTGCGTCACACTGTCACCTTCTTCGTGATGTTTCTGGTCGCGGCCGTGATCAGTGGCTTGACCGATCGCATCCGCAGCCAGGCGGCGGCCGCTCGCCAGCGCGAGCTCTGGACCTCGGCGTTGTATCAGTTGAGCCGGGAGCTCGCGGGCGCCCAGGGCAGCCGGCGCGTGCTCGAGGCCGGCGCCCGGCAGCTGGAGCAAGTGTTTGCGAGCAAGGTGAGCATCTTCACGCATGGCAACGACGCCGCACTGGTACGGGGGTACGCGAGCAACGGGCTGGAGGACACGGTGGAGCGCGATGCCAGCATCAGCCATTGGGTATGGTCGAACCGGCGCGAGGCAGGCCTGGGTACCAACACTCTGCCGAGCAGCAGCGCGCTCTACGTGCCGCTGTTGGCCTCTGCCGGTATCGTCGGGGTCTTGGGCTTGTCGCCGAGCGATCCCGAGCGCTTCTCGGCCCTCGAGGAGCGCCGGCAGATCGAGGCCTTTGCGACTCAACTCGCGCTCGCACTGGAGCGCGCGATGCTGGCGGAAGAGGCCGAGCGCGCCCGGCGCGACATCGAAGCCGAGCAGCTGCGCAACTCGCTCCTGAGCTCGGTGTCGCATGACCTGCGGACACCGCTGGCCGTGATCACCGGCGCCGCGAGCACGTTGCTCCAGCAGCCGACCACGCTCGACGAGGCGACACAGCAGGATCTCACCAAGACCATCCTGGAGGAGGCGGAGCGCCTGAATCGGCTGATTCGCAACCTGCTCGACATGACACGGCTCGAATCAGGGGCAGTCAAAGTGCGCAAAGAATGGTCACCGCTCGAGGAGGTGATCGGCTCGGCGCTGGATCGGCTCGATAGTCGTCTGAGCGGCAGAGACGTGCAGGTCGCCCTGCCGAGCGACTTGCCACTCGCTCCCTACGATCCGGTACTGATCGAGCAGGTCCTGGTCAATTTACTGGAGAACGCGGCCAAGTATACGGAAGGAGCGATCGAGATCTCGGCGATCCGAAAGGCCGGTGAGGTGGAGGTGGAGATCGCCGACCGGGGCCCCGGTATTCCGCTCGGGCAGGAGCAGCGAGTGTTCGACAAGTTCCACCGAGCGGTCAACGAGCGCAGCTCGAGCGGCGTTGGTCTGGGGCTCACCATCTGCCGAGCCATCATCGCGGCGCACGACGGCCGCATCTGGGCGCACAATCGCGAAGGGGGGGGCGCGGCGTTTCATTTTGTATTGCCGCTCGTCGGCCAACCGCCGTCCATTCCGCTCCCCGAACCGGGAGCGGCCGCCACCGCCGAGCCAATGCCATGACCAAGGCAGCGAACCCCGTTATCCTGCTGATCGAAGACGAGCGGCAGATGCGCCGCTTTCTGCGGGTCTCGCTGAGCGCGAATGGCTACGAGCTGGTCGAAGCGGAAACGGCAGAAGCAGGTATGACGCTCGCGGCATCCCACAATCCCGAGCTGGTCTTGCTCGATCTGGGGCTGCCCGACGTGGATGGCCTGGAAGTGACGCAGCGGCTGCGCGAGTGGACTCACGTGCCCATCATCGTGATCTCCGCGCGCGGCCAGGAAGAAGACAAGATCAAGGCGCTGGACGCTGGCGCGGACGACTACCTGACGAAGCCGTTCGGAGTCGGCGAATTGCTGGCGCGCATTCGCGTTGCCCTTCGCCGCGCGTCTGCCGCCGACGACGGTGAAGCCGTGTTTACGTTAGGCGATTTGAAGGTCGACCTGGGCCGGCGCCAGGTGCTGATGGCGGACAAGGAGGTGCACCTGACGCCGATCGAATACAAGTTGCTCGCGTTGCTCGTCAAGCATGCGGGCCGCGTGCTGACGCACCGACAGATCTTGCGTGAAGTCTGGGGTCCACATCACTCTGAGCAGACACAGTACCTGCGCGTGTACATGGGGCAGCTGCGGCATAAGCTGGAGGCGAACCCGAGCCGGCCGCAATATCTGGTGACAGAACCCGGCGTCGGTTACCGGCTGCGTCTAGTCTCGCCGTGAGTGGTCGCTACTGGCCGGCGGCCGCGAGCGCGCCCTGCAGCGTACGGTGTTCGCGCAAGTGAACACGGACCGGTACGACGATTATGGGTATACCGCGACGCTGAAGGCGGGTGTGTACGATGAACCCTGTCGCGCCGTGGGCGGCGGTTTCAGCTTGGAGTTGCCGCGGTTCTGCGGGGACTGACATTTTGCGCGAGAGTAGTGGTGCTCAGATCAAGATTCTATAAATGTCGGGCACCGCCCGCACCGGCGCGGGTCATCTCCAGGAAACACGGCGGCTAAATCGCGAACTCTGGCCCCGCGCAAGCTCTGCTGGCGGAACCCGCGCTCGCGCAAAGCGTGCGCTGCCAGGGTCGCCGCGCCCACATTTGGCCACGGGCACAGGAGTTGCTCCTGGCTCGCACCGGAGCGAGGCAGACCATGAGACACGAAGCTGCGGGCAAGAAGAATGGGAATAGGGCAGGGCTGGTGCTGGGGTTGAGCTTGTCGCTCGGCGCCTGCGGCCCCGCGGCGATGATCGGGCCCGAGCCCAATGAGCCGAGCACCGAGCCGCACTCGACGGGAGCAGAGCAGCATCGAGCGGCGGCCGAGCGCGAGGAGAAGCGGCTGATGCAGCACGAGGCGCTCTATGATCCTCACGCGCAGGAGTCGATCCAGCGCTGCGACGCGAGCCGCACGGCGCGAGCTCCGGGTGAGCCGATTTGCTGGGTGGAGACCATCAATCCCACCGCCGTCCACCTGCAGGAGGTACAAGAGCACCGCATGCGTGCCGTCCAGCATCGCAAGGCCGCGCGAGACCTCCAGGCGGTCGAAGCGCGCGCCTGCTCGGGATTGGCCGCTGAGGATCGCGAGATCAGCCCCTTCTCGCACGGTGCCGACATTCTGGGCGTGAATCCGCTGGAGGAGCCCGTCGGCAAGTCGAAGACCAAGCGACAGGTCGTGGGCGCCACGATCGTGTTTCGACCGGTGCCGGGCCTCACGGTCGCGGTCTTGCAGCAGCTCGTGGATTGTCATCTGGCTCGCAACGCGACCATCGGCTACACCGAGGCGGCTCGCGAAATGGAGCACTGCCCGCTCACGGAGCGTGGCGCCACCGCAGCCGTTCGCCAGGTGAGTGACGGATTCGCGGTCGATGTGCGCGCGCAGGACCCGGCGGCAGCGCAGGCGATCTGGCGGCGAGCTCAGCAGCTCGCGGTCGTGCCGCGAAACCCGGAAAGTGCTGCCCGCTGAGCGCCTTCGGAGCCCTCGAGACACGCTACTGGCACGGTTCGCCGGCGTTGCTGCCGGCACGCCGCCGTCCACAGGACCTCGAGCGTCCGAGAAGCCAGCGCCCTGAAAGCTGCTCCCGGTCTCCGGCCTACCCCAATCTGAGCCCGCACAGGGCCGGATGTGAGAGGAAGGGGGCTCGACGCGCAGCGGGCGCTGACTGCAACAGGAGTACCCGCTGCGCGAAGGGTTATCAGCAGCAGCAGCAGTTACTGTGACCGCTGCTGCAACGGTGGCGGTGGGTGTTTTCCGCGCTGCGCGGATCCGTGGACGCCTGCGTGCTGAGCGCGTCTGGCCGACGTCTCGCACCCATCAGGGTGGGACGGTGCTGTCTCGAGCTCGGCGAGCGGCCTTTGCACGTTCGACGTGGGCGCGGCCATAGGCATGTTCGGCGGCGAGGAGATTGTGGGCTCGGCAAAGGAGGCGGAGGTTTTCTGCATCGGAAGCTCCGCCCTTGCCGCGGGGGTGCCGGTGGTCGAGCTCGAGCCAGGCCCGTGAGCTGCAGCGAGTGCCGTTGGCGTCGACCCAAGTGCAGGCGAGGCCGTCACGATCGAGGACAGCGCGCCGTGCGGCGTTGGAGATGTGCGACGGCGTTGTTGCGGTTGCCGGCGCGCGCTGCGCGCGGCGTCGTGCGCCGGCACCGAAGCGGTGGCGCAGCTGGTCGGCGATGAGCAGATCCAGTGCGCGAGAGAGAACGGCTGCAAGGTCGCCGCTGGGATGGGCGTGGCGCAACAGGTCTCGGGCCTGCTCGAGCTTGCTCTTGATGGTGGCGTCGATGGTGAGCTGGAGCTTGTAGCGCTCGGCGGCGATGGGTTCGATGCGCTGCTGCGGTGCTGGCGGATGTAGATGGAGAGGCTGCGACCCGGCTGGCGGCGAACGTGGCGGACGCGCAGCCGGCGGCGGGGCGATGGGCGAAGAGGATGGAGGGACTGCGGGCGCCGGCGTCTTGGCGGGTTGGGGAAGTTTGCGGATGGTCGGTGGGACATCGGGACTGGGGAAGCGGGCCGCCAGCATCTCGCGCACCTCGCGGATCGACTTGCAGCGCGCGGCATGGATGAGCTCGAGCTGGTTGTCTGGAGTGAGCGCGCCTTTGAGGAGCAAGGCAGCGGAAAGCGTGAGCTCGCCGCTGGCCAGCAAGGGAAAGAGCGCCGGGAATTGGCGCGTGAGGCGCGCCAGGTCGATGCGGCGGCAGGCTTCATCCTCGCTCATCGCGAGCTTTCGAACGCAATAATCGAACAACGAGCCGTAAGCGGCCTCGAGATGGAGGCGCCGCTCTTCGACTTCGCCGAGATGGGCGACGACTTCGGCCAGGCTCTGACGTTGCGTGCGAAGCACTCGGCCCAAGCTGTCGAGGAGTTGTGAGTTAGTGAAGTGCCGGAGCTGCCAGAACTCGCTGCAGGCCATGAAGGCAGCATACACCGCTGATTTCGACGCTCTCGAACGCCCCGTGGAGCGGCGATCGGCGATTGGATCCGAGCAGAACCGGATCTTGCCGACAAGCGCGTTCCTGGTGTCGCGCAGGGGGCACAGCGGACCTGCGGCGAGCTGGTCGACGATGCTGGCACGTCGGTGCTCGCGAAACGTGTCCAGCAACTTCGCTGCGTTGCGGCCATCTTAACGATGGACGGATGGGCACAGGATCCGCGCTGCGCGGATCCAGTGCGTCGTGTGGCGCCGGCGTGTGAGCAGCAACAGCGAGAGCGAGGACCGGTGGGCTATCCTGGTGGGGTGCAGTGTACGGCGGTGGCGAGCCTCACTCTCCATCCAGCTCTGAGCGGAAAGGCCGGTTCGCTAGCAAAATTGTGCTGCTTGTGAACGGTGTTTCACCGCGCTTGGATTGCGAGTCGGGCTCATTCTTCTTCCTCGCTTCCCTTTCGAGCTGCGGCGTTGCCGCCTGCGCCGGCAGCGCCAGTTCGGGCGCGAAGGGCGCTCCGAGCGCGGCGCAGCCCACGAGCATCCCCATTGACGCAGACACGCGCGTCACGCTGGAACGCAGCGCGTGCTGGGGCGCGTGCCCAGTTTACTCGCTGACCATCAGCGGCGACGGAACTGTAATGTACACGGGCGAGGCGTATGTCAGAGTGCTGGTGCCTGCCTCGGATGAGCAGACGCACGTGGTGCAAGACTATCACGGCAATACCTGTGCCCCAGCCGTTCTGGTGCAGCTCGAGGCCGCCATCGATGCCGCTGCGCGCAGCGACCAATGGGTACTCTGCGACAAGGTTGACGTCGGCTGTTGCAATCCGACGTACAGCAATCCGCTCCTCGCAGGAACCCTGCCTCACTGCGACTGACCGCGGCGAGACCGTCGCCCGTCGGGGCGCGAGGTTGCTATGTGATCCTGCGATCCCGCAGATCCGCGCAGGCGGGCTCCGCTGCGATGCCGCCGATCCCATCGCCACTTCCGGTGTGCGATGCTCGCAGGACGCGTGTTAGGGGATGGCCATGAGACAGAGGCAATGTGTGCGGTGCCTGGTCCCTTCGGTGTGTCTCGCGCTGGCGTCCGGCGCGTGTACGTCTGCTCCAGAGAACACCAGCGACGGTGCCGATCAGCCGATGATGGTCGTCGGCAAGAACGGCGCGGCGGGTAGCGGCGCTCAGCAGCAGCCGGTTCCGGCCGCGCCCAGCGCGCCTCCGGCAGCAGCGCCGCCGGCGTCCACGCCGCCGGTCGTCGCGGAGATGCCGCCTGCGCCGATGAACTTC
>JAICTU010000219.1 GCA_025936205.1 Polyangiaceae bacterium | reverse complement strand
CGTCATCGCCTATCTCAAGGTGCTGGCCAATCCGCGCGACGAGGTCTCGCTGTTGCGCGTGATCAACACGCCGTCCCGCGGCATCGGCACCGGCATCCTCAAGGCGATGATGGAGGTAGCCGTCAGCAAGGGCAAGCCGCTCGGGGAGGTGCTGCCGGAGGCAATCCGCGAGGCGGATCTGGCGCCCGCGATGGTCGAGCGCATCAATGGCTTCGTGCAGTTGATGGAGAAGTACCGCAAGCGGCTCGAGAGCGAACGGACGAGCGTGGTGCTGCGCGCCCTGGTGGCCGAGATCGACTACAAGGCGGAGCTGGAGCGTACTTGCAAGACTCCGGCCGAGGTCGAGGCGCGCTACCTGACGATCGACGGCGTCGCGCGCAGCGTCGAGGAGTACGAAGGTCGCACCGAGCAGCCGACGCTCGCCGGCTTCCTGGAAGACACGGCGCTCGCGGGCCGCGACGACATGGGCGATGACCGCGAGAAGCAGTCGGGCGTGACGCTGATGACCTTGCACAGCGCCAAGGGGTTGGAGTTCCCGCACGTGTACATGGTCGGCATGGAGGAGGGGCTGATGCCGCATCGGCGCGTGATCGCCGAGGGCAACGGCGTCGAGGAAGAGCGGCGCCTCTGCTACGTGGGGGTGACGCGCGCGCAGGACACGCTGACCTTGAGCCTGGTCAAGTCGCGGGTGAAGTGGGGCAAGCAGCGGCCTTCGATCCCGAGCCGTTTTCTGATGGAGATGCGCGGCGACAAGGAGAAGGCGCGGCAGGTCGCCGAGGCCGCCGAGCTCCTGATGCGAAAAGAGCTGGCTGCGGAACTCGCCGCGGAGCGCGCCGCCGCGGAGCGCGCCGCCGGCAAGAAGAAGAAGAAGGTGCGCCTGAACCCGATGGCGGCGCTGGCTCGCTCGATGAACTCCGCCCGGCGCTGACTCAGCGCGCGAGCTGTTCGAGGCGGCGGTCGATCACGTACGGCCCGAACGGCACGAGCGCTGCGAGGAACACCAGCGCGCTCAGCCGGGGCGGCAGCCTCGCCTCTTTGCGTGCTGCCCAGAGCGAGGCCACGAACACGATGAACAACACTCCGTGGGCCCAGCCGACCACCTTGACCGCCATCGGCAGGCCTGCTGCGTACTTCAGCGGCATCGCGATGCAGAGCAACACCAGGAAGGAGACGCCCTCGATCTTGCCGATCAGGCGCAAACGCTCCAGCGCCGCGCGAGCGCTGGCGCTCAGGTTGGAAGCCAAGCCCGCGCCCGCGCTCACCGCAGATCCGATGTCCACGAGTCAGAGGGTAGCGGCCTGGATCTCTCGGCGCAACCCGCGAGCTGCGTCACGCTGACGCACCCGCGGCTCGCCCCCCAGAATGTTGCAGCTAGTCGGGACGGGCGGGGACCCCCTCTTCGGGGACAATGCCTGCCAGCTCGAGCAAGTCCGAGACCTGTCGAATGATGCGCTGGGGCACCGCCGGCGGCCGTTCCGGCAGCCCACGCCCGTCGGGATCGTGCCACACGCCGTAGATGCCCAGCTGCTGGGCGCCGGCGATGTCCGCTTCCAGATTGTCGCCGATCATCCAGACAGAGCCGGCCGGCGCCGCAAAGAAGTCGAGCGCCGCCTGAAACACGCGCGGATCCGGTTTGCCGTAGCCGAGCTCACCCTCGATCAAGATCAGCTCGAAGAACGGCTCCAGTGAGAAGCGCTCCAGCTTGCGGCGCTGGAACAAGGCCGAGCCGTTCGTGAGCAGCGCCAGGCGATGACCGCGCTCGCGCAGGACCTGCAGCGTCTCGACCGCCCCTTCAAAGGGCTGCACGTAGGCTTCCTTGCTGTCGGTCACATGATCCGCGAAGCGCTGGCAGAGCTCCAGGGAGACACCTTCCGCCTCCAGCACGGCGCGCGCGATGTAGCGGCGCGCTGCGTACATGTCTTGCCGTCCGCGGAACGCGCGCTCCGGCTCGCGCCAGTATTCGTTGGAGGCGGTGTCGATCAGCCCGCAGAGCCGGGGGTGATGTAGCGCCAGCTCCGGCACATGACTCTCGAGCGCGAGCCGCCAGAAGTTGGGCTGGCCCGTGGAGAAGCGCACGATGGTGTCGTCGAGATCAAACAGCAAGACAGGGGGCAAAACGCGGGACATATGCCAGATCTGATGCTCCTCGCAGCGGCCATACCCCTTTTGCAGCCCAAATGCAGGGCTTCCCGCGTTGCAGGGTGCACCTGTGCTGTGGCGCCGCGCGCCAGAGCGGCGTCGCTGACTGGCCGGCCCCCGAAGTTTGCTAGTTTCCCAGTATTGCTCTCACGCCACGCAGACACATGCATGGGAGAGCACGAGCAATTCCAACCCCTCAGCGATAGTGAGTCTTCACATGCCCTCCAGACCTTCGCAGACCAATGGCAAGCCCGCCACGCCTCCCCCGCGCAAGCGCCCTGTCCGGCGCCGTGACGGTGCGGGACGGATTGACCCGCAGTATGCCCGCGAGTTGCTGGCCAAGGCGCGCGAGACGCGAAACGATGACGATTCGCCCGAAAACATCCACGCCTTCTTGAAGGCCGCGAGGGCGACCGAACCTCTCGCCCAAGAAATGGGGGAGAATTTCCTGGAGACGGTCACGTCGGGTGAGGAGCGCGAGCCCGAGCGCCGCGATCGGATCACACCGGACGAAGTGGGCGGCCCATTCGTCGTGACTACCGCGGGCGAAGAGTTCGCGGCCGGCACGGACGAATCGAACATTCCCGAGGCCGAACGCGAACCGCTGCCGCGGACGTCGAAGGCAGAACCCTAATCAGCCGGTCTGCTGGAACGGCGCAGCGGCAGCCTTGTTTTCCAACTGGCTCAGTGCGCCGTTCAGACCGCCCACGTCGATGGGCTTGGTCAAGTGAAGATCAAAGCCCGCATCGAGGGCCTTCTGCTTGTCCCCCGGCGTGCCCCAGCCGGTCAGCGCAATCAGCGCCAGAGCCGCGAACCTGGCGTCCTGCCGCAGCGCTCGCGCTACTTCATAACCGCTCATGCCCGGCAACCCGATGTCCAGAATCACGATCTGCGGGCGGAACACCTCCACGCTGGTGAGCGCAGAAGGCCCGTCATACGCCGTCTCGGTCAGATAGCCCGCCTGCTTCAGGGTCAGCGTCAACAGGTCCGCAGCATCCTCGTTATCGTCCACGATCAAGATACGCCGTGCGCGATCCGGGTGAGGTATCTCCGAGTGCGCTGGGCCGACTTCGGCTGTGCTCACGGCGGCAAGCGGCAGGCGAACCGTGAATGTGCTGCCTTGATCGGCCCCGGCGCTCTCTGCGCGAACGCTGCCGCCATGCATCTCGACCAGGCTGCGCACCAAGGCGAGGCCGATGCCCAAGCCGTCTTGTGATCGCTCCAGCGTGCGATGGACCTGGCTGAACATCTCGAACACGTCTTCGAGACGATCCTGTGGGATGCCGATGCCGTTGTCTCGCACTCGAATCACGGCCCAGTCGCCCTCGCGTTCAGCGCTGAGCTCGATCCGCCCCCCGGACGGCGTGTAGTTGCTGGCGTTGTTCAGCAGATTGCTGACCACCTGCGCGATGCGTGTGAGGTCGGCGTCGAACGCCAGCGAGCCATCGCTCACGGCGACCTGCAACTCGTGTTGCTTGCGCTCGATCAGCGGGCGGCTCGCCTCGATCGCCGAGCTGATCACACTGGCCAGACTGACGCGCTCGCGTTTGAGCTCGAGTTTGCCGCGCGTGATCCGCGAGACGTCCAGCAGATCGTCGATCAGGCGCACCATGTGCGAGACTTGTCGGCGCATCACGCCCAGCGTGCGCTCGCGCGCCGGCTCTTCGGGCGACAGAGCCAGCAGGTCCATGCCCGTACGGATGGGCGCCAGTGGGTTGCGCAACTCATGCGCCAGCGTGGCCAGAAATTCGTCCTTGCGCAGATTCGCGCGCAGCAGCTCTTCCGCGTGGCGTGCCAACTCCAGGCGGGACTCCTGTAGCGCGTCGTGCATGCGCCGGCGTTCCGTCACATCGAGCGACACACCGACCATGCGCAAGGCGCTGCCGCGCTCATCGAACAGGGCGCGGCCCCGGATCATCAGCCAATGCTCCTCGCCGTTGGGCCACACCACGCGATATTCCTCGTCATAGTCCGCCCCCGTCGACACGCTGCGCTCGATGGCATCGTCCACGCGCTTGCGGTCCAGAGGGTGAATGGAGGCCTGCAAGTCGCGATAGCTGAAGGAGTCTGCGGGGCTGCGCCCGAAATGCGCCTTGAAAAGATCCGAGCAGCTCAGTCCCGGCGAGGCAAGATCGAGCTCCCAGGAGCCGAGGCCGCCGGCGTAGAGCGCGAAGCGCAGTCGCTCCTTCTGGGCCAGCAGCTCAGCTGCCTGGCCCTCGCGCAGCAGGATCGCTTCGCGGATCTGGTATTGGTGGCGCCGCCCGCGCAGCGCGGACAGCACCACGCTGATCAGCGTCCGCGTCCGTACCGGCCGCTCCACGAGGATCGCGCTCTCCAGCAGGTCCAGCCGGGCGCGCGCAGCCGGACGATCCCCGCCCTCGCGAGCGAGCACCAACACGGGCAGCGCCGACCAGGCAGGTTGCGCTTGCAGCGCTTCCGCGAGCTGGCCCGCAGTGTCCTGGGCGAGCGCCTCTTCAGTGAGCAGCGCCGCCCCGGCTCCGGAGCGCAGCTCACGACACAGCTCGGCCATGTCGCGGCAGAGCGTGCTGAGCACGCTGGCCTCTTGCAGCAGCAGCTGGGTGCGCTGTGCATCGCGCGCAGTGGGCATCAGCACGAGCACGCGAGCCGCCAGGGCGCTGTCCGTCGCGGGCATCAGGGCTCCTTCGCCGGGGGGCGGGAGCTGGGACTGGCAGCCGAGCCTCCGCCACCCTGGTAGACGGGCACGCCGGTCATGATGCCGCGAAAGGCGTGCAAGGGCTCACCGACGTGCACGCCCTTCGAGTCGATATTCAAGCGACGAATGGTCCGCTCGTGGGGGCCTGTGCGCTTCTTGAACACGCTGATCGCCTGGGCGACCTCGCCCACCGTCTCGAAGTAGCGAAACAGAAGTACGGTGTCCGCGAGATAGCTTACGTCTACCTCGCCGTGGTTGCCCCCGCCCACGATCATGCCGTGCTGCGCCACCACGATGATGGTGAGCACGCCCTTCTGGTTGAGGTAAGCGAAGAGCTCGTGCAGGTGGGTGCTCAAGAAGCGCTCCTCCGGCATCGCATTCAGATAGCCATTCAGGCTGTCGATCACGATCACCTTGGCACCTGCCTCCACGGCGCGCCGGACTTCATGCGCGAACGCGCCGGGCGATAGCTCTGCCGGATCGACTTGCTGCGCGTGGAGCAGGCCCTCCTTCACGTAGGACTTGAAGCCGCCAGGCTTGCCGAAGCACAGCTTTTCCGCGCGCTCGATCAGGATGTGCATCACCTCGTCGAAAACATAGATCGCCGCCTTCTTGCCGAGCTTCAGCGCATTGACCACGAATTGCACGCTGACCGTCGACTTGCCCACGCCGGCGGGCCCCAGCAGCAGCGTCGTCGACCCCGCGGCGAGGCCGCCATCCAGCATCGTGTCCAGATTGGGAAGCCCGCTCTTGCAAGTCTCGCCCACGAACGAATCGTGGTGCTCCGCGGCCACCAGGCGCGGATGGACGACCACTCCGCCGGTCACAATTTCGTAGTCGTGATAGCCCTCGCGAAAATGCGAGCCGCGGATCTTGGTGACGTTGAGCCTGCGCCGGGCGCGGCCGTACACCGGCAGGTAGCGCTCCAGCGTCAGGTTGCCGCCGACCAGGCTCTCCGGTTGGATTTCACTGAAACCGGCAGTGTGATCATCCAGCAGCAGCACGGTGGCATGAAAGCTGGCCAGGTATTGCTTGAGCGAAATGAGCTGACGCCGGTAGCGCAGCGGGGCGCCGGAGAGCAAGCGCAGCTCGGATAAGCCGTCGAACACGACGTGCGCCGGTTTCACGCGCTCCACGTCGTCGTGGACGACCTTCATGATGTCCGAGAGCTCGGTGTCCGCCGGGTCGAACACGGAGAGCTCCCGCTGGTCGTCGAGCGTGCGCGTCAGGTCGCGCAGTTCGAGTCCATCCAGGGACCAGCCGTGCGCGCGACAGGTCAGCTCCAGATCCGCGCGCGATTCGGTGAGGCTGACGTACAGGCAGCGCTCGCCAGCCAGCAGCCGCCCCTGAATGTACTGGAGTGCCAGCGTCGTCTTGCCCGACCCGGGGTCGCCCTGGACCAGGTAGAATCCCGCGCGCAGAAAACCGCCCAACAGGATGTTGTCGAGGCCTTCGATGTTCGAAGAAACCAGCTCGGGCAGGCGAATGGGGTTCAAGAAGGTGGCTCCGCTCGGACGTTCGAAAATGAGGGAACCCTGCTTGTAGCGCCAATTGCGCTACGATGCATGGGCTCCCCCGCGAGGCCCTGCGGGGCAAATTGCCGCGCCGGTGCAGCCCGCCTCATTCGCTCACGGGATGAGGCGCTTTACCTTCCGGATTCTACTCGATCCAGAATGCGTGCGGCCATGTCGAAGCCGCTCACGCGCCGCAGCTCCTGCATCAACGTCGGCGACGTCACGTTGATCTCGATCAGCTTGTCGCCGATGAAATCGAGGCCGGCGAACAGCACGCCGAGCTGCTTCAGATCTTGGCCGAGCTCGGTCGCGATGCGGCGCTGCTCGGGCCGAATCTCGACCGCCACGGCTTCACCGCCGAGGGCGATGTTGGCGCGGAACTCACCGGGCGCGGGCCGGCGCCCGACGGCCGCGAGCGGCACCCCGTCGAGCAGCATGACGCGCGTGTCACCCGCTTTGCCCTCCGGCAGGTACTGCTGCACCAGCACGGGACCGAGCGGCTCGAGCGCGAGCGTGGTGGCAAAGATCTCGGGAAAGCGCGGATCGCCGTGCGCGGAGAGCGAAACGCCCTTGCCGCTGCCGTAATAGCTCGGCTTGATCACCACCTTCTCGTACTGGCGCGCGAAGCGCAGCGCCTCGTCGAAGCTCCAGGTGACCAGCGTCTCCGGGGTGAAGCTCGGGTAGCGGGTGGCGAACAGCTTTTCGTTCACCTCGCGGATGCCGCTCGGCGCATTGATGAAACGCCCGGCATGCCCGGGCCTGTCCAGCAGGTAGGTGACGGCCAGGTACTGGCTGTCGAAGGGCGGATCCTTGCGGATGAACACGCGATCGAACTGCTCGATGTTCACGCGCTGAGCGGGCCGTTCCGGGGGACCGAGCGGGATCACGTGCGAGGCCGTGCTGCTCGCGGAGAGCGCGTCCGGGCTGAGGCGCACGGCGGTGGCCTCGGCGAAGATCGCGCCGTTCTCGACCGAGACGTGGCCGAACTCCAGGACCGAGATCTGGTGGCCGCGGCGTGCGCCCTCGACCATCAGCGCCAGGCTGGAATCTTTCTTGGGTTTCAGGGACGCGAGCGGATCGATCAAAAAGGCGAGCTGCACTGCACGGCTCCAGGGCTGAGCCGAGCAGGCTATCAGCTGATATGTCCTCGTACAATCAGGATGCGCCGCAGCTCCAGGTAGGCGGCCGCCAGGAGGGCCAGGGTGAGCCCGACGAACGTGCCCATGAGCCCGCGCTTCACCAGCGAGGAAAAGACCGAGGATTTGCCGGCGGTCGGCGGTGTGATGATGTCATAGCGCGCCTCGGCGCTGGTGCGCTCGCGCTCCAGCTGGCGGTCCGTGGTCTCGCGCTTCTTCATCAGCGCTTCATGTTCCGTCTTGGCGCGCTCATACTCGCGTGACAGCTCCCCGTACTGGATTTTCAGCTGGGCCAGGCTCTCCGCGGGAGCACGGACCGGCGCGGCCGGCGCGGCCTGCAGCGCGCTGGTGGTGGTCGTGAGCGCCGCCGGGAGCAGCGCGCCATTGGCGGCCGCGGCGGCCGCGTTGCTCGCCGGCAACTGGCGCTGACGCGCCTCGAGATCCGCGAGCTCCTCCCTGAGGCTGGTGATCTGTGGATCGAGCGACTGCTCAGCCTTTGACGGCTCCGCGGCCAGCAACGCATTGGCCTTCGCACGCAAGCTGGCTTCCAGATTGCGCAGTTTCTTGATCTCCGGGTGTTCGTCGCGCAGGCCTCGGGCATGCGCCTCGGCGATGTCGTTCTCCGCCTTGGTGGCTCGCTCCAGATACGGTTGCGCTTTCTTGGCCTGGATCTGCGTATACGCGTTGTGCAGCGCGCGGCGGGTGCTGGCGATCGCTTGCTGGATGCGCTCGGGGCTCGCCGTCGGCGCCAGGCGCGCCCGCGCCATTTCAGGCGGCAGCTTGGCGTCCTTCGGGACGGCCTCCGGATGCTCGTCGCTGAACGCGACCAGCTGGTCACGCGCTTCGGCGACGCGCTCGACGGCGCGCTCCTCCTGCTCCCGGTCGAACGCGGCGTCGTTCTTCAGCACCTTGAGCAGCTTGTCGAGCTCCGATTCAATGTACTCGTGCACGTGCTGATTGAGGAAGCGCACCGCCGCCTGCGGCGACGAGTCCTGGTAAGTGCCGCGATAGACCTTCGAGTTGTAGCTCACCGGCTCGAAGGTGAGCTCGGACTGAATGTCGCTGGCGAAGGCGTCGCTCGGGTTGGGCAGCCCGAGTTCGCTGAGTGTCTTTTTGATCAGCGGCAAGCTGCGGAAGGTGCTCTCCGCGCCGGTGAAGAGAGGCGGCGCCGGGTCGTCGCTGCCATTCGCCGGGCGGTCCGTCGAGGCCAGGCTCATCTCGAACCAGGCCGAGCCGGGCGGAGGATGGATCCACACCTGAAGCAACCCCAGCAGCAGGCCAAAGCCGGCCCCGATCCCCAATAGGTGCCCATAGCGGCGCGCGTATACCCAGTAGGTCTTCACTGTGCGCACCGCGTCAGTGAGGGAGAGCGAGCCGGTGCGCTGGCTGGGGGGAGGCGCCATGGCCACGCTCTCCGCTCGCCTGTGACGGGGCCGGACCTCGTCGGGGGACCCCACGAGATCGGGGTCATGGAGATCCGGCTTGCGCAGCCGTACCGTGCCCTTGGGCACCCCGGATTCGCGCGTCACGAACGTGAACGTGGTGGACCCCATCTGGATGGTGTCTCCGCCGGACAGCTGCGCGGCGTGGACCAGGCGCTGGCCGTTGACATACGTGCCGTTGGTAGAGCCGAGATCGAGCAGGGTGAACCCTGCGTCCGTCTGCTCCAGGCGGGCGTGCTCGTTCGAGATCGCCTGCTCGTCGACGCGCACGTCTGCCCCCATGGAACGCCCGACGAGCAGGGAGCGCTGGATGACGGGAAACACCGTGCCCGCTGACGGCCCCGTCGAGATCATCAAGAATGCCTTGCGCCTGCTCTTGCGTGCGCCGGCTTGCGGCACGACGAGATCGAGCTGGTCTTCCAGCGAGGCTCGCAGGGTCGGGCGCGTCTGCTTGCTGCTCAGGGTGGTCATGAAATGAGGTACTCCCCAGGGCGACTACGAGACGCAGATGGCTCGTGTGGGCCCCCAATGATGCACGCGGCGTGCCTTTCTGGACCCATCTCCGGGAGGCGCGCGGATGTGCGAGAACGGCTCCCGCCGACGCCGGAAAAGCGGCTGAAATCTGCCGGAGGAGAGCCAAATTGCCTCGCGCTTTCGCCCGCCTCGGCACCTTCGTGCCTCACGCAACGGCTGTTGCCCGTTGCAGGAAGCTGCAGCGCCGGGCGCGCCGGCGGCCTGCGCTGGACCGCCGGGAAGATGCCGGCAGGACCGGGCACCTGCTACTGAATGTGCAATGGGCGAAGTGATTCGGATGGAGCGCGCGGCGCGCGAGATGGAGTGGCTGGAGCGCATCACCTACTGGATGGATCGCCGCTACGTCGACCCCTTGCTCGCCCTGGCCTTGCCCGGCGTCGGTGACGTGATCGGGGCGATGATCGGCTTGCTCACCGTCGTCGTTGCCATCCGCATGCGCGCGCACCCGGCGTTGATCGCACGCATGCTCATCCATCTCGCCGCCGACGCGCTGCTCGGATCCATTCCGCTGATCGGTCCGGGCATCGACTTCTTCTATCGTGCGCACACCAAGAACCTGGAGTTGCTGCGCCAGCGCGACGTATGGACGGCGCGCACTTCGGACTGGCTGGTGGTGAGCGCAGCTGGGGTGCTGTTCCTGATCGCACTCAGCTTGCCGATCATCCTGCTGGTGCTGCTCATCCGTTCGTTTTGAGTCAGAGTGCCTCGCGCGGGCGCGGTTTGACCTGCGAAAGAGCTTGTTAAGTCGCGCGTTTGTGGGCTCGTCGCCTTGCGCGCGTTGCACCGTGATACGTATCTAGCTGCTGCCCGGGGCAGGTCCGTGGGGGACTTTCTCCGGTGGAACAGGGGCGGGGTGAAACGGAGCAGCATGCAATTGTCCGCTAAGTGGTCCGCGTTGGTCGTGTTCTCGATTCCGGTGGCGCTCGGCGTGGAAGGGCTGGCGCAGGCCCGCACGCCGCGTCCGCAGCTGCGCCCGCGTCCGCTCCCCGTCGCGCCGCTCGCGCCGGCGGCGCCGTTGGCGGAGCCTGCGCCGGCAGCATTGCCCCCGGCAGAGCCGCCGGCGGCCTCGTCATGCGCCGTCCCCGCAGATGCACAGCCCATCGACACGAGCTTGCCTGATCGCGTGGTGGGCAGCGGCACTCCCGCGAGCTGTAACGGGCAGGCGGTGATCGATGCAGTGGCGCTGGGCGGCAAGATCCGCTTCAACTGCGGGCCCGATCCCGTGGTGATCGAGCTGGATCGCCCCGCCAAGGTGGTCAACGACAGCGAAGACGTGGTGATCGACGGCGGCAATCTGGTCACGTTGAGCGGCGGCGGCGCGACCCGGATCCTGTACATGAATACCTGCGACCCGGAGCAGCACTGGACCAGCTCGCACTGTGACGACCAGGCGACGCCGCGTCTCACTGTGCAGAACCTCACCCTGGCCAACGGCAACTCCAGCGCCGACAGCGAGAACGACGGCGGCGGCGCGATCTGGGCGCGCGGTGGCCGCCTGAAGGTGATCAACTCCCGCTTCTACAACAACAGCTGCATCGGGACTGGTCCCGACGTGGCCGGCGCCGCGATCCGCGCCTTCAGCCAGTACCAGAATCTGCCTCTGTACGTCGTGGGCAGCACTTTCGGTGGCGCGGAGGGCCTGGGTAACGTCTGCTCCAACGGCGGCGGTATCGGCAGCATCGAGGTCAACTGGACGATCATCGACAGCGTCTTTTCCTACAATCAGGCCATCGGCTTCGGCGGCAACCCCGCGGCCCAGGGCACTCCCGGCGGAGGCAGCGGCGGCGCCATCTACAACGACGGTGAGACCATGACGCTCTCGCTGTGCAACACCCGGATCGAGAACAACCAGGTGCGCGAGTTCGGCAGTGGCATCTTCTTCGTCAGCAACAACCACCAGGGCACGCTGCAGCTTCAGGATTCGCTGATCCGCGGCAACACCGGCGGCGAATGGAACGTGCAGCCCGGCGTGTCGATGCACGAGGACACGACCTTCATCGAGAGCGGCTCCACGCTGCAGTGAAGGCCGCCGCGCTCAGATCCAGCGCAGGCCGTCGCGCAGGGCGGGCGCTTCGATCCAGCGGCAGCGGCCGATGTGCAGGCGCGCGCTGCCGCCATCGCGCAGCACGCGCTTCAACTCGCTGGTCAAGGTGCGCAGCCGGTCGTAGCGACCTCGGTCAAAGGCCGCTTGCCGTTCGGCGAGCGGCCGGTACGGTAGGGGCTCGCTCGGAGGCTCGGCGGGCGCGTCTCGCGCGTCGATCAGGCTGCCCGCGCGAATGCTGAGCAGCCGCCAGCGCTCGCTCGAGCCCTCGCGGAAGACAATGCTGCTGTCGTGCAGCAAGCACAGCCAGCGCGCGCGCTGCAGCAGCTGGTGACCGTGCGCGAGCCCGCGCTCGAGGTGGCGCAGCACGCGCTCCGGATCCCAGCTGTCGGGCCTGCCCGAACTCGGGTCTTCTCCTGCAGGGCCCTCTTCGACGCCGGTGGCGAGCAACTGCCGGGCCACGCCCAGCAGCTGGCGCTCGATCTGTGCCGGGCTGCCACCGAGCGGCCCGTGACGCTCGACAAAGCGCTGATAGCCCTGCTCGAACAGCAGTTCGTCCGGCGCCCAGCGCTCGATCGTACCCAGCGCGCGCGCTCGCAGCAGAGCGCTTGGCGCTTCCCCGTTCACGAGCGCGCGCAGCGCGCGCACGGCCAGCACGGAATACGTCGACGGCAGCGGACCACGGCGGTGTGACTGGTCGGCGGCCGGCGCCACGTTATCCAGCGCACGGTCGAAGAACCAGGTGTTGCGCTCCCCATCCAGGAGCTGAATGTTGTACGGCGGATCGATGGCCTTGATCTCCTCGTTCTCGAGCAGCGCCGCCTCCAGCGCGGTCGCGGTCGGCGTGACGCGGATCTCCTGCACCTGCGTGAGCATCTCCAGCGCCCGCTCGCTCGTGTTCACGCCCGCCGTGAAATGGCTGGCCACACGCTTGCGCAGGCTGGCCGCCTTGCCCACGTACAGCACGTCGCCGTTCGAGCGCAGGAAGCGATACACGCCGGGCTC
The DNA here is from genome assembly GCA_025936205.1 of Polyangiaceae bacterium. The sequence continues at coordinate 2,069 of JAICTU010000219.1, read as the reverse complement.
GTCGGGGAGCGCGCGCCAGGCGGTGCTGGGCAGGGGATAGCGCCGCTTTTTGGCGCGTGCGGGCCGCGCTGAGCTGAGCCAGCGCTGCAGCTCCTGCCAGCTCTCGATGCCGCGTTCTCGCAGCTCGAGCGCGAGCTTGTTCCAGATGAACGCCGTCGCCTCGACGTGGCCGCGCGAGCGGCGCTCCAGCTCCAGGCTGTGGCCCAGAAAGCCGGCGAGCGCGCGGATGGAGCGCCGCGGAAGATCAGGGAAGAGCCGGCAGGCAATGGCATGCACGCACACCACGTCCAGCGGGAAAGGTGAAGTGGGCTCATACTGGAGGGCCCAGTCACGCAAGAAGCCGAGCTCAAACTGAGCAAAGTGGATGGCTGTTGGTAGGGGGGCGCCGGAGAGGACAGGGCCAGAGCGGCGAGGGCCGCCAGAAAGGATACTGCGCAGGCGCTGCCAGGCGTCGCCCGCGGCCAGCGTCTCGCTGATCTGTGCGGGGTCGAAGCCCGTCAGCCGCCGGACGGGGGCGGGCACGCGATGGCCCGGGGGCAGCGTGATCCAGTGGGATTCGAGCTCCCGCACCTCGGGCGGCCCACCTTCGGGCGGAGCTGCGCGTGCGATGGCCCAGCCGATTTCGAGCACGACCCCGTGCGCCGGTGTTGCGCCGGTGGTCTGACAGTCCACGACCAAGACGTCGAGGCTCGCGAGCGGCAACACGGGCGGAACCTGCTCCGCCGAAGCCGGATCGTCAAGGCGAGGGGGCTTCGAGCAGCGACGGCGCTGCGGCGCTCGAGCCGTCGGGGTCGTGGCAGGACGGCTGAGAGCTGGCACGGGGTCCATCCCCCGCCGGCCGGCGTCTTTTGCCCATGCGCGCCGAAAGTCCTGAAGTTCGCGCGTGGTTCCGGCATGATGGGCGCGAATCACTCGAATCAGGGGGAGGCAGTCTTGGCGCGACGGGGGGTGGCGCTCGGGGCAGCGGTGTTTGCGGTCAGCGCTTCGGCGCGAGCGGATCCGGTGCACCACAACGAGGTACTGGTGGGCGGGCGCGCTCTGGGCATGGGCGGCGCGGCGACGGGGTTGGCCGAGGATGCCGCGAGCGTTTACTACAACCCTGCCGGCAGCGCGCAGATGGGCGGCTCGAGCATCTCGGCCAGCTTTCAGGTCAACGCCTTTCAGAAGATCACCGTCGACCACGGGCTGCAGGCGGCGGGGCTGGCCGATCTCACGCACGACGAGAAGCCTTCGCTCGCGATCTACGTGAGCGCCATCGCCAAGTTCGGAGATGCGGATGGGACCGGCTTTCGCCGCCACGCGGTGGCATTCTCCACCGTGAACCCCGAGCAGGAGGCGCTCGCGTTCAAGGGCTTCGGGCACATCGACGATAGCTACGCCGATCTGAAGCTGGACAGTAGCGATGAGACGGTGTGGCGTGGGCTCAGCTACGCCTATTCGTTGTCGTCGCGCTGGGCGTTTGGTCTTTCGGCGTTCTGGTCGCACCGCGAGATGAAGCATCGCGAGGCCTGGGTCTTCGCCGACGGCGTGGCGCCGCGCGACTATGTCGATAGCCAGGGCAATGCGCACAACGCGGTTCTGGCAAGCCAGGTCCGCGCGGACTTGCGCGATGTGAAGCTGAACTCCGACGACGCCGTGCTGCGGCTGGGGGTGCGGCATGATCTGTCGCCCAGCTGGCGGCTCGGGCTCATGCTGCAACCGCCGGGGATCCCACTGCGCGCGAACGCCAACGTAGGGCAGGAGCGCATCACCTTCGGTGCCGATGAGCCCGACGCGCCGGCGCCCACGTATTTCCGTTCCCAGCAGCCGGTGCCGGCGCATTCGCCGATCCCGTGGGAGCTGCGGCTGGGCGGAGCCTATCTGCACGAAGACTTCACGCTCGCGCTGGATGTGCTGTTTCACGGCCCCACCGGCAGCGCCCGACATCCGGTGGTGGCGGTGGGCGCGCCCGATTCCGATGCCGCCTTCGGGCGGCCCCCGGCGATGCCGTTTCTATTGCCGACGGCCTACTACACGCACTTCGTCAGCAACGTGGCGCTGGGGGTCGAAGGCTCGATCGCGGACATCGT
>JAICTU010000761.1 GCA_025936205.1 Polyangiaceae bacterium | reverse complement strand
GGCCGGCGATTGCTTCTGCCCTCTCGCTCAACACCCATGGTGAAACGAGCACCCTTTGTAGTCCCACAAAGCAGATGCGGGACCGGCACGTGCTGCTGGTGCTGGACAACACCGAACATGTGCCTGACATCGGGCGCACCTTGAGTGACCTCATGATTGGTGCACCCCGGCTTACGGTCATCGTGACAGGAAGATCGCCGCTTGGTATCCGTTCCGAGCAGCGGTATGCCGTGCATCCGCTCAGCGTGGAAGCCTCGCGCTCAGCTCGGCGTGACAGCGTCCAACAACCATGTCCAGCAGTCGAGCTGTTTTTCGAGCGAGCTCGCTCCGCGGCCCCCCGATTGCGTTTTACTGACCATGATTCGGTCATCGCGGCGGAACTCTGCGCTCGGCTCGACGGTTTGCCGCTGGCCATCGAACTCGTTGCTGCTCAGGCCGATATTCTCAGTCTGGAGGAGCTGCGCGATCTGGTGGTACGGCAACTGCCTCTTTCCGCTACCGGCGCGCGTGACCTGCCGGCGCGGCAGCAAACCCTCAGTCAGACCGTCACCTGGAGTTACGATCGCCTGTCCCCGGAGCTCCGCGTTGCTCTCCGCCAACTGAGTGTGTTTGCGGGTGGATTCACGCTGGACGCCGCGGCGGCCGTTCTCAGGAAGCCGTCGAAAGAAGAGGCGACAACCAACCTCACTGCCATCATCAGGGAATTGGTCGACCAAAGTCTTGTGTTCCGGCACGAGGAACGGTCACCGCGATCACGTTATTCCATGCTGAATGTGACAAGGAGTTATGCGCTCGAGCGCCTGGCCGAAGACACCGACAGTCGACAAGCGCATGGTCGACATGCTGATTACTTTCTCTCCCTGGTTCAGCGGGCCGAGGCGGAGAGTGGAGGACCGGATGCATCTACCTGGTTCGACCGACTCGAGGAAGACCACGACAACCTGCGAGCAGCGCTCGCATGGGCGATCGATCACGACGAACGGACGGTCGCTGTGCAGTTGGTCACCGACCTTTGGCGATTCTGGTACATCCGAGGCTATCTCCGCGAAGGAAGGACGTGGCTGGAGCGGACCCTCGCCGCCCTCGGCGAAGAACCGACGAGCGAGCGCGTGACCGTACTCAACGCGCTTGGGGCGTTCGCTTCGGTGCAAGAGGATATGGCTGCGGAGGCGCGGTATATCGACGAGGCGCTGGGGCTCGCCCGCGAGCTTGGAGACATGCTGAATCTGGCCCGTTCACTCCACCGGCGGGGAAATGTGGCTCGCGGAAACGGCAACATCGATGAAGCAAAGCACTTCTACGAAGAGTCCCTTTCCTGCTTTCGCGAGGTCGGCGACGAAAGCGGCGCGGCAGCCGTGCGCAACAATCTCGGGCTCGTGGCAATTCATCAAGGGAACCTCGAAAGCGGTCGGACGTTCCTCGAAGAGTCTCTGGAGGGGTACCGGCGCATCGGTGACCGGCGAGGAACGGCAATTGCGTTGTGCAATCTGGGCCAGCATCGGGCGGATGCGGATTGCGCTACGTCGGCGTTTCATTCCTTTCGAGAGGCGCTGTCTCTCTTTCGATCCCTTCGAGACTCATCTGGGTCAGCCTGGGTACTGCAGGCGCTGGCAGAGTTGGCAGCCGACCACGGGGCGACGCTGCTGGCCGCTCGACTGTTCGGTGCGGCAATGGCGCACCGTGATGCTATTGGATGGAAGTTCTCTCCGCTCGAGCAGGAAGAATACGCCCAAGCCCTGGCGACGCTCAGGGAACACATGGGAGAGCGCACGTTTCAGGTTGGCTTTGCCGCAGGAGAAGAACTCACGCTCGACCAGATAACGCAGACATTGCTCCCAATGCTGGCCACCAGGCTCGAAGGGGAGGGGCGGTCTCCGGCAGGCCTAACGCCGCGAGAGGTCGATGTCCTTCAACTCGTTGCAGAAGGCTTGACCAATGCGGAGATTGCGAACCGACTCTCGCTGAGTCCGCATACCATCGACGCCCACCTTCGCCGAATTTATCGAAAGCTCGCGGTGCGATCCCGAAGTGCGGCGTCACGACTCGCGGTCGAGCATGACCTTGTTTAGCTGATAGGTGACGGCAGGTCTTCTGCTCCCTTCCACGCCAGTGCAACATGGATGGACGGCAACGTGGGGAAACGTGAGCTCGGCGTCCAGAAGATGGTTGGATGGCTTTCGATGTGAGGTACGCCCGGCGTGACTCGAACACGCGACCTCTTGCTCCGGAGGCAAGCGCTCTATCCACTGAGCTACGGGCGCAGATGATGCTAGCGGCGTTCACGAGCGACCGCTCATCCTGGTGGGATGCGATCGAGCGTGCTTGGCCACGATGCAGCATTCTACCTGATTTGGTTGCTGAACCCTATAGGCAGGCGACATCGGCGTCAGACGTTTTGGGGCCGCATGGAATCTGACCCATGCGGCCCTTCTCCGTTGTCGCCCGTTTCAGGCGGTTGCCCCTCGCCGGTTCGACGGTACCGGTTTAGGCTGCGTGTCCTCCGATTGATGCTGCTGGCCGGTGGCCCAGTTCGGCGGATCGCTCGCGGGGAACGAGTCGTCCGATGCGTCGTCGACGATATCGAGGCGGTCGCGATCATCGGTCATGTATTGGTCAGCCGGGCGCGCGTTGCGCGTCTCCGGCTCACTCATGCGGCTTCGCTGTGTGCTCAAGCGTTCCCGGGCCATATCTTCTCCTTACGCATGTCGATATCATGAGCCATGCGTTTTGAGCTGGACGAGGAACGCGTGGTGGTGTCACGCTCGAGCGTGGCGGCTCTTAGGACGGCTCGCCCAGCTTCGTGATTCGAACCTGCCAAACCGTGGGGCCGTTCTCAATCTCCTGCCAGTCCACCTGACCGGCACGT
>JAICTU010000203.1 GCA_025936205.1 Polyangiaceae bacterium | reverse complement strand
CAGGCAATTCTCCTGCAGCCAATTCTCCTGCAGGCAATTCTCCTGCAGGCAATTCTCCTGCAGCCAATTCTCCGGCAGCCGCTCCACCCGTAGCTGCTCCACCCGTGGCAGCCGCGTCGCGCACCGCTGCGGCTCCGGTGGCCTTGCCTCCTCTGGAGGAGGTGGACGAGGACAATGATGACGACGCGGTGACGCACATGGGCTTGCCGTCGGTCCCCGAGGTCGCCAACGACTATCCAGCACCGGCCGCGCCGAAGGGCTTCCAGGTCGCCGATCCGGCCGTGGCGGCCTTGCAGAGCATCGACGCCGATATCGCGCGCGGAGACTCGCGGCGCGCGACGACGCGCGTGATCCCGCGCGTCGATCCGAAAACTCTTCCACCCAAGCCGCGCACGGGGCCCTCGGGGCCGCCGCTCATCGATCGGCTCAGCGCGTCCGCGCGCCAGGCCTGGGCGGCGGCGCTGCGCTACGTGCGTCCTGACGGCGGCGATGCGGCACTCGGCGGCGAAGGCGGCATGGTCCGCCCGCGGCTCAACTGGATGCTCGAGAACGTGCTGCCGCCGCTGAGCCTGGTGCTGTTCGGCAGCGGACTCGGTGCGGGGGTGATCATGTTGGTGGAGAAGGATCGCCCAGAAGAGCCGGCGCAGAGCCAGGCCGTGCAGTCGCTGCACGACTCCGCGGCGCGCGTTCCCACGACGCTGGCGGAGCGCGCGCGCGCGGGCGACGGTGAGGCGCTGTACAAAATCACCAAGATGTCGCAAAGCGAGCGCACCAGCGCCCTCACGCTCGCGCTCGAGGCCGGCTATCAGTCACAGAAGCTGCGCGAATTCCACGAGTTCGCGAAGACCCTGGCCCCCGGCTCCCGCGCCCTGCCAGCGGCCAGCGTGAGCCGCATGGTGGACTACGCGACGAGCCCGGAGACCATGCTACCGGCGTTCGAGGAGCTCACTCAGTGGGAAGGTCCCGCCGGCCCCGACGTCCTGTACGCCGTCTGGGAAAAGGCGGGGGGAGGAACCCGCGCCGCCAGCCTGGCGCAGCAGCTCCTGTACTCGGCGGACCAGCGCGCCAAGGCGACGCCCGCGCTGCAGGTCGCGCTGGACCTCCGTTCGGCAACGAGCTGTGACGACTACGCCAAGGTGCTGCCCGCGGTGCTGAAGAACGGCGATCAACGCAGCATCGCCACGCTGCGCGCCGTGCGCCACAACGACGGTTGCGGCGCCGACGGCAAGCAGGATTGCTACGCCTGTCTGCGCGACAGCTCGCTGCTGGAAGATGCGTTGAAGGCCGTCGAGCAACGCTGACAAAGGGGTCGCGGGGTGGGGGGATTCCGGATCAGAGCTCGGAGCCCCACAGCTCCGCTCGACTCTAGAATGCGCCCGATGCGCGGCGTGAGGCCGCACGCTGGGCACATTCTGGAGTCGGATGGGACAGAGCCGAGCTCTGAAACCCCTGACCCCTCTAAAAGTTGCTGCTGAAGCGCAGGCGCAGCGCGTACGAGTTCGGATGCTGGTCGATGTACGAGGTGCCCTCGGGGTCCGTGGCGTCGTACAGGTCCGCCTTCGCTCGCGACAATACCAGCTTGACCATGGAATCGTTGATGCCGAGCGGCAGCGCCGCGTAAACGGCGGACTGGTAGTGGAATTCCTTGTTCTTGTTGTCCAGCACCAGTTCCGTGCGGTTCGTCCCGCCACCGAGGATCAGCGGATGGGACATCAGCCATGAACCCACGTCGAGCTCCAGGTAACCGCCGAAGCTCATGCGGCGCCCGGTCGCCTTGGGATCGGGCTCGGGCTTGCCGTTGGCGTCGCCCACGAGCTGGTCCTTCTTGTCCCAGCCGATCGCGAAGTTGCCGCCCAGGTTCAAGGGGGAGAGCGCCAGGCGCAGACCGCCGCCTGCGCCGTAGTTCTTGGACGAGCCGCAGTCGGTGCACTCCACGGTGCGCTCCGTCGGCGTACCCATGTCTTGCACGGTGTTGGGCGGCCCCGTCTGGATCTGGCGCCGAACTTCTCCCGCCGCCGTGAACTGCAGGAAGTTCCACTGCAGATCCATCGCCAGGCGCCCGCCGAGCGTGTCGCTGCCGCGGTTGTCGGCGAGACCGTAGGCGGCAGCCAGCTCGAAGCCGAGGATGTCCGCTGGATAGTAGTGGAGCGCAGCGCGTCCGGCGACCTCGCCGCCCACGTACGGTGAGTTGCGCAGGAAGATGTAGTCGACCTCGTAGGTGTGAACGGCAAAGGTGCCGTTCGAGATCGGATAGCTCCGGCTCGCTCCGTTGTCTTCCAGCGTGTAGAGGTCGAAGCCCAGACCCTTGTGGTAAACGCGCCAGGTCATGAAGCGACCGACCTGAAGGTCCCACTTCTCGCCCTTGCCGAGCTGCACGTACACGTCGTCGGCGTTGATCTGATATTCGCCCGCCTGCTCCTGCACCCAGGCCACGAACTGCGCCACGACGTTGACGAAGTAGCCGCTGTCGCCGAAGTCGTGGTGAAACAACGGCCCGAGCACGAAGCGCCCGCGCATGTCGTTCAGCGTTTCTTTCGGACGATCCGGGTGCTCGGGGTAGTTGTAGCTGGCGTAGCCGACATCCAGCTCGACCTGCGCGTGCATGCGCCCGCCGTCCCAGACCAGCGGCGCCCAGACGCGGTCCTTGGGCAGCCGGTACGTGGCGGCGTCCGGGCGATGCTCCTGCGCCACCCGACGAGGCCCGTATGCGCCGACCTCCACCTGCGCGTCCTCGGGCGCTGCCTCGGTCTCGGTGGCAGGTTGTTCGGCGGCGTCGCTCGCCTCGTCCGGCAGCTCGCTCGGCGCGCTCGCTTCGGCAGCGCGCGGCGCAGGCTTTGGCGCGAGCGCGTCCTCGGCGTCGGCGTCCCAGGAGTCCGCCTTCTCGACGGGCGCGGGCTGTGCCTGCTTTGCCCGCTTGTTGCGGCGGCTCTGAGCGAAAGCGGACGACGGCAAGCTCAGCCCGAGCGCGCACAGTGCGATGCCTGCAGTGCGGAGCCAGCGTGGCGAACGCAGAGAAGTGCCCAATCCGATCACGCGTGCGGGTGTAGTCGAAGGGTTCGGTCTGCGCCAGGGTCGGGAGAAAGCATCAGTCACCGACGGTGAACGTTGCGGACTTCAGCTGGGCGGGATCCGAGCTCGGGCCGACGAACACGGTGTGCTGCCCGCTCGCGAGCTCCCAGCCGTTCGCGCCCCAGTGCCGTAGATCGCGCGCGGGCACGAACAGCTGCACCGGTTTGGTCTCGCCGGGCGCGAGCGTCACGCGCGTGAAGGCCTTCAGCTCCTTCGGTGGCGGCGCGTGCATCAGATCCGGGGTACCAGGTGAGCCCACGTAGAGCTGCACGATTTCGTCGCCCGCGACCGTACCCGTGTTGGTCACCATCACCTCCACGTTGAGGCGGCCGTTGGAGCTCACGTTGGAGCACAGCACCTTGGGCTCGCCGTATTGATACGTGGTGTAGCTGAGCCCGTATCCGAACCAAAAGCGGGGCGGGGTTTTGTTGGCTTCGAAGCGGCGGTAGCCGTGCAGGTATTCGAAGGTCACCGACTGCGCGGTGTTGCCGAAGAAGGGGTAGTCGTCCGGGTTGGTGGCGATCGTGAACGGCAGCTTGCCGCTGAAGTTCACATCGCCGAACAGCAACCCGGCCACGGCATGGCCGCCCTCCTGCCCGGGGTAGAAGGTCTGGACGATCGCGTCGGCCGAATTCATCCAGTCCTCCATCACGACCGCGCTGCCGACGGCCAGCAGCACGACGATTTTGATGCTGGGATTGGCTGCGCGCACGGCGTTGATGAACGCGGTCGGCTTCTGGCCAGTCCAGTGCCGCGGCTCGGTGGTGGTCAACGTCAACGTGTCGCGATCGCCGCCGCCGCCGTAGGCCTCGCCCTCGTCCGCGTGGGCCATGGTGACCGGGATGATGGCCACGGTCTTGCCCGCCGCATCCGCGATGTTGGCGCTCTGGGAGACGGTCACGCCCGCGGCGCGCTCGCTGACGCCCTGCAAGAAGGAGACGATGTACGGCGGGAAGGTCTGGCTGCTGCCTCCGTCGCCCAGACCGTGCGGGCCATCCACTGCTTCAGTCCGCGGAATATCGGCGTCCGGACCCAGGAACACGATGCTCTGCAGGCTCGCCGTGCCCTGGTCACCGATGGTCTTGCCGAGCGGCAAGACGCCGTTGTTCTTCAGGAGCACGGCTCCCTTTTCCTCCACCTCGCGGGTGAGCGCCTTGTGGCTCTCGTTGGTGAGGACGCTGGTGTCCTGCGGCTGGGCGTGCGCCTGCAGGTAGTTGGCGCTGAGCTGACCAAAGGTCGAGCGCACGTTCAGGATGTACTGTGCCGCCTTGTCGATGCCGGCCGCATTCGCGCTGCCCAGCTCCTTGAACGCCGCGGGATTGGGCATCTCCAGATCTAGCCCGGCATTGAGCGCCAGCGCACCGTGGCCCGCGCCCAGCGTGGCGCCCCAGTCGGAGACGACGAAGCCCAGCCAGCCGAAACCGCGCTCGGGGTCGCCGGGGGCCTTGCGCAGGATGTCGGTCAGCAGATGCACGTTCTCCGTGCTCGGCGAGCCGTTCACGTCGTTGTACGCGGCCATGACGCAGGCCGGATCCACCTGCTCGACGATGATCTGGAAGGCCCTCACGTAGTTCTCGCGCAGGTTCTGCTCGTCGACGATCGCGTTCACGCCGCGCTGGTTGTTACCGCCGCGGTTCTCGTCGGTGTTGTTGCAAGCATAGTGCTTGACGCAGGCGGGCATGCCTTGCGGCCCCGCCTGGAGCCCGCGCACGAAGGCCGCGCCGATGTTGCCGATCAGCACCGGGTCTTCGCCGTAGGTCTCCTGCGCTCGTGCCCAGCCGGGGTGGCGCAGCACGTTGATGGTGGGCGCCAGGAGCAAGTCCACCCGCATGGCGCGCATCTCTTCAGCGAACACCTTGCCCACGCGTTCCTCGAGCTCGACGTCGAAGCTCGCGGCGCGCACCTCTGCCACGGGGAAGGTGGTCGACTTTTCGCCCACCACGCCGCGCACGCCGCGCGGCCCATCGCGCATGCGGAAGGTTGGGTAGTTCACGCGCGGCAGCGGCGCCGCCTCGAAGGCGGTGCCGTTGTTGTAGTCGTAGTTCTCGTAGCCCGAGAGCAGCGTCTGCTTTTCGCTGAGCTGCAGCTGGCCCATCATCGACGCCGCGTCCGTGTTGCTGGCGGGGATGGTGCGCGCGCGCGTGAAGCTCGCGTCTTCTTGCGGCGGCGAACCGGTCGAGCACGTGGGATCGTCGTCGCCCACCTGCACCGTGCTGCTGCCGCCCACGGTGGGGCCAGCCACGAGCCCGCCGCTGAGATTGGGTCCGCCCTCGTTCGTCGCGCCGTTGCCGCCGACGACAGTAGTGCTTCCGGGCGTGGGGCTACCCGTGTTGCTGCCGGCTGGCTGCATACCAAATGGATTGGTGCCGAGCCCGGCACTGTCGCTGGCGAGATTGGTGGGATGCGGAGTGCAACCCGGCAGCGCGCCGACCATCCACGCCAAGCAGACGAGGCTCGCGAGGCGCAGGCGGTGCACGAGGTACGAGGCGGACATGCGTGGCTTTCTCCTGCCGCAGCGCGCCCGCGAGATCGGGAGGCGACGAGGCGCGCCGCAGGGCACGATGGGAACCCTCATAAGACACTCTATCTCCTGAGCATCCAAGACGATTTCTCGGATCGCGGGAGATCGGAGGGCGGCTCGTGGCACGCGCTCTCGAGCACGAGCGCCGTGCGAAGCCCAGGCGATCCGCCAGCGGGGCCAGATTTTTCCAGGTTATCGCGCTGTGCTCGCTCGCTGCGCTGCGATCCAGTCCGTGCTCGAGCGTATCTCCGCCGCATGGCGCCGCTGTCCCACCTGGTTGTCCCACCTGCTGTCCCACCCTGGGGTGCGCCAAAACAGGGCTGCATCAAACAGGGCTGCATCAAACAGGGCTGCATCAAACAGGGCTGCATCAAACAGGGCTGCACCAGGCTGGCGAGGTCTGTCAGCCCTTCTTCACGTGCAGCCCGCACTCGCGCTGCGTGGCCTCTTCCCACCACCAACGAGCCGCGCGCTCGTGCTCACCCGGGCGGATGGGGCGCGTGCACGGCTGGCAGCCGATCGATACGAAGCCGTGGTCGTGGAGCGTGTTGTAAGGCACGCGTTCGCGGCGGATGTACTCCCATACCTGCGCCGAGCTCCAGCCCGCCAGGGGGTTGAGCTTGACCAGCTTGCCCGCGGCACCCTGAAAATTGCGGTCGAATTCCAAGACGTTGACGTCAGTCCGGGTCGGGCTCTGATCGCGGCGTTGCCCCGTGGCCCAGGCGCGCAGCGGTGCCAGTGCGCGCTTCAACGGCTCGATCTTGCGGATCCCGCAGCACTCGCCATGGCCATCTTCCAGGAAGCTGAACAGGCCCTTCTTGCGCACGAACGCCTGCAGGGGTTCTGCCTGAGGCGACAGGATCTGGAGCTCCACGCCGTAGAAGGCGCGCACGCGATCCAGGAAGCGGTACGTCTCCTCGTGCAAGCGCCCGGTATCCAGGCAGAAGATGCTGTAAGGCAGCCCGCTCTTGGCGGCCAGATCGATCAGCACCACGTCTTCCGCGCCGCTGAAGGCGATCCCGCAGCCGGCGCCGAAACGCTGCAACCCCCAGCTCAGGATCGCGGCCGGAGGCGCGCTCGCGAGCTCGGCGAGCGCCCCACTCAGCTCCGCTTCGCTCAGCTCGACGGGAGCGGACGCGGCGGAGGCGGGTGCGGCCGCGAGCTCCTGGGCCAGCTTGAGCGTGCTGGTGACCACTCGGTCCTCGCGCCCCGTTTCGGAGACCACGAAAAACGGTGCCAGCTCCACCTGGTGCCGCAGGGCGAGCTGAGCGCCGGGGGAGCTGGGGTCGGTCTCGTTGGCCCAGACGACCTCGTCGATCTGGTTCCACAGCCCCCGTCGCTCGAGGAGCTCCTGAGCTTGCACGCACTTGGCGCACGGTTCGCCGCTCGCGAGCAGCTTCTTGACCATGGTGATTTTGCGCATAGAGCTAAAAAACGTTTGCCCTGCAGCTACTCGGGCGCGGGCGTCCTGGCAATCTGGGGATGCGAGCGGATCGGGTCAAGGCAGCGACCCATCGGGAGCCGGTCACCCGACCCCGGGACGGGAGTAGTGGTCGACCCCTGTCCCGACATCAGGCGATCCAGCTGCGGAGCAGCGCTGTAATCCGCTCGCAGCTGCGGCCGTCGGCGCGTTCGATATGGCGTTCGAGGAAGGCTCGCGCGGCGGCATTGCAGCAGCCGGGCTGTGTCAGGCTGAGGGAGACGGCGTCCAGCAACTCCTGAAAGCTTCCCGCCCGCAGCCCGCCCACGTCCTCCGGGGGCAGCTTCCAGCTCGCCAGCGGGTCCTGCAGTTTCTTGGTCCAGAGCGTGCCAAAGCGGAACTTGCGCCCGTAGTTGGGTCGGCCACGCGCGATCGGATCGATGTGAATCGTGGGTTTACCCGTGTAGTAGAAGGCGTTGAGCAGCGACGAGTAGTTGGAGACGAGCACCGAGCTCAGCAATAGGTCCACCAGCGAATCCGGATGGGCGCTCTTGAACTTGAGCTGCACGTGCGGGTGGCGGGACGCCAGCTGTTCCATGCGCTGCACGTCCGCGCGCTCGTAGCGTTGCCGATCGTGCATGCGGATCAAGAGATTGGCGCCCTGCGCGCCCACGTGCTCGGCGAGCCGATCGTGCAGCTCGGCGTCGTCGCCCCAGTGCGCGAGCGCTCCACCGTGGTGCCAGGTCATGCCCAAGAGCACGGTCGGGCGCGTCAGATCGATGCTGTAGTGCTGGCGGATCCCTGCGAGATCCAGGCGCGGGGCGCGCGGCGCTCCGGGCAGCAGCAGATCGGAATAGGCCGAGCCCAGCGCCAGCACGTTTTCCGGAGCGAGCCCGGAGTGCCGGATGCGATAGGCGCGGTCCAGCTCGCCGAACGCGTGCCAGCGAAAGCGCGAGTTCGGCTCTTCCACGCTGCCGACCAGCTTGCGCAGCTCGCGCTTCATCACGGAGAGATCGTCCACGCGCCAGCCGTAGCCATGCCAGAGCACGTACAGGCGCCGGGCGAGCGGGCGCTTCGGCAGGTGGTTGTCGACGATCACGCAATCGGGGGCGAACGCATCGATCTCGTCCAGCGTCTCTGGAGCCTGCCGGTCCAGCAGCTTGCCGCTGAAGGGCAGCAAGCCATTGACGGGTTCGCGACGGTAACGCTCCGGGTCATCCAACGCGACCCAGACCTGGGTTCCGTCGAGCCCGGACAGGTAGCTCGCGAGCGCCTGATTGTCCGCCTGAAAGCTGGTCGACCAGAAGCAGATTCGCATGGAAAAGGCAGCCGCCTGCGGCGGAGTCAGCGGAAGACGCGGCTTCTAGCAAAAATGCCGCCTGGCAACTAGTAGTCCAGCATGGCTCCCCGGTCCCGGCGCGTCGCCCTGTTTTGCACCAACTTCCTGCCGACTTCGCAGGTCTTTGTTCACGAGCAGCTGCGTCAGTACCGGCGCTCGGAAGTGGACGTGTTCGCCTGGCGGCGCTTCAACCGCGAGCGCTTTCCGTTCCCCCGCGTGCACCTCGCCGAGCCCAGCTATGTGCTCCGTGGCGCCAGCCGGCGCTTCTCGCGGGTGTTTGCGGAGCGGCGCTTCGATCTCGTGCACGCACATTTCGGTCCAGCGGGCGCGTACGCCCGGCGCTATGCCGCCCGGCATCGCCTGCCGCTGCTGGTCACCTTTCACGGTTACGACGTGCCGCTGCTCAGCAGCCGCCGGCGTTTTCTGCCGCTGCACTTGCCCTACGCGCTCGGCAGTCCGGCGCTCTTGCGCGAGTTGCGGCTCGCGCTGTGCGCGTCGGAAGAGTTGAGGCAGCTGCTGCTCGGCCTGGGGCTCCCGCCGAGCCGCCTGCGCGTCCACCGGCTCGGCATCGACCTGCAGCGCTTTCGCCTGGAGCAGCGCGAGCGCGAGCCGCTGGTCTTGATGGTGGGGCGTCTGGTGGAGAAGAAGGGCTTCGACGACGGCCTGCGCGCGTTCGCCCGTGCTCGCGAGCTCGGCGCGCGCGCGAAGGTGTCGATCGTGGGCGAGGGCGAGCGCCGCGCGCCGCTGGAAAAGCTGGCGCGCCAGCTCGGGATCGCGAGCGAGGTGAGCTTCCTGGGCAGCCTCGGCAACGAGCAGGTCGCCGAGCTCCTGGGGCGGGCGCGCGTGCTGCTCGCGCCGAGCGTCGTCGCGCGCGACGGCAATCGCGAGTCGGGCTTGATCGTGGTCAAGGAGGCGTCTGCGGCTGGCGCCGTGCCGATCGGCACGCGTCACGGAGGCATCCCCGACAGCATCGACGACGGAGAAACGGGTTTTCTGGTTCCGGAGCACGATCCCGAGAGCATGGGAGAACGCCTCGCCCGGCTGCTGCTGGACGAGCCATTGCGGGAGCGGCTCGCGCGCGCGGGGCGGGCCAAGATGGAACGCGAGTTTGACAACCGGGCGATCGTCGCCGGGCTGGAGGACATCTACGATGAGGTCTGCGAAGCCTGGAGACCGGGATGACAGCGCGGCGCGGCGCTAGACTCGTCTTGATCGCGGCGCTCGTGTTGGCGAGCGCGGAGAGATGGAGTATCCGTGCGGCCCCAGGATCCCCGGACGCCCAATGACTCCTTTCGCGGGGGCACCCCGCACGCCAATCCCGCGGGAACGGCCCGCGGCCGGCGGTCACGGCGGCGGGCCACCCGAGGGCACTGCGCCGGCCGTGGGCGGCCCGCTGCGTCGCTGGGGCGGCGCGTTCCTGCGCGCACTGGCGGGCTCGGAGCAGTATCGCGGCTGGCTGTGTTGGGCGGCCTGGGCCGGCTTCGGTCTCTGGCTGCTCTGGGGAGGGTTGATCTACGCGCCCGGCCCGCACGACAACGACTGGCCGATGCTGATGTGGCTGGTCAAGCACGCCAGCTGGAGCGATCTGAGCCCGCTCGCCATCGGCCACTACGGGCCCGCACAGCTGCTGGTGGTCTGGTGGCTGTATCCGCTGATCGGCAGCACGCTGGCCACCGCCAAGGTGCTGAGCACGCTGGGCGTGCTCACCTGCATCGCCTGCGCCTATCGCATGACGCGCGCGCGCCACGGCGAAGTGGCCGCGGTGATGGCAGCGCTGGCGTTCGCGCTCTCGACGCCGGCGTTCGAGGCGGGCCAGTCCGAGTTTGCCGATGCGCCGGCCAGCGCAGCCTTCTTTTCGGGACTGTATCTGTGGTGGAAGTGGGAAGACGCCGGGCGGGGCCGCGCCGCGCGTTGCCTGCTGGCGGGCACGCTGCTGGGCATCGCCGGTCTGATGCGCACGCACTTCGTCGTGTTCTCTTGCGTGGCTGCCGCGTGCGCGGGGCTGTGGTCCGTGCTCCTGCCCGGCGAGCGCAGCCGGGGCTCCCATGCGGCTGCGGGCGCGTGTTTCCTGCTCGGTGCTCTGCTGGGAAATTTGCCGGGATTCGCCCTGAACTACCACGTGCACGGGCGCATCGGCTCGGCCGTGGCCTCGACCTTCGTCGGGCAGGTGCTGTACGGCTACGACGACCTGGATCTGCTGAGCACCTACGCCCGCTATCCGCTCGATCGCATCCTGCGCGAGCATCCGCTCGACGTCGTCCACCTGATGACCCGGCGCGCGGGGGAGCACCCGGCGTTGTGGGGATTGCCGCTGGTCAGCAGCGCTCTGGTACTCTGGAAGCGCCGCGTCTGGCACACGGCCGTGGTCCGTCAGGTGCTGCTGTGCAGCACGCTCGCCTTCCTTTACTTCTCGGCGTTTGTCTCGCTCTCCTGGGTGGCGTGGCCGCGCGTGTTGCTGCCGGTCGTGTTTCTCGACGGCTGGTTGTTGATCGCGGTCGGCATGCAGCTGTTCCGGGGCAGGTCGCGGTGGGTACAGCTGCTGTGGTTCGCAGCACTCGCGCTGGGCCTGGCGATCGAGTGGTCCGGCAGCCTGCAGGAATTGAAGGGGCAGTGGCGGATCACCCGCATTTGGTGGCGGCAGTCGACGGAGCTGGTGCAGGAGCTGCGGCGTGAGGGCATGCAGGACGCGCGCGAGGCGTTCGTCTTCGACTGGAACCGCTTCGTCGTCGACGATCCCCAGCTACAGTCGTTTTACAACTTCGGGTTCTGGAACCTGCTGTTGCCCGAGTTCCGAGAAGAGCGGCCGATTCCCACCCGGCATTTGAACGATCTGCCCGGACTGGCGTCTTTCTTCGAGAACAACGGCGTGCGGTTCTTCGTGTTGCCCAAGGACGAGCGGCGCCTTCGGCGGTTTCCGGCCCTGATTCAGCTGGTTGAGGGAAAACGGGAGCTACCCGGCTTTCACCGCGGTGCCTCGCTCAGTGCCGACGTGCTACTAGTGCAGGCCAGATAAGCCCCATCCGCCATGTCTGATTCCCCGACCATCGACCCCGGAGCCAGCCTCTGGGTGGTGATGCCCGCTTACAACGAGGGCGAAGCGATTCGACCCGTGGTGGACGGCCTGCTGGCGCGCGGCCACCAGGTCGTGGTGGTGGACGACGGGTCGCGCGTGCCGCTGCTGGAGGTGTTGCACGGTACGTCCGTGCATCTGCTGCGTCACGTGATCAACCTGGGGCAGGGCGCGGCCCTGCAGACCGGGATCCGCTACGCGCTGGCGCACGGCGCCGGGATCATCGTGACGTTCGACGCGGATGGCCAGCATCAGAGCACGGACATCGACGCGCTCACGGAGCCGATCCGGGCTGGGCGCGCGGAGGTGGCGCTGGGCAGCCGCTTTCTGAAGGGCGGGCACGCGGTGCGGATCAGCCGTTCCAAGCACCTGGTGCTGAAACTCGCTGTGCTCTTCACGCGCTGGACCACCGGGCTCGCGCTGACCGACACCCACAATGGGCTGCGGGCTCTCAGCCGCCGGGCAGCACAGACGCTGCACATCACGCAGAACGGCATGGCCCACGCATCACAGATCCTGCAGCAGATCGCGGCGCACCGTCTGGCGTACGTGGAGGTGCCGGTGACCGTGGTCTATTCGGAGTACTCGGTGCGCAAAGGTCAGCGCATGACCAACGCATTCAACATTCTCTGGGACTCGTTCGCGGAGCTCTTCAACCGCTAGGCCAGGCAGGGATGCAATGAAGCCCGTCCAACTTCTGCTGATCCTGGGGACCGCCGGAGCCCTGTTGGTGTACCTGGCGTATTTCCGCTCCAAGCTCTCCGATCGTTTGATCGGGCTGCTGCTGATGCTGAGCGCTTGGTTTTCGATCCTGTTCCCCGAATTCACGACGGTGGTCGCCCACGTGCTCGGCGTGGGGCGGGGCGTCGATCTGATTTTCTACCTGTTCGGGCTGTTCACGCTCTTTGCCCTGATCCTGCTCTTTACCAGCGTCCGCACCCAGAGCGCGCAGCTCACCGAGTTGATCCGCCACCTGGCGATCCGCGATGCAATCGTGAGCCCGGTGATCCTGGAGCCGGAGGCCACGGATCGAGGTGGAGGCGGCCTGGAGAGCGACGAGGGCGGCACCCTGCACTGAGCTCCGCGCAGAGCCTGAGCGGTACTAGCCCTGCTTCGAGGCTACCCCTAGTTCTCGCTCATCCTTGTCGTCGCGCTCGTCCGAGTCCTTCTCGTCCTTCGCCTTGTCGTCCTGGTCGGCATCGGGCAGGGAGATGGCGGGAACGCTGAGCTCGGGTGGGTCGCGCAAGATACGCTTCAGATAGCGGCGCAAGAACAGGTTTAACGAGCGCCGTCCGACGTCCTCGTAGACGATGCCCGTCGTACCATCTTTGGCGCGCATCACGCTGCGGCTCGGCGAACGCCAGGTGCGCACCAGCATTTGCAGTCGTGCGTCCGAGTCCGGCAGCCGGAAGTCGGTATCGAAGAACATGCCGGCACCGAAGTACATGCCGCGCGGCTTCTGGTTGATCACCGCGCCCGAGAGCTCGATCTTGTAATCGATGTACAGGGTGGGCACGCTGGGCTCGGGCAAGGGCGGTAGCTTCTCGTCCTCGCCGGCACCGGGCAGCGGCGCGCCGAGCTTGAACTCCAGGATTTCCTTGCTGAACAGGGCTTGCAGGGCCGACACCAGCAGCGGACCGGCCAGCGCCTCGCGCTGCTGCATCTGCGCTTCACCGAAGTAGCGCGAGGGCAGGCTGGCGTTGCCGGTGAAGAAGGAGCCCGAGCGGACGGTGTTGTCGGCGGTCTTGTAGGAGCGGCCCAGCGCGGAGCGGAAGCGGAGCTCCGCTCGAGGCCCGTGCTTCTCGGCATAGGCAACCAGGCTCTCCAGGAACGCCGCAGGGTCTCCGCGCCGCGCGCCGGTCGCGATCGCGAGCCGCTTCGCGCGATCGGCTGCTGCCCGGTAAACCTGATGACGGGCGTCGGCGAGCTCCTTGGCCACGGGCTCGTGGCGCGGATTGTCCGCCTTGAAGGCGTCGAGCGCCGCCAGTGTGCCGGGTAGCTTGGCGCGCTCCAGGGCCGCGAGCAGCGCCGCACGCAGGGCCGCGGCCTCCTCGTCCTGGATCTTGCTGCCGGGATGGCTCGCGATGTAGTCCTCGATCGCGCGCACGCTGCCCTGGGCCTTGGCTTCGCTGAGCTCGGCGCGCGGCAGCAGCACGTCGATGATCTCCGGCGAGTGCCCGCCGCGCGCCAGGTACTGGCGATAGGCGGCGGTGGTGTTCAGCGTCCGTGCCGTCTCGGCGAGCCGCCGCGCGCTCAGCTTGTTGCGCACCTCCCACACGCCGACGCCGAGTGCGGCGCCGGAGATGAGCGCCATGCCGAGCAGCGCGAAGGCCCACATGCTGGTGGGGCGCTGGAAGGGCACGTCATGGGAAAAGGGGCTGGGGAAGTTGGTGCGCAGGAGCGGATCGAGAGCGGCGAGCCCGCGCACGCTGTCGGCGCGGGTGGCCTCGTCGAGGCGTTCCTGTGATTCGGTCACGGCGCGCTTGGCCGCCTCGGCCTGGGACTGATCGGCAGCGGGGAAGTCGAAGCGGGTGCCATCGACGAAGGTCACGTTCAACGCCGAAGCAGTGGCCTCGACGGTGCGCAGATCCGCCAGCGAGTGTACGTTCAGGGCCGAAGAGTTGGCCTCGACCACGCCCATTGGAAACAGATACGTGGCGCGAGTGAAGGGCAGGCTGAGCGCGCGATCACGCAAGGTCAGACCGCGCGTGAGCGAGGCGAAGCTGAGCGTGAAACCCAGGCAGTAGATCAGCGCATGCAGGCCGGTGGCCAGCGCAGAGGGATGATCCAGCTCGCCGAAGCCGCGCAGCGCGAAAACGGAGGTGACGCAGAAGCCGACCAGCGCTGCGCCGAACCAGCGTGCCCCGACGTACTTGGACGCCGGACGGATCGCGAGCGGAGCGGGGGCCAGCGAGGCCTGTGAGGCTGCGACGAAGCGCTCCTGGACCGGGCGCGGAAGTTCGTAAAACTCGATCGATTTCATTCTGGAAGGAGGGCTCGCCCTTTCGTTCCTGTGGCCGGATCTCGGTCCCTGACTGAAATCACGGACAGCCACGGCTTTTTTGAAGGCACCGCCCGAGATTCGCTGCGCCCTTTCGCCTGGGCGGCGACTCGCGCGCGGGGTCCCGGCGAGCTCCACCCGGGCAGAGCGTCGCGGTTTCATTAAGTTTGCAACGGCGGTCGCGCCCTTGCGAGCTCCGGGCTCGAGATTCTAGGGTAGGGTGGAGTGTGCTCTGCGCGCAGTGGTTCGGCTTCTGCCTCGCACCTTGCTCCTCGCACCTTGGAGTTGAAGGTCATCCGAGGAGTGGGCCGGTGCCCGGGCATTCTGGCAGGCTTTGCCGTATGCTCGAAGGGCCTGCTGCGGGCGCGCGCCTCTGCCGTGAGATGAAACGATGAGAAGCAACTGCAGACGCCCGAGCAGGCATTGCTTTGCGGGGACACCCCGCACGCCGGGTCACGCATGAGCGGCGGCCCGGCGATGACCCTGCACGTGCTCGGCTCGGGCGCAGCGTTCTCGCGGCGCTACGGCACGACGTGTTCAGTGCTCGGCTTACCCTCCGGTGAGCGGTGGTTGATCGATTGTGGCCGGCAAGCTCCCGAACAGCTGGCGCACGCGGGGATGCGCTGGCACGACGTGGCGGGCCAGCTCGTGACGCATGTGCATGGCGATCACGTGTT
>JAICTU010000008.1 GCA_025936205.1 Polyangiaceae bacterium | reverse complement strand
GCGCACCCGGAAGTACCCGGACAGCTCCAGGGGCAACTCCGCGATGTGCGCCCGCGCGAGCTCGACTCTTCTCGATTCCTGCTCGCCCTCGCCCGCTGGCTGTTCGAGACTCGGCGGCCCGCTGCGCGCCTGGGCGGCGGCCCGCGATCTCAGAGCTTCTTCTCGGCGCTGCGCGCGCAGCGAGTCCATGCACAGGTTGCGCACGGTGCCGGCCAGGTACGCTGCGGCGGAGCCACGCTCCGGGCGCTGTCTCGACAGCCATCCCGCCGCCAGGAGCTTGGCGAAAGCCTCCTGGATCGCGTCATCCACATCCGCGCTGGGCAAGCCCGATCGGCGCTCGAAGTGAGCGAACCTCCGGATCAGGCTGCGCCGAAGCGGCGGCACATGATGGGCGTAGAGGCGTTCCAGATCCTCTTCGCCACTCGTTGACGTTGCCTCGCAGGCATCCGTTGCACCTCGAACCGTGTCCGAATGCGGCATCCGCCTCCACGCGAGCGCACGTATAGCGCTCTACTTTTCAAAATGCGGTGGTGGCATCACGCGCAGTCCCCGGCACGTGCGAGCTCTTCCTCCGCGACCCTTGCTTGCGGAACCAGTCCCCTTGTTCCGCCTCAGCGCTCGAACCCGCGGTGCGGGGTGTCCCCGCACTAAGAGCTGGGCCCGTTGGCTGCCGTTCCCCAACGGCAAACAACCGAACCAAGCTAGCAGCGTGGATGACACGAGCAACTGCGGCTCCGGCGAATGTCGTCCGCAGTACAGCGATTGCACTTTTCCTCTCGCCCGGCGACACTGCTCAACCCACAGCGACATCCGCCTTTCCGCTGCGCATTCCAGAGCAACCCGCCGCGCCAGCGCGCCGACCCCTACGTTGTCCGGCGCCGTTCGCCAGACACCAACCTCAATCCAGAAGGGAAGGCGACATGAACAACAATTTCGTGGGTATCGACGGTGCGATGGAGCTGAGCGAGCAAGAGCTGATGCTGATCCAGGGCGGCGGTTGGCTGGGCGATGCCTGGAACTGGACCAAGAATGCCGCCAGCGACGTGGGGCACGCGGTCGGCAGCGCCGCGAAGGCCACCTACAACGCCCTGACGAGCAGCGAGGGCAAGAAGGCCACGGGCTTCGTCGGCACCGTCCTCGGTATCGCAGCGGGTATCGCCGCGCTGCTCTGAGACGAGCGCCGACCCATCTCGAGATCGGGGCCGCTCGCGCGTAGCGGCCCCGCCGAGAGATCACTTGCCCACGATCACGAACTCCACGCGCCGGTTCTTCGCGCGCCCGACCGCCGTGTCGTTGCTCTCGATCGGCTCCGACTCGCCCTTGCCGAGTGATCTCACGTTCTTGGCCATGCGCGTCGGATCCTTGCTCTGCCGGATCAGATAGAAGCGCACGGAGCGAGCCCGCTCGCGCGACAACTCCAGGTTGTTCGCCTTCAGACCCCAGCTGTCGGTATGCCCGACGACCTGGATCTTCATGTCCTTGTTCGCGTCCAGGATATCGACGACCTGGTTCAGGAGCTCACGGCTCGCGTCCTTCAGGTTCGCGGTCCCCTCTTCGAACTGCACGGGCTCGGAGATCTGGATCAGCCCCGCGTCGATGTGCGCCAGGCACTCGCCCGTCGACGTCGGCCGCGCGCCATCGGGACACAGCTTGGACATCTGCCTGGGGCAGCCGTCGGCGCCTTCGCCCGGCTCGTCCTCGGGGTCGTTCGGACACTTGTCGGCAGTATCCAGGATCCCGTCCCCGTCATTGTCCGGCTCGGGGCAGCCGTCCGCGTCCTTGTAGCCGTCGCGATCTTCGGGCTCGTTGGGGCAGCCGTCTTCACTGTCCTTCAAGCCGTCCTTGTCGTTGTCGAGGTCGGGGCAGCCGTCCTGGTCCTCGAAGCCGTCCTGGTCCTCGGGCTCGTTCGGGCACTTGTCGGCCGCGTCCAGGATCCCGTCGTGATCGGAGTCCGGCGGCGGGCAGCCGGGGGGCAATGCCACGCCCGGATGCGCTGAGCAGTCTTGCTTGCGCGCGTCCTCGTTCTCGGCTTCCGGTGTGCCCACCAGCGACGCCGCATAGCCCACCGATACGAAGACACGGTATCCGGACTGCCCCACGCCACTCATCACGCCGGCGCCCCCACCGGTGCTCACGCTGAGCCGCTCGTCGATCCGGTGCCGCGCGCCGACCAGCACCTCGCCGCGCGTCTCCGCGCTGCGGCCAGGGCGATCCAGCGGCGTGCCGCCCTGAAACTCCGCGCCAAAGTCCCAACCCTTCAAGGCGTCGGGCACCATGGTGGAAAGGCCGTACGTCAGCTGATTGCCGTCGTGCAGGTTGAAGATGCGCTGCTCGGGCTTGAACAGCGTACCGATGGCGGTCGAAATCACGACCGGACCCGCCTTGCCCTCGGTCAGGAGCCGCGGCTCGACGCCCCAGCCATCATAGCCCATGTACGCCGGCGTGTCGTACAGGGGCAGCGTCACCGGCACCTCCACGCCCAGCGCGAAGGACTCATCGCCGGCGCCCACGATCACCGCGCGCGGCACGATCGTCGGATTGCCAAAGCCCGAAGAGCTGGCGGTGCCCAGGTTCTGCCCCGGCAGCTCGGCGCGCTGGTGCAACACCGCCGGCGCCATCAAGGACACCTGAAAGCGGTCGGCGATACCGAGCGCAAAGCCCAGCTCCGCCTCTTCCCGGTTGGCCACCAGCTTGCGCAAGGTGTCGCCCGTGCTGCGGTCGGCGACCACCGCCGGTCCCGTCAGATAATTGAACGAAGCCGCCGCGCGCAGCGCCAGGTGCGGCAGCACCCGCGGGCGGCTCACACCGAGCAGCTCGAAGCCCGCCGGATTGATGCGATGGGGATTGGCGTCGATGTTCGTGTTGCGCGCCGTCGCAATCTGGTCCGGCGTCTGCGCCCGCGCCTTGCCGGCGAGCGCCCCCGCGAAGAGCGACCCCAGCAGCCCCAGCCAGGACGCCGCGCGCGCGCCGCGCCGGGACCGACGGCGTGCCGCCGCGATCGCGACCGCCAGCGCGGCGCAGCCCAGCGGCGCCCCCGCGCTGCCCGCTCCCCCCGCGGCCGTCACACTGCAGCTCGAGCCGCGAATTTCCGCGTTCGGCTCCAGGAAGAAGCGCGGATCGGGCTCAGGATCGGCTTCCTCGGGCGGCAGCTCCACCGGGTTCGCATCCGGACGCAGGTCGTCCGGAATCTCCGGCGTGCTGCCCGTGGCCACCTTGTCGTCTTTGGGATCGTTCGGATTGGTGCCGTCCACCAGAACCTCCTGGCCGTCATTCACGCCGCCGTGGTCGGTGTCGCGATCGATCGGACTCGTTTCACCCTGATCGACGCGACCGTCCAGGTTCGCGTCCTCCACGCCGTCGTCCAGCCCGTCGCCGTCTGTGTCTTGGGCTCGAGGATCCGTCCGTGTCATCGGGTCCGCGTCGCCGTCCACTCCCATTTCTCGCCCGTCGGAGAGGCCGTCGCCGTCCGTATCCGTGTTCAGCGGATCGGTGCCGAGCCGGAACACTTCCGTGCCGTCGTCGAGACCGTCGCCGTCGCTGTCAGCCACCCGTGGATCGGTCTCGCCGCTATCCACGACGTTGTTGTGATTCGCGTCTTCCCCGCCGTCGCTGATGCCGTCCCCGTCGCTGTCGCGCCGGGTCGGGTCTGTCTCCGTGGCGCCGCGGCGGCCGCTGTGATCCACGTCCTCCTCACCATCGAGCAGACCATCACCGTCCGTATCCGTCAGAGTCGGATTGGTCTGACCGTTGCCGTAGGCGCTCTGTGCCTCGACCTTGTCGCTGAGACCGTCACCGTCCGTGTCTTGCCGGCAGGGATCCGTGGGCGCCGCCACCAGCACCAGGCCGATGCGCACGCGCAGGTTGAGCTCGGTGGTGTTGGTGAGGCCGTCGTTGTCGAAATCAGCTGCCCCGTCGTTCGGGTTGGTCGGATCGAACTGCTGTCCGCAAGCGCTGTTCGCGTTCTGCTTCAGCTCCTCACCGTCCCCAATCCCATCTCCATCGCTGTCGAACACATTCGGATCGGTCTCGCTCGCTTGCTTGAAGCCGTCATGGTTCTGGTCTTCCGCGCCATCGAGCAGGCCATCGTGGTCGGTGTCCGGCTCCAGCGGATCCGTCCTGGTCGACGGCTCCGTGTCCGCCACGAACACGCCGAGATCCGTCGCATCCGGATCCAGCGCGCTGATCTGTGGTAAAGCGAGTCCGCGCTCCAGCCCGTCCGAGAGCCCGTCGCCGTCGCTGTCGGCGCGCAATGCGTTCGAGTGAATCGTCACCTGATCGCCGGCGACCTCACTCTCGTTGCCGTCGAGCAGACCGTCGTCGTCGCTGTCGGCGTCGTGGGCATCGGTCACCAGACCATCGTGCAGCGGGAAGACCTCCTCAGCGTCCGAGAGCCCGTCGCCGTCGCTGTCGGCGAGCGCCGGGTCGGTGTTGGTGACGTCCGTCTCATAGGTGTCGGTGAGGCCGTCGCCGTCCGTGTCCGTCCCGGCGCCGGGCAGCGCCGGATCGGTCCCGTCATGGAGCTCGACGCCGTCCAGCACGCCATCGCCGTCGCTATCGGGATCGCAAGGGTTCAGCTGCGCCGCGAGCTCGTCGCCGTCACCGACGCCGTCGCCGTCGGAGTCCGGATTCGCCGGATTCAGGCAAGACAAGTCATCCAGGCTGCGCGCGTACTCGTCGCCGTCGCTGATGCCGTCCTCATCCGAGTCGGGATCGAACGGATCCGTTCCGCGCAACAACTCCTGACCATCATCCAACCCGTCGCCGTCCGTGTCGGCCCGCGTCGGATCCGTCTCCTCGCCCAGCTCGGGCTCGAAATGCCCGTTCTCGTTCTGGTCGCCCTGATAGCTACCGTCGTGGTTGGCATCCTCGGCGGTATCAGCGAGTCCGTCACCGTCCGTGTCCTTCGCAAAGGGATTGGTCCCCAGCGAGAGCTCCTGCTGATTCGTCAGCCCGTCGCCGTCAGAGTCGAGCGCGTCGTCGGACGCCACCAGCGGATCGGTGCCGTCGATGAACACTTCCTCGCCGTCGCCGCGTCCGCCGCCATCGCTGTCACGGCGCCGTGGATTCGTATGGTAAACTTGCGCCTCGGCGTAATCTGTCAGCCCGTCGCTGTCGGTGTCGCGCAACGTGGGATCGGTGCGCAGATCGCGCTCGCGCCCGTCGGACAGGCCGTCGCCATCCGTATCGAAGCGTGTGGGGTCCGAGCCGAGCGCGTGCTCCTGCGCGTTGGTCAGCCCGTCGCCGTCGGGATCCGCCGCGGCCACAGCGCTCAGGCCGCCGAAATACTGCTGCTCCCAGGCATCATCGAGCCCATCGCCGTCGCTGTCCGCGCCCAGCGCGCTGCTCCCCGAGAGCGCGGCCGCCAGCAGGGCGCGAGCCACAAACCCGCGCGCGCGACCGCGCTCCCCCCAAACCCTGCTCTTGCCCGCCATCCCGCTCTCGTCAATCCCCCAAGGAACAGGCGAAACAACGACCCCGGGGCGGACAGGGTTAAGCAACGCAGCGGCGACCCTGCGCCGGAAGTCACGGCGATTTGGGGCGCACGGGGACATGCGCGCGGTGAGCCGATGTATGCAAGGTTGGGCGCTCTACCGCAGCGCCCGCCGGCGGCCGTAGACCTCGCCATGCGGGCGCTTACCTTCTCCTGTTGCGCGTGGCTCTCGATGGGGTGCTCGTTCATCTTCGTGCGCCCGCCGCCGAGCGAGCATGAAAAGCTCGCGTACTTTGACTGTGTTTCGAACGACGCCGCGCCGGCGGTCGACACCACCAACGCCGTAGGCGATGCTCTGATCACGGGCCTTGCGCTGGCGCAACACCCCGACGGCAGTGACAAGCCCGCCATTGCGGTCGTCGGCATTGGCGGAGCCGTCTACCTTGCCTCGGCGATTTACGGCTTCGTCAATACCTCGAAGTGCGCCCGCGCCAAAGAGAGCCTCGCCGAGCGCGTGTTGAAGACACAGGCCGAACGTGATCAGCTCCTGCAGGGCCAGACGCAACAGCACGCACGCCCGGCGGGCTGCCAGCGCGACACCGATTGCAAAGGCACGCGGGTGTGCGCGAACGCCCTGTGCGTAGAGCCACCGTCGGCTCCCGCCACGCTCTCCTTCCCCGCTGCCCCGTCCGCGCCAGTGCCCCCCGCCGAGCCGGCGCCCCCTGCCACGCCGGCTCCGACCACGCCCTGAGGCGTTACTTCTTCACGAACTTGAGCGTCATGCGATCGCTCTCGCCGATCGCCGCGTACTTCTCGCGATCCTTGTCCCCGAGCCGATAGGACGGCGGCAGCGTCCAGACACCGTCCGGGTAGTCCTTGGTGTCCTTCGGGTTGGCGTTGATCTCGCTCTTGCCGGCGAGCTTGAAGCCCGCGGCTTCCACCTTCTGAATCACCCACGCCTCGGGCAGGTAGCCCTTCTTGGCGCTCTCCTCTGGGTTGGCGTCCGCCTTGGCGCGGTGCTGCTCGATGCCGAGCAAGCCCTTGGGCTTGAGCGCCTTGTGGAACTCGGCGAGCCAGCCGTCGAGCGTCCCGCCATTGACCATGCCGTGCAACTCGCGCGTGAGCAGGATCATGTCGAGCTGATTGTCGAGCTTCAGCTCGGGCTTGCTGCCGTCGACGACAACCGTCTCCACCTTGCCGTACAGCTCCGGCGACTGCTCCAGGAACAGCTTGGTGCGCTCGCCGTTCAGGGTGCTGCGCTGATCCGCCGGACCATTGGGGTCCTGCGACGTGATCATCAGCTTGCCCTTCTTGGCCAGCGCGGGCGCGAGGATCTCGGTGTACCAGAAGCCGCCCGGACCGTACTCGAGCACGGTCATGTTCGGCTTGAAGCCGAGGAACTCCAGCGTCTGCTGAGGATGACGGTACTGGTCGCGGTCCGCGTTGCCCGGAGCGCGATACTTGGCATCGAGCGCCGCCTTGATGGCCGCGCGCGGGGTCGGGTACGCCTTGTCCGCGACCGCCTTGGCCTCGGCCTTCAGCTCGGGAGTCCAGCGAGCCACGTCTTTCTCGTGGTCCGCCTTCATCTTCGCGCGATCTTCCTCGAGCTTCTTGGCCTCTTCGGCCTTCTTCTTCTCCTCCGGGCTCGGCTCGGGCGGAGGCGGCGGGGTCTCCACGGCAGGCGTGGTGGGCGCAGCGGCTTCGGTATCCGTCGTCTTGGACCCGCATGCCAGACAGAGCATGAGGGCAAGCGAAGTATAAAGAACTGGCTGTTTCATGACCCCGCTCCTACCGTGACCGCCGAAAGAGCGCAAACGCATCAGGCGCGGGCGGACACGAGCCAGGCAGCCCCCTCGAGCTCCACCCGGCCGTCACGCACCAGCGGTGCGAATTTTCCCGCGATGCGCTGCCAGATCCGCGCCCGCAGCTCGTCGGGTTGCTCGGCGATCAGGCGGGCCGCGGGACCGATCTGGAAGCTGAAATCCACGGCTGCTTCCAGCCCTTCCGTGGCGAGAATGACCCCTGTGCGGAAGGCTTCCAGCTCGATGCGACGAAATCCGGCAGCGCGCAAAATGCCGGTCACCCGTGCGGGGCTGGCAAATGCAAAGGGCCCGGGAGCTTGGGGATCGAGCGGGGGCGGTGCCTGCGGAAGCAGCGCCCGAGCCACGGCCATGGGCAGAAAAAACCAGGGATTGTCGTCGTACGCCTGCCAGCACACGAAGGCGATTCGTCCGCCGGGCACCAGCGCCTTGCGCAGCTGCTTGAAGGCGGATTCAGGCTCGGCAAAGAACATCACTCCAAAGCGCGAGAATATGCCCGCTGCCGGCTCGGCGAAGGCGTGCGTCGCCGCATCCGACTCCAGCACGGACACGTTCGGCAGGTGGCTCGTGCGCTCGCGGGCTCGCCCGAGCAGCGGCCGCGACACATCGACCCCCAGCACGCGCCCCGATGCGCCCACCCGCTCGGCAATTTGCAACAACGTGGTGCCGCCGCCGCAGCCGATGTCGATGATCGACTCCCCCGCCTCGGGCGCCAGCCGATCCAGCGCCGCCAACCCGAAGGGGGCGAGGGCGCGATCCATGCGCTCCTGATTGCGCACCCAGCGGTCGCCCGCTGTTCCATTCCAGAATTCAATCTGTTCGACGTTGGACGACACGGATTGCTATGCCTCGTAGCTCAGGCTGATGATCTCCAGCTCGATTTCGCCCGCGGGCCGGCGCACCACCACCACGTCTCCGACGCGCCGCTTCATCAAAGCTTGTCCGATCGGCGACTGAAAGCTCAGCTTGCCGTGGCTGGGGTCGGACTCGTCGGGACCCACGAGGCGATAGGTCTTCTGCTGCCCGTCCTCATCGGCGACCACCACGACCGCGCCAAAGCGCACCACGTCGCCCCCGAGCTCCTCGGGGCGCACCACCACAGCTGCGTCGAGCCGTTGCGTGAGAAAGCGCACCCGGCGATCGATCTCGCGCAGCCGTTTCTTGCCGTAGATGTACTCGGCGTTCTCGGAGCGATCCCCCTGCGCGGCCGCCTCCGCCACCTCGCGCACCACCTTCGGGCGCTCGACGCTCAGCAATTGCTGCAGCTCATCGGCCAGCTGCTTGGCACCCGCGGGAGTCAGATAGTTCGGCACGGCTCGGCTCGGCGAGCGGGCGACGTTATCCACAGCGCACCGGGTCATCCACAGATTTCGCAGCTTGCCCACAGGCTGTGCACTGGAAAACCCAACCTACATTGTAACCCCGGAAGTCTGAACCATCGTCCGACCCTCGAAAGCTGTTGAGTCTCATCGCCCGGCAAGCGAGGACCGGGGCCCCGTCATGAGTGCCCTTCACCTGATCGCCAATGTCTTCGGCCGCAAGCACCAGAGCCTCAACGGCGACTGGCACACCATCGTGGACCCGTATGAAAACGGTTATTACGACTACCGCTACGAGCCGCTCGCGGAGCCCTACGGCAAGAACAAGAAGCCTGCCAGCGTCAGCGACCGCATCGAGTACGACTTCGACCAGAGCCCCACGCTGAAGGTGCCGGGCGACTGGAACTCTCAGCGCCTGGAGCTGTCGCTGTACGAGGGCACCGTCTGGTACAAGACGAGTTTTCAAGCCGAGCGCGCGCCGGGGCGCCGCCGCTTCTTGCACTTCGGCGCGGCCAACTACCAGGCCATCGCCTACGTCAACGGCGAGGAAGTGGGGCGCCACGTGGGCGGCTTCACGCCCTTCGAGTTCGAGATCACGGACCGCCTCGTGCAGGGCGAAAACGTGGTGATCGTCAAAGTGGACGACGCGCGCCACCGCGACGGCGTGCCCACGGTCAATACCGACTGGTACAACTTTGGCGGCCTCACGCGCGATGTGCTCGTGCTGGACGTGCCCGAGACCTTCATCAAGGATTACTTCGTGCAGCTCGAAAAGGGCTCGCACGACACGATCGCCGGCTGGGTCCTGCTCGACGGCCCCGACGCGGCGAATCAAGCGGTCACGCTACAGATCGCCGAGCTGGCTCTCAGGCTCGAGCTGCGCACCGACGCCTCCGGCCGCGCCAGCTTCCGCGCTGCAAAGACCGAGATCGAGCTCTGGTCCACGAGCCATCCCCGGCGCTACGAAGTGCAGATCAGCAGCGCTCACGACCGCGTCAACGAGCAGATCGGCTTCCGCTCGATCAGCACGCGCGGCGCCGATCTGCTGCTCAACGGTCAGGCCACGTTCCTCCGTGGCATCTCCATCCACGAGCAAGCCCCAGAACGCCCCGGCCGCGCCACGAGCGAAGCGGACGCCCGCAAGCTGCTCGGCTGGGCCAAAGAGCTGGGCTGCAACTTCGTGCGCCTGGCGCACTACCCGCACAACCAGCACATGGTGCGGGTCGCAGAGGAGCTGGGCTTGCTGGTCTGGTCGGAAGTGCCGGTCTACTGGACCATCCAGTGGGAAAATCCTGCGACCTACGCCAATGCCGAGCGACAGATCACCGAGATGGTCCAGCGCGACAAGAACCGCGCGGCCGTCATCCTCTGGTCGGTCAGCAACGAGACCCCGATCGACGACGCCCGCAATCGCTTCCTGCGCCGCTTGATCGCCAAGGTACGCGAGCTGGACCCCACGCGCCTGCTCACTGCGGCCCTGGAGCGCCACTACTCGGATGAGCACACCCAGGTGGTGGACGATCCGCTGGGCGAAGACCTGGACG
Source organism: Polyangiaceae bacterium (assembly GCA_025936205.1). The sequence goes on along the minus strand of JAICTU010000008.1, from coordinate 35,828 downwards.
TGATCGGAGTCAACCAGTACGTCGGTTGGTACGATGGACTCCCCGCGAAATGCGACACCCTCACCTGGGACGTCAAATACGAAAAACCCCTGGTGTTCAGCGAGCTGGGCGGGGACGCCAAGGCAGGCCATCGCGGGCCGCCCGAACAACGCTGGACGGAGGACTACCAGGCCGACATGTACCAGCACCAGATCGCCATGATGAAGCGCATCCGCGTGTGGCGCGGCCTCTCGCCCTGGATCCTCAACGACTTCCAGTCTCCTCGGCGCCCGTTGCCCAAGATTCAAGACGGCTGGAACCGCAAGGGCCTGATCTCCGATCGCGGGGAGAAGAAGCGCGCCTTCTTCGTGCTGCAGGCATTCTATCGTGACGGCCGAGCCGGCAGCTGATCCCCTGCTCGCGGGGCTGCGCCGCCTCGGCTACGACGGCTTCCGCAGCGGCCAGCGCCGCGCGGTCGAGACGCTGATCGAACAGCGCAGGCTCTTGCTCGTCGCGCCCACGGGCGGCGGCAAGAGCCTGGTCTACCAGCTGCCTGCCGTGCTGCTCACCGGGACCACGCTGGTCGTATCGCCGTTGATCGCGCTGATGAACGACCAGGTCGGTGCGCTCGAGCGCCGGGGCATTCCCGCCACCTTCCTCGCCTCCACCCTGCCCTCGGACGAGATCAGCCGGCGCATGAGCCTGCTGGCGCGCGGCAGCTACAAGCTCGTGTACGTCGCACCCGAACGGCTCGCCTTCTCCGGCTTCCAGGCGCTGATGGCGGATCTGAACTGCCCGCTGGTGGCGATCGACGAAGCCCACTGCATCAGCGAGTGGGGCCACGACTTCCGCCCCGAGTACATGCAGATCGATCGCCTGCTCGCGCGCTTGCCGCGGGCGCGCGTGCTGGCCTGCACGGCCACCGCCACGCCGATCGTCCGCGACGAGATCTTGAGCCGCCTGCGGCTCCCCGCGGACACCCCGCAGCTGATCCATGGCTTCGAGCGGCCCAACCTGATCCTGCAGGCGCGCGAGGTGCAAAGCCAGAACGAGGCGCGCAAGCATACCGACGCCATTCTGCGCCAGGCGCTCGGCAGCTCCGCCCTGAGCAGCCCTGCGGTGCGCCGCGGCACCGCCATCGTCTATGCGCCGACGCGCAAGAGCTGCGAAGCCGAGGCCGATCGCCTGCGGTGCGACGGCTGGACGGCGGACGCCTACCACGCAGGCCTGCCTGCCCAGCGCCGCGACGACGTGCAGGGCGCGTTCACGCGCGGCGAGCTGCACGTCGTCGTGGCCACCAACGCCTTCGGCATGGGCGTGGACCGCTCCGACGTGCGCGCCGTGATCCACCTCGCGCCCCCGGGCTCGATCGAGGCCTACTATCAAGAAGTCGGGCGCGCCGGTCGCGACGGCGAGCTCGCCTACGGCTTGATGCTCAGCTCGCCCAAGGACATCGCGCTGCGCCGCCGCCTGCTCGAAGCAGACACCGACGGCCGCTCCCCCGAGCCCAGCCTGGTCGAGCACAAGTGGAACCTGTTCCTCGAGCTGCTGCGCTGGGCGGAAGGCGGCTCCTGCCGCCACACGGCAATCCTGCGCTACTTCGGCACCGAAAATCCGCCTGCCGCCTGCGGCCGCTGCGACGTCTGCACCGAGCTCGAAGACGACACGGCGCAAGCCGAGCAGGTCACGCTGCTCGTACGCAAGGCGCTCAGCGCCGTGGCGCGCGTGCACGGCAAGTTCGGGCTGACCATGGCGGCCAAGCTGCTGCACGGTGACAGCGACCCCAAGCTCGAGCGCACCGGCCTGCAGCAAGTCAGCACCTTCGGCATCCTCAAAGACAAGCCAAACCCCTGGCTCGTCTCGCTGCTCCGCCGCTGCGTCACCGCCGGCTGGGTCGCCTTCTCCGGCGGCGATCGCCCCGTGCTCTATCTCACGCAAGAGGGCCAGCACGTGATGAAAGGCAACCGCAACGTGCGCTTGCGTCTGCCGCCCGAGCGCACCCGCGCCGTGCCGCGCACGCGCGCGGCGGCGCCGGTCGCGGCCAGCGAAGGCGACGAGGCCTTGTTCCAGGCATTGCGTGCGCACCGGCTCGCGCTGGCGAAGGAGGCCGGCGTGGCGCCCTACGTCATCGCGAGTGACCGCAGCCTGCGCGACCTCGCCGCCCAGCAGCCGCGCGACCTCGGGCAGTTGCTCGACGTCTACGGTTTTGGTCAGACCCGCGCAGAACGCTACGGCGGCGGGTTCCTCGCGGTGATCGCGGGTTATTTGCGCGGCTGAGCGAGAGCTAGCCAGGCTCTCAGAAGCGAAAATAGATGAACGGGCTATAGGCGCCAGTCATCACCTTGGTCGCGATGGCCGCGAACACGCACACACCGACGACGGCTCCGCCGAGAACCATCTGAGGCGCCATGCGTTCCGGCCAGGGGCGCTCGCCGACCACTCCCAGCTGCGCGCCGAGCCAGCGTGGCAGGGCCGGGAAGCAGAGCGGAAGCGCGCAGAGCAGTGCCAGCAGCTCGCTCCGCGTCAGCAGCGCCGCCGCGTCCGGCGCAGGGCTGGGCGTGAGCCAGAACATCTTGGCCAGCAGCGAGCGGGCCTGCGGCACGCCATCCGCTCGGAACAGCACCCAGCCGACCATGACCACCAACAATGCGTAGGCGTGCCGCAGCAGACGCGGCAGCCGCTCGAGCAGGCGCGCTCCGCCCACCCGCTCCAGCACCAGCCACGCTCCGTGATACGCGCCCCAGGCGATGAATGTCCAGGCAGCCCCGTGCCACAAGCCGCAGAGCAGAAAGACGCAGATCAGGTTGGCGTAGGTGCGCGCCGGGCCGCGGCGATTGCCGCCCAGGGGCACGTACAGGTAGTCGCGGAACCAGCGCGACAGACTGATGTGCCAGCGGCGCCAGAACTCGGTGATCGATTGCGAGGCGTAGGGGTAGTCGAAGTTCTTGGGCAGATCGAAGCCCGTCACCCAACCGAGGCCCACGGCCATGTTGGAGTAGCCCGCGAAGTCGAAGTAGATCTGCAGCGTGTACGCCAACACGGCGAGCCAGGCCCCGCCCGTGCCGAGCTCTGCGGTGCGCGCGAACGCGCCGTCGGCCACATGCGCGAGCGGATCGGCCAGCAGCACCTTTTGGGCCAGACCGAAGCAGAACAGCATCAGCCCAAAATGCACATGGCGCAGCCCCACCTCGCGCCGCGCCAGCTGCGAGGCGATGGCGTGAAAGCGCAGGATTGGTCCTGCGATCAGCTGGGGAAACATGAGCATGTACAGCGCCAGGCGCACGAACGAACGCTCGGCGCGCGCGTCGCGCCGGTAGATATCCACGAGGTACGACAGGGCGTGAAAGGTAAAGAAGGACACGCCGAGCGGCAGGTGCCAGGCCGGGCGACAGCCGCGGATCGCCCCCAGCAGCGCCAGATTCTCGCAAAAGAAGCCCGCGTACTTGAAGCCGAGCAGCACCGCGAGGTTGAGCGCCACACCGATACCCGTCACGACGGCGCGCCGGCGCGGGCTCGGCTGCGCCTCGATGCACAGACCCAGCGCATAGTTCACGCACACCGAAGCGATCACCACGCCGAGGTACCAGCCCTCACCCACGAAGTAGAACAGCAGGCTGAAGGCGACGTAGCTCAGGTTGCGCAGCGGCACGAAGCTCTGCACCAACAAGAAGATGGGCAGGAAGACGAACAGGAACTCGGTGCTGGAGAAGACCATGCGCGCTGACCACACTAGTCTCGACCCGCGCCAATTTGGAGGCTGATTTCCGCGCGCCATGCTAGCTTACGGCGCCAGGCTCTTCCAGCGCAGGCGCCCCCTCGACCATGGACTGCTCGCCGACAGACGTCTCGCTGACGACCGATCGAGAAGCGCCGCGCGACTCGGTGAAAGTGCAGCGCGGAGCTCGAGCGGCGCTGGCCTGCGTCGCTGTCTGCCTGCTGGTGCCGCTGGCTGGCGCTCTTTTGCAAGACAAAGCCGCGCTGGAGGAGTTTCACAACCGAACCCTGCATGCCTGGCCCCAGCTTTCTGGGCCGCAGCGAGGCGGCGATCCCGTGCAATACCTGCGCGGCGCGCGAGACTGGCTCGCTGATCGCGTGTTTCCGATCATGGCAGCGACCCGGCTCCAGACGCGCGCCGCCTACTACCTGCTGCACGAGGCTCCGAGTCCGAGGATCACCCTGGGCAAAGACGGGCACATCTTCGTCAACGGAGCGGATGACAAAAAGGTTTTCTGGTTCTTCGACGCGGGCTGCCTGACGGCACACGATGGCCGCCACGTGCGGGCGCTCGAGCGCGACCTGAAGGACTGGGCACGCGTGGCGCATCGCCGGCAGCTCCAGGTAGACGTGGTGAGGGTCCCGACCTCCGCGTCCATCCATGCAGACAAACTGCCAGAATCGGTCCCTCGCGCTTACCGCGAGGGTTGCCTGCAGCGCATGGCGGGGCAATCTCCGCTGCTCGACGTGCAGGGCGTCGGCGCGGTGAGCTTCGTCTATCCATTGCGCGAGATGCTGGCCGCAAGGGCGGATCCCGCCTTTTTCCCGCGTGGCAACTGGCACCCTTCCGGGCTCAGCTTGCAGGTGGCGCGCAACGCCTACCTGGCGAAGCTCGGCCTGCCCGGGCCCACCGAGGAGACGCTGGAGCTGGGCAGCGCCCCCGCGGAAGCCCTGGCGAGCTACGGCATCGATCAGCCGGAACCCATCTACGCTCTGCGCGACCCGCACGTCACGGCCAACACCGCGCTCGAAGCGGAGCTGCGGCGCCAGATCGAAGAGCTGTTTCAGTGGCCGCGCTTCGTGCTGCATGTGTACGAGAACGATCGCCCGCCCACAGAGCAGTCGGTGCTGATGTTGTCCGACTCCTTCGGGGATCTGTCGTCGCGCGTGTTCGCGGGCGGCTTCCGGCGCCTGATCCAGATCAATACTAACGAGCTGAAGAAGGGCTTCGGCCCCGAGCTCATCGACCGCCTGCAACGCCACCAACGGTTCGAGCGCCTGATCCTGCTGACCCGGGAGGGCAACGAGCGGCGCTTGTCCGGGCTGCTGAGCACCGAGCGGGGCGACTGAGGCCCCACGCTGGCGCGGCTTGCCCCGGCGCCGGCTTTCGGGATATTCGAGCGCGCATGCCGAGCGACGGTTGGCAGCGGACCGAGAGCGCCCTGGCTGCGCCGCGCGTGCGCTGGCTGGTGTTCGCCATCCTGCTCGGGGTCTTCGTGGCGTTCCGCTGGTGGCAGCGCCTCGAACCCTGGAACTCCGACGACACCGAGCTGTTCCAGCTCTCGGTCGACGCCGCCGCCGGCAAGCACTGGGTCTTCGGCACGCTGCCGAGCGGCAGCGTGCTCACGCACCAGGCGTTTCGCATCGGGCTCTTGCCGGTGGCCGTGCCCGTGGTGCGGCTGCTCGGGGCGAGCGCGGCCGCCTACTACCTGGTCCCGCTGCTGTTTGCGTGCCTCGGCTTCGCGGCGCTGTACTGGCTGCTGTTCCGCCAGTTTGGGGCGCTGATCGCGCTGACATTTGCGCTGATTCACCTGCTGTGGCCCTACGAGGTGCAGCATGCGTCCGTGTTCCTCAGCGATCTGCCCTCGGCCGCTAGCGCGCTGCTCAGCCTGTGTCTGATCGACGCGGCCGCGCGCAGCCGGCGCTGGGGTGAGGTCTACGTGCTGCTCGCGGCGCTGGCCGCCGTCGAGAGCCAGTTGCTGCGCAACAACGCGCTCGTGCTGCTCGCGCCCGGGCTCCTCATTTTGCTGCTCTCGCAGCCCACGCGGCGCCCCGCGCTGTGGACCAGCGCGCTGGCGCTGCTGGGCGTGCTCGGCGTGCAGTCCTTCCTGGTCTATCGCGGCCTGGGCTGGGGCGCCGATCTGCAGCGCGTGCGCTCGGCGCTCGCCGAGTATGCGCCCTTCTTGCCGGTCTACTCGTGGCCCGCCTTCGTGCTGCGCCAGTTCAAGCACCAGCTGAGCACGTTCGGGCGCGGCCCGAGCGGCGTGCTGGCGCTGCTGCTCCTGGCCGCTTCGCTGCTGGGCCACGCCTGGCTGCTGCTGAGCGAGCGGCGGCCGCTGCTGCGCGCCATCGCGGCCGTCGGCCTGTTCACCTGGCTGGTGTTTTCGTTCTCGATCTACGAGCGCCTGCCGGGCGGCGTGCGTGCCATGGCGCCGCTGAACGCGCGCTACCTCCAGGCCTTCGCCTACTCCAGTCTGCTGGTGTGGGCCTGGTGCTACTCGCGGCTGCGCGCCCGCGCGGGGCTGCTGCGCCGGGCGAGCGCCGCCTTGCCCGTGCTGCTGCTCGGCTTCGCGCTCGCCGGCTCGCTCGGCCATCTGCCGCCCACCTACCGCGGCAGCTCCACCGAGCAGCTGGTACAGGCGCTGAACGCCCACGTCGCGCAGCACGCACAGGAGCCCGCCCTGAGCGTGGTGGGCACGGCGTACAGCCTGGCGGTGCCGCGGCTGTTCTGCTGCGGAGCAGCCGTCCTGTGGCGAGAGCTCGAGCCCGGTGAGCTCGCCCAGCTCCCGATGCCCTCCAGCTCCACGCTGGTGCTGCGCGACGTGCTGCGCGAGCTGCGCCTGGCGCAATACCTGAGCCCCGAGCCACGAGCCACATATCGTCGCGATCTGGCCCGCAGCGAAGAGCGGCTGTGGCTCGGCGCCGAGCTGGCGTACGTCGACGGCACCTACGCGCTCTTCGACGCCTCTCGGGCGCCTGCTTCCGCCGCAGACGCAGGGAAGGTGGCTGTCGTCGAGCCCGCGCCGCTGCTGGGCGCGCCCGCGTGCCAGGAGTCGGGTGCAGGCGCGGACGGAGCTCGCCAGCTCTTGCCGCGCCATGGCGGCGCGAGCCGGGGGGTGTGCGAGTACAGCTGGCTCGCGGACGCGCGCGTGGCCCCGGCGGCGGGCTCGCGTGTCGTGCTGCGCATCCAGACTGCGTACGAGCTGCCGCTCTCGCTGTCGCTGGACGTGGTCGAGGACGGCGAGCGCGGCATCTCGCGGCTGGGTCAAGCCCAGCTCGCGCCCGGCACGGCGTACGTGCCCCTGCAGCTCGCGCTGAACGCACGCGGCTGGTATCCGGTGTACCGCGTCGCCGCCAACACGTCCGGCGGCCCTACCTCGAGCAGCACGGACGCGCCAGACGCCGACGTGGTGCGCATCTGGCCCGCAGAGTGGCGGGCGCTGCCCGCGCGCTGAGCTCTCCGAGCGCTTCCCGAGCTGCGCCATCGCGCTTCACTCGCTGCTGCTCTGACATCGCCGCAAGCGCCTCGCGGGTCCGGTTTTGGCAGCGGCGCAGAGTGTTCCTCTCCACATCACCCGACGGGTGCACGTAGGGCCCCTTGCTCGGCGCCTGCCTTCGTTCCAATCTCGCTTTCACGCTCTGCTCCTCCCTCGTGCACGCCCGCGCGAGGCACGGCGTCCCGATCCGGCGCAACCCTCTCTGCGCGGACTTTTTGGTCGCCGAGCAGCTGCGCCTCACCCACCCGCGCCCCCTTTGGCATTGATCGCCGGTGCCCGTACCTCGCTCCATCCCTCCCACGCATCCCCCGAGCTCCCCCGCGCCCGCGCGTTCGGAAAGCACCGCGCCGCGCCCTCAGGAACGCTCGTCGATCGTGCTCAACGCCACCGATGCGGACGCCTTCTTCGAGATGTCGATCGACAACGTGTGCGTGGCCGGGCTCGACGGCTACTTCAAACGCGTCAACCCGGCCTGGACGCAGACGCTGGGCTGGAGCGCGGAGGAGCTGCTCTCGCGCCCGTCGATCGAGTTCGTGCATCCAGACGATCGCGAGGCCACGCTCACCGGCCGTGACCGCCTGGCAACGGGCGGGGCGCTCGGTCCACTGCGCAACCGCTATCTGCACAAGGACGGGTCGTTTCGCTGGCTCGAGTGGCGTTCGGTCGCGCATCTCGACTGGGAGCTGGTGTACGCCGTCGCGCGCGACATCACGGAGCAGAGGCTAGCCGAAGAGCAGCTGGCCGAGGCCAAAGAGCGCGAGGCCAAGCTGGAGCGCCAGCTCGTGTTCGCGGACCGCATGGCCTCCGTGGGCACGCTGGCTGCCGGCCTCGCGCACGAGATCAACAATCCCCTCGCCTATGTGGCGGCCAACATCACCCTGATGCTCGACTCGCTGCGCGCCCTGCAATCAGAGGTCGCCTCGGCGCGGCTCCCGGAGCTGCTGGAGATGGGCACCGCCGTGCAAGACGGCGCCGAGCGGATCCGCAAGATCATGCGCGGGCTCAAGACCTTCTCGCGCGTGGAGCAGGAGCGGCGCGCCGTGATCGAGCTGCAGCCGCTGCTGGAGCTTTCGATCAACATGGCCTTCAACGAGATCCGCCACCGCGCGCGGCTGGTGAAGGACTATGGCTCGGCTCCACCGGTGGAGGCGGATGAGGCGCGACTGGGACAGGTCTTCATCAACCTGCTGGTGAACGCCGCGCAGGCCATCCCCGAAGGCCGGACCGATGCCAACGAGATCCGCATCATCACCTCGACCAGCGCCAGCGGACGAGCGGTGATCGAGGTCCGCGACACCGGCGCCGGTATCCCGGCGGCGCTGCTCGGTCGCATCTTCGACCCCTTCTTCACCACCAAGCCGGTCGGGGTCGGCACCGGGCTCGGGCTGTCCATTTGCCACAACATCGTGAACGGGCTGGGCGGGGAGATCAGCGTCGAGAGCCGTGAAGGCGCCGGCACGCGCTTCCGTGTCGAGCTGCCCGCGGCCTCGCGCCGCCAGGCGACGCCGCTGCCTGCCGTTCAACCCAAGAAGCCCCAGGTCCGCGCGCGCATCCTGGTGCTCGACGACGAGCCCGAGGTCGCAAACGTGCTGCGCCGCATCCTGTGCGATCACGACGTGACGGTGCTGACCAGCGCCCAGGCGACGCTGGAGCTGATCGGCACCGGCAAACCGATCGACCTCATCTTCTCCGACCTGATGATGCCGGAGATGTCGGGCATGGAGTTCCACGCCGAGCTGTCGAGGCGCTTCCCCGCGCTCGCGCAGCGCGTGATATTTGTCTCCGGAGGCGCCTTCAGCCCGAAAGCGTCGGCGTTTCTCGAAGCGGTCGAGAACCCGCGCCTCGAAAAGCCGTTCGCTCCTCGCAGCGTGCTGGAGCTGGTGCGGCGCATGGTTCCGCCTCCAGGCTAGAGCTCATTCTCCCGGAGCTGGCTCGTGCTCGCGCCAGGCTTCGATTCCTTGCCTTCTCCGGAAGCGGCCGAGCCAGTGCCGGAAGTCTTCCATGTACAGATAGAAGACGGGCGTCACGTAGAGCGTGAGCATCTGCGAGAAGAGTAGCCCGCCCACCACCGCCACCCCCAGCGGCTGGCGCGATTCCGCGCCGGCGCCCTGACCCAGCGCGATCGGCAACGTGCCGAGCAGCGCCGCCAGCGTGGTCATCATGATCGGGCGGAAGCGCACCAGACATGCCTCGTGGATCGCCTCATACGCAGTCTTGTTGGGATCTTTGCCGACCTCGACCGCGAAATCGACCATCATGATGCCGTTCTTCTTCACCAGGCCGACGAGCAAGATCACGCCCACGAAGGCGTACACGTTCAGGTCGAAGCCGAAGAGCTCGAGGCTGAGCAGCGCGCCGAAGCCGGCGAAGGGCAGCGCCGAGAGGATCGTGAGCGGGTGGATGGTGCTCTCGTACAGCACGCCCAGCACCAGATAGATCACGAACACACTGATCAAGAGCAGCCGCCCGAGGTTGCTCAGCGACGACTGGAAGGCCTCGGCCGAGCCCTGGAAGCTGGTGGTGATGCTCTCCGGCAGCACGCGCCGCGCGCCCTGCTCCGCCGCGTCGATGGCGTCGCTCAGCGCGTGGCCCGCGCGCACGTTGAACGAGACCGTGGCAGACGGCAGCTGCCCCGTGTGGTTCACGGAGAGCGGCCCGACGCGCGGCTCCAGCCTCGCCAGCGACGTGAGCGGCACCAGTGTGCCGGCGTCGGAGCGCACGTACAGCTTCTCCAGCGCCCTCGGGTCGCGCTGGGTGCTGGGGTCGAGCTCCAGGATCACCTGGTAGCTGTTGCTCGGCGCGAAGATGGTGGAGACCTGGCGCGAGCCGTAGGCGCTGTACAGCGTCTCCTCGATGGCGTTCACGGATACGCCCAGCTGCGCGGCCCGGTCGCGATCGATGTTCACGCCGATCTCGGGGTTGTTCAGCTGCACGTCGGTGGTCACGTCGGTCAGCGCCGGCGACTTCGCCAGCTCCTCCGCGAGCCGTGGCGCCTGCTCGTACAGCGCCTGGGTGTCGGTGCCCTGCAGGGTGAGCTGGTACTCACTCTTGCTCTGCCTGCCCCCCAGGCGGATCGCGGGCGGCACCGAGATGAAGGAGCGCATGCCCGGCACCTGCCCCAGCCGTGGCCCGAGCTCGCGAGCGATCTGGTCGGCGCTGCGCTCGCGCTCGCTCTTGGGCCGCAAGCGCAAGATCATGTTGCCCTGGTTGGTCGCCGCACGCCCGCCGCGCGAACCGACCGAGGACATGAACGCCTCCACATCCGGATCCACGCGCACGAGCTCGGCGATCTGCTGCTGGCGCTCGGAGACCGCCTGGAAGGAAATGCCCTCCACGGCCTCGGTGGTCACGGAGAGCTGGTCGATATCCTCCGTCGGCAAGAAGCCTTTGGGGATGCGCACGAACAGCACCACGCTGGCCGCCAGCACCAGGAACGAGGCGGCGAGCGTCAGGCGGCGATGGCCCAACACCGTGTGCAGCGTGTGGCCGTAAAAAGCGGTGCCGGCGTTGAAGGCCCGCTCCGTGACGCGATAGAATCGGCCTTGGTGCGCGTGACCCGAGTGCGGGCTGAGCCAGCGCGAGGCCAGCATCGGCGTGAGCGTGAGCGAGACCACGCCGGAGACCAGGATCGCGATCGCGATCGTGACGGCAAACTCCTGGAACAACCTGCCGACGATGCCGCCCAGGAACAGAAACGGCACGAACACCGCCGCCAGCGACAGCGTCATCGACACGATCGTGAAACCGATCTCCCGGCTGGCGTCGAAGGCTGCCTGCATCGGGCTCTTGCCCAGCTCCACGTGGCGCACGATGTTCTCCAGCACCACGATCGCGTCGTCGACGACGAAGCCCACGCTCAGGGTCAGCGCCATCAGCGACAGATTGTTCAGCGAGAAGCCGAGCAGGTACATGGCCGCGAACGTCGCGAAGAGCGCGAGCGGCATGCTGGCGCTGGGGATCAAGGTGGCGGTGGCGCGGCGCAAGAAGGTGAAGATCACCGTCACCACCAGCACCAGGGTGATGAGCAGCGTGAGCTGCACGTCGTGGACCGACTCGCGTACGGTCGTGGAGCGATCGAGCAGCACGTCCAGGCTCACCGCCGCGGGCGTGTCCTTGCGGAAGCGCGGCAGCAACTCCATGACCGAGCGGGCTACCTCCACGGTGTTCGCTCCGGGCTGCTTCTGCACGCCCAGCACCACCGCGCGCTCCAGCCCCTCGGGCCTGCCGATCCAGGCGGCCGTCTTGTCGTTCTCCACGCTGTCGAGTGAGCGCCCGAGGTCGGCGAAGCGAATCGGCGCGCCGTTGCGGTAGGCGACGATCAGCGAGCGATAGTCCGGACCGCGCTTCAGCTGGCCATCGGCCTCGATCGCAAACGCCTTGTTGGGGCCGTAGAGCGTGCCCGTGGGCAGGTTGACGTTGGCGTTCCTCACCGCGTCCGAGACCTGATCCAGGCCGATACCCGCCGCGGCGAGCTTCTCCGCGTCGACCTGCAGGCGCACCGCGTACTTCTGTGAGCCGTACACCTGCACCTGGGCGACGCCGCGCACCTGCGAGATGCGCTGGGCCAGCTGCGTCTCCGCGTACTCGTCCACCTCGTACAGCGGCAAGCTGGAGGAGCTGAGCGACAGCAGCACGATCGACTGATCCGCCGGGTTGACCTTGCGATAGCTGGGCGGCGTCGGCATGTCGCGCGGTAGACGCGGCGTCGCGCGCGCGATGGCCGCCTGCACGTCTTGCGCCGCGGAGTCGAGCTCCCGCCCGAGATTGAACTGCAAGGTGACGCTGGTCACGCCCAGCGCGTTCGCGGAGCTCATCGAGTCGAGCCCGTCGATCGCCGAGAACTCTCGCTCCAGCGGCGTGGCCACCGAGGAGGCCATCGTCTCCGCGCTGGCACCCGGCAGGTTCGCGGTCACCTGGATGGTCGGGAAATCGACGTCGGGCAAGGCCGCCACCGGCAGCCCGAGGTAAGCCATCAAGCCGAACAGCAGCAGCGCCAGCATGATCAAGCTGGTCGCCACGGGCCGGCGGATGAAGAGGGCGGAGAGGTTCACGGCGCCGCCCCCTTCATGGCGCCGCCCCGGATGCCGCGGTGCTGGCATGCTCGGGGCCCGGCGCGGGCTTCTGGATCGTCACCGGAGTGCCGTCGCGCAGACGGATGTAGCCGTCCGTCACCACCTGGTCGCCGGCCTGCACCCCATCCCGCAGCACCGCCAGGCGCGGCGTGCTGCGCAGCACCTCCACCGGCCGTTGCTGCGCCCTCTGGTCGCGCCCGACCACGAACACGTACGAGCCATCCTGCGCGTCGCGCACCGCTTGCGCCGGCACGACCAGCGCTTGACGATCGGTGCCGAGCGTCAGCACCACGTCCACGCTGGCGCCCGGCCAGAGCTGCTGGTCGGCGTTGGTAAAGGTGGCCTTGAGCGCGATCGTGCCCGTCGCGGGATCGACGCTGTTCTCCATGAAGGTGAGCAAACCCTCCACGGGCCGCGCGCCCTCCCCTGCCGACCCTGTTGCCCGAGGAATGGCGCGCACGGAGAGCGGCTGCCCGGCGAAGCTCTCGCGGATCTGCGCCAGATAGAGCTGCGGCACCGCGAAGCGCACCAGCACCGGCGAGAGGCTGCGAATCACCACCAGCGGTTCCGGCGCGTTGGCGTGGATCACATTGCCGGCGTGCACGAGCAGCGCGCCCGTCTTGCCGTCGATCGGCGCGGTGATGCGCGTGAACTTCACGTTCAGATTGGCGCTGTCGAGCTGAGCGCGCAGCTGGTTCACCTGGGCCCGCGAAGAGGCCGCGTCCGCCTGCGCCTGCGCGCGCTGCTGCGCGGTCGCCACGCCTTGCCGCTCCAGCTCCAGATAGCGCTCCGCCTCGCTCGCGGTCTGTTGCGCGAGCGCCAGACTCTTCGCCAACTCGGCCTGCGCCGCTGCTTGCGAAGCGCGGTAAGGCCGCGTGTCGACGCTGAACAGCAAGTCCCCCTTCTTCACGAAGGCGCCCTCGCGGAAGTGAACCTCGGTGATCAGACCCGTGACCTGCGGCACCACCTCCACCGTGGAGCTCGCCTCCACGGTGCCGAAGGCCTCGAGCTCGATGGGCACGTCTTCGGTGCGCGCCGGCGCGACCGTCACCGGAGCAGCCGCCGCGGCGCCGCGAGCGTTGCCGTGTGTGGGGCTTCCTGATGCCGATGGGCTGCGCCCCAGCCCGAGCCCCCAACCCGCAGCACTGACGCACACGAGCGAAAAGGCCGCGATCGGCAGCCAGTGCTTCAGGCGTCGTGCTGTCATTCTCTGAACCTACGGCCTGCGACTTGCGCTACTCTGTCTCGATTGTTTCAATCTGTGTAGGCCTGAGGGCTGCGCCCGTCGAGTCTTGCACGCGGGGGTATAATACCCCGGGGAGAGCCCGGACCCCGGGCCCCTTGGGGATACCCCGAACCCCGAGTCAACACATGGATCATGGCCGCCTGCATGTTTTGCTCGTGGAAGACGACGCGAAGCTCGCGCGCCTGACCCGCGATTACCTCGAGCAACACGAGATCACCGTGACCGGGGTTTCGGACGGGAACAGTGCGATACGCGAAGGCATCCGCAGCGACATCGATGTGGTCGTGCTCGACCTGATGCTGCCCGGGCGCGACGGCTTCGAAGTCTGCCGGCAGATCCGCAGCAAGTCGCACGTGCCGATCATCGTGGTCACCGCGCGCGTCGAGGTCGCCGATCGCGTGCTCGGGCTGGAGCTGGGCGCCGACGACTACGTGACCAAGCCGTTCTCCGCGCGCGAGCTGCTGGCGCGCGTGCAAGCGGTGGCGCGCCGGGCGCAGGGGCGCGCGGGGCCGGAAGACCAGATCCGAGTCGGGCGGCTGATGCTCGACGCGGGCAGCCTGAGCGCCTCGCTCGACGGCCGCGCGCTGAACCTCACCTCGTACGAGTTCTCGCTGCTGCGTGTGCTGGCGGACAACGCGGGCCGCGTGCTCAGCCGCGAGCGACTGCTGGAGCTGGCCAAGGGCAACGCGGACGAAGCGTTCGATCGCTCGATCGACGTGCGCATCTCGCGCCTGCGCCAGAAGCTGGGTGACGACCCGCGGCACCCCGTGCTGCTCAAGACGGTGCGCGGCTCCGGCTACCTGCTGAACCCGAAGGCAGAGCCGCCCGAAGCGGAAGGACCAGACGGCTCGGAGCCAAAACCCGCGCCGGAGCACAAGGAATGACTGCGCGCGCCTGGCTGCGCGGGCGCCGGCTGCTGCTGCGGGTCTACTTGCACGGCATCTTGCTGCTGGCGCTGGCGGCGGGCGCGAGCTTCCTGGTCGGCAGCTACTTGCTGGCGCCGGCGATCGAAGGGCCCTCGCGCCCGAGCACCGCCTGGATCGCCTGGCACCTCGACAGCTTGCTGAACGACCCGGAGCGCTTGCAGAGCGAGCTCAGCGATCTGCGCGAACGCGCCCGCATCGAGATCTCCTTCTTCGCTCGCGGCGGCGAGTTGCTCGCCAGCAACGCGCAGACCGCGCCACCGCCGCTCGACGCCGAGGAGCTGGCGGCGCTCGATCGTCAGAACACGCGCTTCGCCGAGGGGCGCGGTCTGGTCGCGCTGCGTGGCCCGGATGGCAGCCTTGCCCGCTATGCGCTCATGAAGTATCCGGTACCGCCCTTGCCGCTGGGTACCGCAGCGGCGCAGCTGGCTGCGGCCCTGCTGGTGATCGCGCTGGCTTCGATGCCGCTGGCGCGCTCGATCAGCGCGCCCGTCGAGAAGCTGGCGAAGCTGACGCGCGCGCTCGGGGCTGGCAACCTCTCGGTGCGGGCACGCTCGCCGCGCAAGGACGAGATCGGCGATCTGGCGCACGCCTTCGACGAGATGGCCGATCGCATCGTGGCGCTGCGCCGCTCGGAGAAGGAGCTGCTGGCCAACGTCTCGCACGAGCTGCGCACACCCCTGGCGCGCATCCGCCTCGCGCTCGAGCTGGCGCGCGAGGGCGACATGGCGCGCGCCCAAACCTATCTGCAAGACATCGAGGAAGATCTGGGCGAGCTCGAGCCGCTGCTCGACGACATCATGACCGCGGCGCGCCTGGATCTGGAGCGCGGAGCAGGCACGGACGCAGTACCGCCCTTGCGCCGCCAGCGGCTCGAAGGCACGGAATTGCTCGAAGCGGCGAGCGCCCGCTTCGCTCGTCGCTTCCCGGAGCGCACATTGCGCGGGCGCTGGAGCGAAAGCCTGCCGGTCTTGCAAGCCGATCCGAGCCTGCTCCGGCGCGTGCTCGACAACCTGCTCGACAACGCCGCGAAGTTCTCCGACCCGGGCCAACCCATCGAGCTCGAAGCCGAAGCGATCGCCTTCCCCGCGGCGCTCGAGATCCGCGTGCGCGATCACGGCATCGGCATCGCGCCGGCGGACCTCGAGCGCGTGTTCGAACCCTTCTTTCGCACCGACCGCAGCCGCAACCGCGCCACGGGCGGCGTCGGCCTTGGACTGACCGTGGTGCGCCGCATCCTGGTGGCGCACGGCGGCAGCGTGCGTGTCGAAAGCGACAAACGCAACGGCACCTGCTTCCACGTCACGGTTCCAGCCAGCGGCGGAGACGCCGACGTATCGGAGAGCGACTCCGATGGCGATACCGCCGGCAAGATCGCGCTCGAACAAGCCTGAATCACGCTCCGCGGCCGGCGGCTGGACGCTCCCGCGACGCGCGGCTAGAGTGGGGCGAAATGGCAAAGCCTTCCATCTCCTGCAAGGTTCTCTTCACGGTCTGCGCGCTGTTCTTTGCGGGCTGCGCGGCGATGGAAAACGTGGGCGAACCGCCGGTCACCGGCGACCCGCCCAGCACCAACGCGGCCACCACTTCCCGAAAAGACGTCCCCTTCTGTCCCGGCGGCGATCGCGCCAAGGCCTGCGTCTTCGGACAGAACTGCCGCATCACCGAGCAAGGCTGCCAGGTCTGCCAGTGTCACACGATGCAATAGCAGCCCTGCAACACGCCGCGCGTGGCCTGAGCCAAGAGCCAGGCGCGACGAAAAAAGCCACGGGCCACGGCACTGCGGCAGCCGCGTATCCGCGCCACGCGGACACGCGTTCGACGAAGCGCAACGCGAGGAGGAACCTGACGCCTCACAAAAACTGGGACACTGCCGCGAGCTGAGAATCAGACAGGGCTCGGGCCCACACGTCCGCGCGCGTCGCCAGGAGATGCCCGCTGCCGCTCTCACTTCGGCACCAGTTGGGTCACGATTCAGCGGCTGGGGGTCCTCTCTGACGCAGCGAACCTTGGCTCATTCTGGCAGCGAAGGGGGTCGGGTGGTGTGTCGACCGCGGGTGCCGCGCACGCCGAGCCCCGATTCAATTTCTCTGCCAGAATCAAGTCATGGTGCGGGGAGGACAGCTCGCCTTTCGATTCAAGACCTGGGGAGGCCGCCGCAAGGGCGCTGGCCGCCCCAAGGGCGGCGCCACCGGGGTGGCCCACGTCCCGCGCCCAGCGCTCTCGCGGCACCACCCTGTGCACGTCACCCTGCGGCTCGTCGCCGGCCTGCCGTCGCTGCGACTGGAGAAGTTGTTCGGCAAGGTTCAGCTTGCGCTCGCCAACGGCCAGCTGCGCTTCGGCTTCCGCCTCGTACACTTCTGCGTGCAGAGGAATCATCTCCACTTGATTGCCGAAGCGGGTGATCGACGCGCACTGTCTCGAGGGATGCAGGGCCTGTCGGTACGGCTGGCGAGGGCCGTCAATCGCCGGCTCGAGCGCAAGGGCCGCGTCTTTGCAGACCGCTACCACGCGCGTGCCCTCCGGTCGCCGCGCGCTGTCCACTTTGCCCTGCGCTACGTGCTGCTCAATGCGCACAAGCACGCGCGATCCGTCGCACCTGGTTTCATCGACACCCGTTCGTCTGCGCCCTGGTTCGACGGCTTCCAGCGGCCCCTCGAGCTCGCGTTTGGAGCATCGCGAGCGCGCGCCCGGTGGCCAGCCAGGTCCGAGCTGGATGCCCCGGTCGTGCCAGCAAGGAGCTGGCTGTTGCGGCGGGGAGTTCTTCGCTACGGCGCATTCGACATTGATGACGCCGCGGCGAGGTCGTCTTGATCGAGGCGAGGCGGTCCGCAACGCCGCCAGGTTCGTCGCCGCACCTTCACCTCGACAGTCCCGTGGGGTGCTAGCGCTGAGCGCTGGGCTCTCGTGAGCTCGAGGAGGACAGATGCGTTATCAGCTTTTTGGTTCGAACGGCAGCGGGTCGGGCATCGTGGAGCTGGCACTGGCGGAGATCGGCGCCGACTACGAGCGGCACGAGGTCGCGCTGGAGACGGAGCAACAGCGCTCCAGCGACTACGCGCGGCTCAATCCGCAGCGCAAGCTGCCGACGTTGATCACACCCGAGGGGGAGACGTTGACGGAGTCGTCGGCGATCGTGCTGGTGCTGGATGAGCGGCATCCGGAGGCGACGCTGTTGCCGGCGCGCGGTACGCCGGAGCGCGCGCAGGCGTTGCGCTGGCTCATGTTTCTGGCAGCCGAGATGTATCCGATCATCGAGATCATCGACTATCCGGCCCGTTTCTCGCCGGATGCGGACTCGGCCGCCGGCGTGCGCGAGGTTGCGCGGCGCGTCTGGCGGGAGCGTTGGTTGGTGCTGGAGCATGCCATCGGCGGTAGCCCCTGGCTGCTGGCGTCGGGTTTCTGCTGGACGGATGTGTATCTCGCCGTATTGAGCCGCTGGTCGCTACCTGCCGAGTGGCGTGCAGAACATCTGCCCAAGGCCGAGCGCATCGCACGGGCTGTCGCGCAGCGGAAGCGCCTCAGCACCGTCTGGCAGCGTCATCACGGAAAGATGCTCTGAGGGCTCATCCTGGTGAGGTGCAGGGGCGCGCGGCGGCGAGCCATTCTCTCGAGGCAGTCGTCAGCTGGCCTGGCTCTGTCGCTCGCTCGCCGGGGCGATGCGCACGTCGGCGGAGGCCGGCATGCGGTCGAAGGAGGAGGGTTGTCCCGTGGATTCGACGACCGCCGCCCACAGGTCGCCCTCCACGTTGACTTGTTTGCGAAAGCGCGTCGCGAGCGGCATCGGCACGTGGACGAAGTGGCCGTGCCAGCGTCCGATCGCCATGTTGGTGTTGCCGGCCATCGCGGCGTGCACGGCGTTGCGCGCCAGGTGCCAGCAGTAGACGCTGTCCGCGGGTGACGCGGGCACGCTGCGGATGTGGTAGCTCGGGTCGATATACTTGAGCGTGATTTCGCTGCGGCGGCGCCGGAAGTGGGAGATGATCTTGTCGCGCAGGACAACGCCGATGTCCGCCAGGCGTACGTTGCCGCTCGCGTCCGTGGCGCGCGGTCCGTCACTGGCTTCGCTGCACAGCTCTTGCCCTGCCCCCTCCGCCACCACGATCAGGGCGTGGGACTCCTGCTCCAGGCGGGCCTCGAGGTATTCAAACAGGCCGCCCGGGCCCTCCAGGCGGATGGGGACTTCCGGGATCAGGACGACGTCGACGTCGGTGGACGCCAGGGCGGCATGGCAGGCGATGAAGCCGGAGTGGCGCCCCATCAGTTTGACCACGCCGACACCGTTGCGGGCGCCCGTCGCTTCCACGTGGGCGCTGCGGATCACGTCGACTGCCGCCGAGAATGCCGTCTCGAAGCCGAAGCTGCGATCGATGAAGTGGATGTCGTTGTCGATCGTCTTGGGAATGCCGATCACGCCGATGGGCAAGCCGCGCTTCCGGATCTCGGCGACCAGGCTCATGGCGCCACGGAAGGTGCCGTCTCCGCCGATCACGAACAATACGCCGATGTCGAGCTCTTGCAGGCGATCGACCATCTCGCGCGGGTCCTGGTTGCCGCGCGAGGTGCCGAGCATGGTGCCGCCCGCCTGGTGCGCATCCGAGACGACCGTTGGCGTCAGGCGCACGGGGCCGATGCCGTGGCGGCGCACCAGGCCTTCGTAGCCGTAGCGGAAGCCGAAGATCTGGCCGACGCCGTAGCCGTGGGTGAGCTCGACGACCAGGCCGCGGATCACGTTGTTCAAGCCGGGGCAGAGGCCGCCGCAAGTGACGATGCCGCAGCGCAGCTGGGAGGGTTGAAAGAAGACCTGGTGGCGCGGGCCCGCCAGCTCGAACGCAGGAGACCGGGTGTGCTCCTCGTTCTGTTCCAGTACCTGCGACAGGCGGTCGTCGAGCAGCACGCGATCGGCTTGACCGACATAGTGGAGGGTGGATTGCGCCAGGCGTTCGGCGAGCGGGGACGGATAGCGGCAGGCGCCCAGGATGTCGATTTCCAGATCAGCAGCAACGACGCGCCGCGCGCGTTCATGTTCGGTGAGTCCGATCGCCATGCCCAGCAGTTTCCCAGCGCCCCGTTTCCAGGCGCTTTCCGCCGCGTGAGCGGGAGTGGGAGTGGAATCGACGAGTCCGTGCCGCTGGCGGGGGTGGGTAGCAGGGCTGCGAGGAGGGGGAGCGCGCAGAGGTTGCCGGGGCGCCGGGGGGTCGGCATGACTTGGCAGGGTCTCGGAGTGCCGGTTGGTGGGCAAATTCGCAGCAGGGAGGCCTGCAATTTGTCGGCGCGCGCTCCGGATGGGGGATGGGGTGTCGCCCGGCGACATGCTACGGTCCGGCTGCTTCTGCGAGCGTGAAAGGGCTTTGGCGATGAGAAGTTGGCTGGTGCTGGTGGGGCTGTTGGGGCTGGCTTGCTCGGAGAATGGCGGGCGAACGCGCGATACCGCCACGGCAGGCAGCGGCGCGGTGGCCGCTGCCGGAGCCAGCAACGACGGCGGCAGCGCCGGGGCCCTTGCAGAGGGCGGCGCCGGCGGCGAGCTGGTGGTCCTGGGCAATGACGAGGGTCTGACGCTGGGCGATCCGCTCGCGTTCGTGACGGGCACGGGCCCCGTCCCGTACGCCATCGGCGACAACCCCTACGGCATTCGCGGCGGCGGGTTCCTGGCTCGCTCCGCTCAGGGCAACACGATCACGGTGGGCACGGATCCGGGGAAGATCTGCATCAGCGGCAATCTGGAAGAGGTGCCGCTCAACCCCGACGGGCACGGCAACTACGGCCAGTACTGGGGGGTGGAGTTCGGCTTCAACTTGAATCAGGCGCCGGCAGACGGCAGCGACGTCCTCCCTCCGCCATCCGTGACGGATGCGGGCAGCGACGGCGGGACCACGACGCCGATGGACGTCGCCGATCCCTGGCACCCGGGCAAGGTGGTGGGCTTCTCCTTCGTGATCGAGGGCCCGACCATCAACCTGATCCGCTTCAAGTCGTTGCCCGCAGGCTACGATTCGTCGCTGGAGTCGAGCGTGTTCTGCAAGGAGCTGAAGACCGACTCGGGCACCACCAACAACGCTCTGTTCAGCGAGCTCACCACCTATTGCTGGAGCCCGAGCAGCACGCTGCTGCCCACCGGCGGCGGCCTGAACAACATCAGCTGGCAGCTGCCCGCGGACGTGGCGCCCGCCGGCGCGCGTCCCTTCGATTGGTGCCTGGAGGATCTGCGCCCGATCGTCGCGCCCTGAGTTTGCCGCGCGCGCGGCGCGCGGCGCGACCGGGCTACTCCGCGCTGTTTTCTCCGGAGCGGTCGTCGGCTGGGCCGTCGTCCGTTGCCTCGCCCTCGGAGCGCGGCGTGTCTTCGCCGAGCTTGCGCAGTAAAGCGTACAGGTGCTTGCGGCTCAGCTCGGCGGCTTGGGCCGCTTGCGTGATGTTGCCGGTGTGGCGACGGAGCAGCGCCTGCACATATTCGTCGTCGAACTGCGCGAGCAGGCGTTGCTTGGCCTCCTTGTAGGGCAGCGGGGCGTCGACCCCCGGAAAGCAGTAGCCGAGCGTGGTCGGTGAAGCAGCATCCGAGGCCAGGTTGATCACCAGATCGTCGAACTGTACCAGGCCGTCGCGCCGCGGCGCGAGCGCGACCGCGCGCGTCAGCACATTGCGCAGCTCGCGCACGTTGCCCGGCCACGAGTAGCACATCAGCCGCTCCAGGTTCCGTCCGGAGACGCTGCTGCCCGGCGCGAGCTGCCCGGCGAGCAAGCGCTCGGCCATGATCGCGATGTCTTCGGGGCGCGCGCGCAGCGGCGGCAGTTGCACGCGCACCACGCTCAGACGGTAGAGCAAGTCGCTGCGGAAGCGGCCGCGCCGGGCCTCGGCGTGCAGGTCGCGATGGGTGGCGGCGACGACGCGCACGTCGACCTTGCGCTGCTGCGTCTCGCCGACACGGCGGATCTCGCCGCTCTCCAGCGCGCGCAGCAGCTTGGGCTGCAGCTCCAGCGGCAGCTCTCCGATCTCGTCGAGGAAGATCGTGCCGCCGTCCGCCTGCCGGAAGGCGCCTTCCCGATCGGAGACGGCGCCGGAGAACGCGCCGCGCGCGTGACCGAACAGCTCGCTTTCCGCGAGCTCGCGCGTGACCGTCGTGCAGTCGAACACGACGTACGGCTGGCGGGCGCGCAGCGACGCCTGGTGCAGCGAGCGCGCCACCAGCTCCTTACCGGTGCCGCTCTCGCCCTCGACCAGCACGGTCGCGCTGGAGGCCGCGACGCGCCCCAGGATCGCGAACACTTCGCGCAGAGCGAGCGACGTGCCGTACAGCTCGCCGAAGTGGTGGTCGCTGGAGGGGTCGACCTCGCGCACGTGCCAGCGCGGGTAGAGCCCGAGCGGCGTCTCGCCCAAGAGGACCACCGAGCCCAGCTGGAGCTCGGCCTCCGTGACGCGCACTCCGTCCAGCCGCGTGCCATTGCGGCTGCTGAGATCGCGCACCCAGACACGGCCCTCGCGCAGACGAAACTCGGCGTGGTTGCGCGAGACGCCGCGATCGCGCAAGCACAGGTCGCAGGCGGAATCGGCGCCCACGGTCAGCGTGCCGTTCAGGGCGCGCTCCAGCCCTTCCGAAGGCCCGCCGAGCACGACCAGCTTGAACGCTTCGCCAGCGGGGCGCGAGGGCCGCACCGAGTCCAGCTGCCGGCCGCGGGTGAGCGGCTCGGTGCCGTCCCCGCGCAAGGTCGGGACGGACCCGCGCTCGGGTGGCGATGAATCACGCGGCCCCACCGGTGGCATGCCGATACTTTCGCACCTCCCGCGGCCCTGTAAATGGCTTGCCGGTCGCGATTGTAGCCTGCAGGTAACAGGGCGGTCGGCGGCTGACACCGGCAGGTGCCGGGCTTGGCCCCCCTGGGGTACGAGACGCCCCGCGCCGGCGCAGCTAGAATCGCTGGAGCGACGGTGCGCCGCAGCTTGGCGCGACAATCGCATCGGGACTGGTCAAGGGCGCGCGCGCAAAGACTCGAGGGAACTGGTGCAGAGCTCGAAGTGGAGGAATCTCGCGCGGGCAGCCCGCCGGAGCCGCTGGCTGGCGCTGTGGCTCGCCGCGCGCCCCGCGTGGGCGCAGCCCGGCGATCTGCAGACCTCTTTCCCGGTCGACGGCACTTCCAGTGCTCCCCCTGCGAGCAGCGCGCCTGCCCCGGCTCCGACAACGCCTACCCCGGCGGGCCCGCCCGCAGCCCCTTCCTCCGCCGACCCCGGCGAGGCCGTAGAAGCGGCGCACAGCGCGTTTCAGCGCGGCAAGGCCCTGCGCGAGAGCGGCGATCTGCGCGGCGCCCTGCGCGAGTTCGAGCGCGCGTACGAGCTCTCCCCCGCGTACCAGGTGCTCTACTTCGTGGGCGCCCTGAACGTGGAGCTCCAGCGGTGGGCGCACGCTCGCCAGGCCTTCGAGCTTTACCTGCAGCTGGGCGGCGGGCAGCTGGGCCCGGAGCGCATCGCGGAGGTGCAGCGACACCTGGAGGAGCTGAACAAGCACACCGCGACGCTCACGCTCACGCTGAACGTGCCGGGAGCCGAGGTCCAGGTGGACGGCGCCCGGCTGACTTCCACCACGATCTCGGGCCTGATCCTGGACACGGGCGAGCACGTGGTGCGCGTGAGCAAGCCGGGCTTTCAACCGCTGGAGCAAGTGGTGCGGGCCGACGTCGGCGAGAACCTGCACCTCGTGCTGCCGCTCGCGCCGCTCGTGCCGAGCGAAGCCGAAGCGGGGAACGCCCCAGCCGCGGCCCCTCCGCCGAGCCCGGCTGCGTTCCAGGCGGTGCCCGAGCTGCGCGATCAGAGCGGCACGCCCTGGGTTCCGTGGGCCATCACCGGCGCGCTCGGCGTGGGTTGGGCGACGACGGCCGTGCTGGCGATCCAGGCGCGCCACGACCGCGATCAGCTCGAGCGCCCCGGCACGTCCGATGCGCGCATCGACTCCGCGCGCCAGCTGCACATGACGCTGGCCGTGGTCAGCGATGTGTTGCTCGCTGCAACGCTGGCGAGCGCCGGCGTCAGCGCATACCTCACCTGGTGGTCGGAGCCGGCACGAGGCTCCGCAGGCGCCGCGCCCGCGCAGGGCGCGCAGTACGTTTCAGCGGGCCTCAGCGGTAGATTTTGAGGCGGGCACGCGCGCCTGGGTCTCGTAAGGGTCGTCCGGGAAATTCCACTGGAACGGGCGCTGCGCGGCCGCCTCCGACGCGGGCTCGGCCGCGGCCGGAGGGGGCGCCTTCGTACGCCGGGGTGCGGCTCGCTTGCGCGCAGGAGCCGCCTCGGGCCGGCGCTCGGCCTGCGTGACGGGGGTGGGCGTGCTGGGCGCCGCTCCCGCCGCAGGCTGGCTCGAAGCAGGCGTTTCAGCGCTGCCCGGAGCCGCCACGGCGGCGGGTGCCGGCGCGCCGCGCAGGGCTTGCTGCAGCTGCTCGCCGGCGGCGCCCGGCGCGCTCTCGGGTGCGGGCTCGACCGCCGGTGCCACCGCCTGCAGCTGCGGGCGACGCAGCGCGCTCACAGCGTATCCAGCGAGCAAGCTCAACGCCACGAACGCCACCGCCCAGAAGCCCCAGCGGCCGGCTTTCGGGCGAGCCATGTGGCCCGCGGAACCCGACACGCCCGCGGCGCTCTCGGACACCGGCTCGAGCACGCCCGCGCGCAGCGTCGTCGTGGTACGCCCCGGCGCCGCGCTGGCGATGGGCAGCGTATCGGTGCGCTCGAACTGCGAAGCCGCGAAGCGCTGCAACACGCCGCGCATCTCATCCTCGCGCGCCCGCAGCCGCTCACCGAGCACGCGCTGGATCAGGCCCGCGCTGCGCTCTTCCAGCCGGAAGGCGCTGTGCCCGCGCACGCAGGCCCGCAGCGCGGCGCTCAGCTCCTCGGCGCTCTGAAAGCGGTCTTCCACGCGCCGCTGCAGCGCGCGCCGCACCACGGCCGCCAGCTCCGGCGCGACCTCGGGCGCGCGTTGCCGCAGATCTGCCGGCTCCTGTTCCAGCACCTGATACAGCAGCGACCGCTCATCATCGGCCTCGAATGCCGGCGCTCCGCACAACATCTCGTACAGCACGCACCCGAGCGAGAACAGGTCCGCGCGCCCGTCGAGGGGCTGCCCCCGCAGCGCCTCGGGCGAGGCGTAGCCGAGGCTACCAAAGAAGCGCGCGGGCGCCGCCTCGTCGGCGCCATCCCTGGCATGGGGTACGCTCGGCTCCAGCGCACCGGCCAGGTCTGCGAGCAGCACGTGACCGTGGGTGGTGAGCAAGATGTTCCCCGGCGAAACATCGCCGTGCACGATGGGGCGGGGCTGCTGGGCATGATCGACGTGACCGTGCGCGGCGGCCAACCCCTCACAGGTCTGGATCGCCAACCAGCACGCGACGCTGGGCTCCAGGCGCCTGCCGGAAGCCTGCTCGAGCAGCTCGGCGAGCGAGCTGTCCACCCAGGACAGAGCCATGTAGGGGCGCCCGGTGTGGCTGCCGACTTCGTGCACGCCGCGCAGGTGCCGGTGCCGCAGCTGAGCGCCCAGACGAGCCTCGCGATCGAAGCGCTGCCGCGCCCGCTCGCTGTGCAGCTTGTCCTGGCGCATCACCTTCAGCACCATGCGCTTCGTGAAGCCGAGCTGGCCCGTGCGTGCCACGGCCCAGACCCTGCCCGCTCCCCCTGTGCCGAGCGGCGCCAGCAGCAGGAAGGGACCGATGCGCTGACCAGGTGCCAGCAGGTCGCCGGAGCGAGGCAGAACGACAGCCAAGCTGAGTGATCTCCAGGTCAGTGATACAGTCTTGCCGGCGCCATGCCCGAGACCCAGTCCCCCGAACCGTTTCGGCCCGGAGAAGCACTCGGGGAGTACATTCTACTCTGTCCGCTGGCGGTCGGGGGGATGGGCACAGTCTGGAGCGCCGCCCTCAGCGGCGAGCGGGGATTCTCCAAGCTCGTGGCCATCAAGACCATCTTGCACGAGTTTGCCGATGAAGTTCAGTATGTTCGCGCCCTACGTGACGAAGCGCAGCTGGCCGCCTCGCTGAACCACCCGAACCTGTGTGATGTAACGGATTTAGCGGAGTCGCAGGGTTACCCGTTCCTGGTCATGGAGTGGGTCGATGGCGCCTCTTTGATCGAGCTGCTCAGCATCGGTGGCGCGACGCCCTCCTGGCGCAAGATCGACCCGCTCGTGGCCAGCCAAGTGGGCGCGGATGTGTGCGCCGGGCTGCACGCGCTGCACGAAGCGCGCGATTCCGCGGGTGAGTTGCTCGGCGCGGTGCACCGCGACGTCTCGCCGCACAACATCCTGCTGACCCAGCGCGGGCAGGTGAAGCTCTCCGATCTAGGCGTGGCCAAGGCCCGCGGCCAGTGGCGAGCGCGCACCCGCTCCGGCGAGCTGCGCGGCAAGCTGGGATATCTCGCGCCCGA
Source organism: Polyangiaceae bacterium (assembly GCA_025936205.1). The sequence goes on along the minus strand of JAICTU010000008.1, from coordinate 10,009 downwards.
ACAGCTGCGGGCGAGCCGCGCCGACCGGCGCGCGGACGTACACGCCGTCGGCTGCATCCTCTATCTGAGCCTGGCCGGAGCGTTGCCCTACCCGCCCGAGGTCGCTTCCTTCGAGCTGGTCCTGGCTGGCAAGTACCAGCCGCTCGAGGAGCTTTGCCCCGACGTGCCGCAGCCGTTGCGCGAGATCGTCACCCGGGCCCTGAAAACGGACCCCGACGAGCGCTTTCCGACCGCGCTCGCGCTGCGCGAGGCACTGGAGAGCTGGCGCGAACAGCGCCTCGGCGAGCTCGGGCTGGAGGTGGATCTCGGGCAGGAGCGCGTCGCCACCTACCTGAACGAACGCGTGGGGGCCTTGATCCGCGCGCGCAATGCGCGCATCACGGCGGCGTTCGAGCACTTCCTGGGCGGCGGCACGGGCGCTGCCGCTGCCGCCCCGTGAGAGTGTTTCAGGCGGCGTGGCTCGGCTGCAGGTCGTCGCGGACCAGCGACCCGCCGAGGTCCAGATCGCAGCAGGCGCGGAAGGCGAGCGCGTCGAGATCGGTCTCGCTCAGATCGCGATAGTGCCGCAACAGGCGTTCGCGCACCTGGTTGCGCACCCGCTCGACCGCCTTGCGAATCCGGCGGTGCACCGTCGCACGGTGCACGCCGTAGAGCGGACCCAGGACATCAATGGACAGCCCGGAGACGAAGTAGTGGTGCAACAGCTGGCGCTCGGCGCTGCCGAGAGTGGCGAGCGCGGCGCACCAGGCACGGTGACACACGCGCGCATAATCCCTGCGGAAGGGCTGTTCGGCGCTGTCTTCCAGCGTGGTCGCGCTGGGGCTGCCGCGCTCGGCGGTGGCGAGCCGGCGCAGACGCCCGCGCTGCACGATGTTGGCGCGTACGCGGTCCTGCGCGGCGTTCACCGCCAAGCTGCGCAGCCAGCCCGAGAGCGAGCCGCTCCCGCGGTAGGTCGAGATCTTGGGGCTGCTGCCCACGAACAGGCGCGTCCGGATCTCCTGCAACACCTCCTCCGTGCCGGCCTTCTCTCCGAGGATCGCGTACACTGCCCGTTCCAGCGAGGGAAAATGGGTGGCCTCGAGCGCCTGGTAGGCGGCGCTCTCGCCGTTGGCGCAGCCCGCGCACAGGTACAAGTCCGCTGGATAGGCGGGCACCACGCAGCTGGTGTAGGCGAGCGCGCCGACGTGCGCGCGAAAGCGTTCGTAGCTCAGCTCCAGCTGCGGCCAGGTCTGGTGGCCTTGCAGGTAGGCGGCGTGCAGGGCCGTGCTGGCTTCGTTCGCCGGTTGCACTTGATCCAAGGCTCTCGATTGCGTCCCAGTCATCATCGATCCTCCAGAGCGACGCGCCCCAGCCCCACGCCCTCACCGAGGCGTTTCGGACTTCACACTTCGCAATCGACGTGCCAGCCCCCGGCGGCGAGAAAAAAGCGTCCGACGTCCTGCCGGCTTCGACGGGTGGCACCTCGGAGTACCAACCGGACGCCGGCACCGCCACCTACAGGTACCAAGTTCAGGGCGAGACGACCGGTGCAGCGCAGGCGGCGATGCCTGGATCCGGCACCGGCTCGCTCAACGGCTCGAGGCGCAGATCGACCCCTCGCGCCCGCGCCGTCTCCAGCAGCAGCTTGCGGAATGCGGAGATGCGCACGGCAAAGGTCTCGCTGCCCGCGTCGGTGCAGGCCGAACCTGTGCCCGACACGATCACGCCCACGAGGGCCCCCGCCTGGGACACCACGGCGCCCCCGATGTCCGTGCCCCGAGTGCTGCCCGAGACGAGCATCGACCAGGGCGGCGCCTGCTCGTTGCCGTCCCCTGCTGCGAGCGCAACCACGCTCGAAGGCTCGCTGGTCGCCACCACGGACGGGCTGCTGGTGCAATGTCCCTCGACCCAGACCGGGTCTTCTGGCGCAGGGTCGTCGAAGCTCAATGGCAAGGCCGGGATGTCCGTCTCGCGCTCCAGCTCGAGCAGCGCCAGACCGGGCGAACAGGGAGACTGCGCTCCGGACGCGAATACATCCCTCACCGCGAAGGTGGTGGAGGGATCGCTCGCCAGGTACACCTGCATCACCGACGGCTCCAGAGGTTTGCCGAAGGCAGCGGCGAAGCTGCCGTCCTCGCGGGCGGTCCAGCCCTGATCGCGCTCACAGAGCTGGTCGAGGTCGAGCGCAGCGTCGTAGAACTTGGACTGCGGGCGCATCGGCTGCGGATCGCCGAGCGAGTGCGGCCGGTAGGCGCAGGCGAGCGACGTCAGGACCAGCGTCGGCGCGATCACGACGCCGCTGCAGCGCAACAGGCCTTCGCCCAGCTGTGATTTGAGGAGCACGAGCGAGGACGACGCAGCCGCCGGTGGCACGTCTGGACAGAGCGAAAGTGTGCTCTGCGAGATGCCATCCGTGGACACGCAGCCGAGCGCCAAGAGCGGCGCGAGCCACGCGGCGTGACACCGCGCTCGCATTAGAACTTCCCTTCCAGACAGGGCGCCGGCCGATCGACGAACGTCCCGGTGGCAGCATCGTACGTGGCGCGCTCGACCACGTTGCCCTGCGCATCCCAGCAGCGTACGCCCGCGCTGCCCTCGCGCGTCTGGCTCTGCATTTCGAACGCTGCGGGGCCGCTGCTGCCTTGCAGATCGAGCCGAGCCTCGCTCCGAAACAGCGCGCGCGTCGTTGCCCAGTCTGCAGGCCCCAGCTTCGCGGTGGGGCCAGCGGCATCGCTGATACGCAGCAAGCCGTCGCGGAGCTCGGCGGCGCCGGGCTCCGCGACGGAGCCGGCCGCATCGAGGGCGAAAGCAAGGTAGTACGCTGCATCGTAGACCGGGGCCGAAGCCTGCAGACCCGTCGCATCCAGGGGCAGCGCGGGATAGGCCGCGGAGTAGCGCGCGGCCAGAGCCCTTCCGTGTTCGAGATCGATCGGACGATCGGAGCTCACGAGCAACGTGCGCGCCCGGAAATTGGAGTTGTTGACCAGCGTATTCGCCGTCCAGGCATCGCGATCGCTGCGCGGACCAAGCACGTAGATCGGACGAAACAGCGGAGAGCTCGTCTCGAGCTCCAGCAGCCTCGTGATGACCCGACTGCGATCCAGAAACGGCGATTGCGGCTCGTGCCCTCCCGCGAACACCAGCACCAGCTCCGGCCCAAAATCTGCGAGATCGGCGGGCACCTCGGAGCCGGACCCGAGCACGTAGGTGCGCAGGCGGTCGAAGCGTTCGAGATCGGCGCCGCTGACGCCCGCCACGCTCAGGCTACTCGTCACGAGGTTCGCCAGATCCTCGTCCTCGCGATCGCTACTGCGCACGATCGCGATCCGATAATTGTCCGGGGTGAGCGCCTGCGGCGACTGCGTCACCAGCCGATCCAACAGGGCCGGATAGACTGGCGCCGCGGTGGAGTGGGCCGAGCCCCAGTACCAGAGCAACCGCTCCACCGGATCGCCGTTCGCCGAGGACAGGTCCGCGCCGTTCGGGCTAAAGAACAGCGCATCCCCCTTGCTCGCCGGTCGCTCCAGCGCCGCGCGCAGCGCCTCGTCTTCCAGCGATCCCAGCACGGCGTGCACGCGCAGCTCGCGAACCAGATGATCCATGGCCGTGTCGACGGCGTCCTTCGAGTCATCGCACAGCACCGCCACGAGCGGCTGGTCCCCGCGCGGGCTCGACGCGCCGCCTGCCGCATTGATCTCGTGGACAGCGAGCTGTAGCGTCAACCAGGTCGAGGACCTCACGCTGGGCGCAAACGCGCCGACCATGCGCAGATCCTTCGCGCTGAGCGAGCCGCTGCCCTGCGGATCGTAGCCCGTGCTGGCGAAGCACGCCGCGTCGGCGCTCGACAGGCTCACACATTCGCCACCCGGCTCCGTGCAGATCGGCGTGCGCGGATCGGTCGCCGAACAATGGTCATTGCTCGCGCAGCCCGGCACACAACGCGAGTCCTCACACCGCCAGGCCCCGCCTTCCGGGCGCGCGCAGTCGGTGTGCACCTCACACTGGTGTACCGAGAAATCCGAAATTGCCGTGCAAGCGCCGGCGCCGAGCAAGCAGCCCGCGCCGATCCACATGGCTCCTCGCTTCATTTCACACCTCCGACTCAGCGCCTTCGCAAGGATTGTGCCCGCCAGCGGCCCGCGTCGCCGGCGCCGGCATCGCCGGAATCACCGCCACACTGCGACAGCACTCCAGACAGGCCGGGGTCGAGCTGCTGCTCCGCCGAGCTCGCCAGCACTCGCTCCACGGCGGCGCGATCGCTGTCGCTGAGGCCCAACATCGTGACCAGCGCGCTGGTGAAGTCTTCACTCAGGCGCAACACGTCATCGCGCCCCAGCCTCGGCGACTCGAGATCGAGATCACCAAAATACGCGGGCCCGAAGACGGCGAGCCCCCCTTGCGGCGGATCTTGCGTCAGGGGGCACCCCGTGAACAGGTAGCTGTACTCGATCAAGTAGTTGAACCAGTCGCCCTGTTGATCGTCGTTCAGGCCCGAGATCAGGCCCGAACAGGCGCAATCCTCGCTCACGGCCGTCCAGTAAGCATCGGCGGCGTCGATGGAGACATCGTAGCCGTCGTCGATGCTCAGCCGCATGCGCGCGCACCAGTCGCCAAAGACGCCCACGGGTGCCGGCTCTCGTGGCGAGGGAGGGTCCTGCGCGGCCGGCGCGAGGGGACCCGGCGTCGGCGCGGCTTCCGGGCCCTGGCTCGGTGCGCTGCCAGGAGCACCACCTGCTCCTCTTGAAGCGGTGTCCGGGGGAGCCTGTACCGGAGGGGACGGCATCAGGCTCCGCTCGTCGATATCAGCGCCGACTTCGCCATCAACCGCGCTCGAGCTCAGCGTCGTGAGATCCCGCTCCTTGCAGGCGAGCCATGACCATCCCACGAGCACGAGCGATCCCGAGAAGATGAGCCGCGCCGCTGTACGCTGAGCGTTGGCAGTCATTGCGTGTACTCCCTGTTCAGTGGCCGGGCGGGCACGTCTTGTAGCAGCAGCTCCGGCTGGGCCCCTTCTTCTTGTAACCGCCGGTGGCACCCTCGGCGGTCTCGCATTCCTCGCATTTGTCCTCTGGCGGATGCAGGGTGTCGCACCGCACTCTCTCCTCTGACGTCCCACGGCTGTACGTGCCGATGGTCTGGCGCTGCAGTTCATCGAGCTGAATCGGCGGCGCGAACGGGCATTGCCCGGCGACATTGCGGTACTGCGGCAAAAAGCCTTGCTCCCACTCCTTCAAGGTGGGTGGAGTACCCTTGACCTCAAACGAGTAGGCGTCCGATTCATCGCCAAAGTCGAGCTTCTCGACCTCGATCTCGTACACCTTGGGCGGACAGTCTGCCCCGCAGTTCTTCAGCGCTGCAGCGTGAGCTTCCAGGAACTTCTTGGCCTCCAGCTCTGGAAGCTTGCGCAGTGTATCATCGAGTTGATCGGGGGTCGCGCGGGGTCTCAGGGTCGCCCCCGCGCGCCGCCGGTCATTGACGGGCAGTGCCTTGGCATCCTTGCTGATGCGAATGGACGAGCGGTCCTCTGAGGGACTCGTATCGTAGAGTCCGGGGTCGATGCGACCATAAGTACGCATCGCGTCGATGGCCAAGCGGGCCAGCCGCTGCTGAGCACGCAGCTCGTCGCGACACTCTGGCGACAGCTTGCCTCCACCTGCCGGCGCCGCTCCCGGGTGAGTGGGCTGCTCCGGTGGCCGCGAGACACAAAACACACCCCCCGCGAGCGCCAGCACCAGGAGTGCTCCGAGGCTCCTGTGCCGCCGGACAGACTTCTCGTCCTTCATCATCCCTCCTGCAAAAATCCCAAGCGTCGGATCCGCCGCCATCCCAACCACTGGACGGCAAGCTCGACCCCTCGTCGCGCCGAGTGTATCCCATCGCCCGGCCTTTGTTTCACGCGATGCAGCAGGCCCGCCGCTCGCGCCGGCTCTCGTGTGGGCTCGGCTCGCACCAACGCCGCGCGTCGTCAGGAATGCCCACTGGACGACGGCGCAGCGCGGGCAGGCTCAGCGCGCCAATGCCGCCGCCAACGGATGCCGCTGAAAGAACCCCCACAGCGCCTGGTCCGCCGTGGTCTCGCCCTGGGCATCGCTGCCCGTCAGCGGCGCGCCGATCCGATCGGGCCAGGAGTGACCAAACCCGTCGATGCGCACCAGCACCACCTCGGCGCCGCAGTCCGCGCCGGCGTAACGGATCTCGGTCACGTTCGCGCCGAGCGGACGCTCGCCGCGCTCCGGGCAATGATGGTGCGCCGCCCAGCCGCTGACCGCATCCTCGACGCCCGTGCCCCAGTAAGGCCGCCCGCCGCCATCGTAGGGATTGGTTTCGTCGGCGGTGCCGTGAAAGGCCAGAATCGGCAGCGAGCGCGCCTCGCTGCACGGCCCCGGAAATCGGATACCGCCGACCGCCGCGATCGCGGCAATGCGCTCGGAAAGGTCGCAGGCAAGCTGGGAGACCATGCGGCCACCGCCGGAGAAGCCCGTCGCAAACACGCGCTGGCGATCGATCGCCGTGAGCGCGCTCACCTCGTCGATCAGCTCGGACACGAAGCGCACATCGCTCGGCTTCGCGGGGTCGACCGGCACGTTCCACATCCGGTCGATGCCCTCCGGGGCCACCACGGCAAAGCCCTGGCTCTCCGCCAGTGCCTCGAGCCCGCTCAGCTCCAGCTGATCCTCGGGTGTGCCGCCGGAGCCGTGCAGGTCGAAGACGAGCGGCAATCCCGGCGCCGGCGCGCCGCCGGCCCCACGCGGCAAATACAGCAGCCAGCGGCGCGCAACTCCGCTCGATGAGCTCGTATGCTCGCTGCGCCCGGGCGCCGCGCCCGCGGCCTGCGCCGGCAATGCGGCGCGCTCCACCCGCTGCGAACCGGTGGAACAGCCCACGGCTGCAACCGCAACACCTACGACGAGCGCGCGCACGGCGCGAGCATGCCGCAACCGGCGCTCAGATCGCCAGCCCGACGAACAAAACCACCAGGTGCGGCATCGAGGCAAAGAACAGCGACTTCGCCCAGCGGTCATCGGCGCTCGACTGCAAGCCGTACAGCGTGCCCGCCAGGAACGCCAAGCCGAAGCCCACCGCCAGCGCTGCGTACAGCGTGCCGCCCATGCCCAGCGCGATCGGCAGCAAGCTCACCGCGAACAGCGCCACGCTCCAGCCCAGCATCAAGCGGCGGACCGTCGCTTGCGGGCGACACACGGTGAACACCGGCAGACCCGCGCGCGCGTACTCCGCGCGCCGGAAGGTCGCGATCGCCAGAAAGTGCGGCACCTGCCACACGGCCAGCAGCGCAAACAGAGCCAGCGCGCGCGCATCCAGCTGCCCGCCGGTGACGCTCGCGTAGCCGATCAGCGGCGGGATCGCGCCCGGCAACGTGCCGACGTACAGCGCATGCGGGGTGACGCGCTTGAGGGGCGTGTACACCCAGACGTAGCTGACCAGCGCCAGCAGCGCGAGCGCCGCCGTCGCCACGTTCACGGCCAGCAGCGCCGCCGTGCCGATCAGCGCCCAGGCGATGGCCACTTTGATCACGGGCGCGACCTCCAGGCGCCCTTCGGGCAGCGGCCGCACGCGCGTGCGCGTCATCAGCGCATCGATATCCGCCTCCTGAGCCATGTTCAGGGCGTTGGCGGCAGCGACCACCAGCACGGTCCCGATCAGAGTCAGCAGCCAGCGCGCGAGCGAGGCGTGCCCGGGAGCGACCAGGCCCCCAAACAGGGTCGTGATCAAGACGAGACGCGTCACGCCCGGCTTCGCGAGCTCGATCCACGACCGAAGCCGCTCCTGCAGCGCTTGCCCCGCCACGAACACGGGTGCCTCCGCGGCGTGGGCGGCGACGCGAACCTCTTGGGCGGCACGGATGCTCATGCGAAAGTTTTCCCGATCTGGTCGAAAGCGAGCCGGATGGCAACCGGGCGCAGTGTCCCTCGGGACACAAAGGGCAGATGTCGGCAGGGAACGGCCGGCCCCGGACATGTCGCTAGGGCTGGAATCTGCACCCTACCCGCCTCCAGCTCCTACCCTCACGGGCGCCGGGCCGGCCCTCGAGACATTAAAGATCCCGCTCTCTTCGTCCGCTGTAGAATCTGGCCAGATCGACGCGGGGCGCCTGGAAGGCCATCGGAGAGCAGGCAAGATCATGAACATTTCTGCGGGGACACCCCGCACCCCGAGCTTCCCGAGGATGAGCTTGCGGGCGCACACCGCGCGGGCCCTCGGCTTCTGTACCTTGCTGGCCCTCCTCGCCAGCGCGGGCGAGAGCCGGGCTGAGTCGAAGACCGCCAACCGGGCCAAGGGCATCGCCGGCGGCGCGCTCGCCGGTTCCGAGGTCGTGATGCTGACGGAAGCCGCCATCGGCGTGCAGTCCGGCTGGCTCTACGCGCTCGGCGGGGTTGTCGGCGCCGGGGGCGGGGGCGTGGCCGGTTACTACATCGGTGGATCCGCCAGTCCGAAGCCACCGTCCTTTCTCCTCGCCGGTGGCATCGCGCTCGTGATCCCGACGCTGATCGGCGTAGTGACGGCGACCAGCTTCCAGCCAGATGACTACAGGCCGGAACGCTCCCCGGACGAGGATGCTCCGGCCGATGCCCGGCTCGAGCTGCCCAGCGTGGAGGTCGCGCGCACCTTCAGCGACGCGGAGGTCCACATGTTCCGCGTGACTCAGGCGACCGAGCTGCACCTCTCGCTGCTGCGCGGCGTGTTCTGACAGGTAAGGAAAGCTACTTCATCTGTCACCGGCGCGTGCGCTGTTTCGCCCTCGGACAATTCGCGTAGCTGGCCCTTGGTTACCGTGGTGCACTGCCCGTAACATCCTCTAGCGATGCGGTTCGAGCCTTCCGCAGTCGATCAATCCGCAGCCAACGACGTAGCAGCCGATGACCCATCAGCCAGTGAGCGTAGAAGCGTAGACATGGTTCAAGCAGCCGCTAACAAGTCCACTCGTAGCAGTCGCCAGCGGGACGACCTGGCGCTCAACAAGGTCATCGCCGGCCGTTATCGGCTCGAGGCGCGCATCGGCGAAGGCGGCATGGGCATCGTCTACCGTGCCCGCCACGTACTGATCGATCGCGTCGTGGCGGTGAAGCTGATCCGCCCCGATCTGCGCGGCGAGACGCATCTGCGCGCGTGGATGCTGCGCGAGGCGCGCGCTGCCAACCGCGTCGATCACGCGCACATCATCGACATCCACGACATCGGCGAGACCGATGACGGCGAGCTGTACCTGGTGATGGAATATCTCGTCGGCACTCCGCTCTCGACCGAGATCGCGCGCGGCCCGATGCCGATCCAGCGCGCCGTCGACGTGCTGGAGCAGATGGGCGCTGCGCTCGCGCGCGCGCACGACCTGGGCGTCGTGCACCGTGACCTGAAGAGCGACAACATCCTGCTCACCACGCGCGGCGGCCGCAAAGACTTCGTGAAGATCCTCGACTTCGGTCTGGCGGCGCTCGCGCACGATCCGCGCCTCGCGCCCAAGGGGGCGGTGTTCGGCACGCCCGAATACATGTCGCCCGAGCAAGCGCGCGGCGAGACGGCGGGTCCGCAGTCGGATCTGTACGCGCTCGGCATCCTGTTCTTCGAGATGATCACCGGGCAGCTGCCCTTCCGCTCCAGCGACCGTGACACGCTGCTGGAAATGCAGCGCACCGGGCAAGCGCCGCGGCCCAGCAGCATCCGCAAGGACTGCAACCCCGTCGCCGAGCGCATCATCCTGCGCCTGCTCGAGAAAGAGCAGCGCCGCCGCTATCGCGATGGCCACCATCTGCTCGAAGAGCTGAAGGCGCTGCAGCGCTCGCTGCCCTCGCAGGCCTGGGACAAGACGGCCGATCCGCAGCAAGCTCCGGGCATCCCGCCGCCCCCGCCCCCGCCGCGCTCCGCGGACGTGACCGAGTGGGCGAGCCGCGCCGGCCTGTTCTCGCGCATGATCGCGCGCGCCTATCCGAGCGGCAACGCCGACCCGGAAGTGACGCGCGCCATGCAGCGTGCTTGGGAGCTCGCCGCCAAAGCCAACGGGCTCGAAGGCGAGATC
>JAICTU010000608.1 GCA_025936205.1 Polyangiaceae bacterium | reverse complement strand
CAGCGCCGTACGGTCCAGCGCCGCACCCGTGGTGGCTGCGCCGGCGTACGCCTCGAGCTGGATGCGCCAGACGCCGGGCATGAAGAGATACAAAGGATCGACCGTCCACTCGCTGGTCGCGGGATCGTAGGACACCTTCGGCTTCACGGAAGTGCCGTGGCCGTGGTCGGGCATCTTCAGGTCGATCTTCAGCGCTCCGGCGACGGGAGCGCCGGCTGCGTCGGTGATGTCGAGATGGAAGGTGTTGTTGCCCTTCGCGGGAGGGGCGGGCTCTGCTTGTGCGAGCCGGAAGGTGAGCACGCCCAGATCGCCTGTTCTGGCCAGGCCTTGATAGGAGTCCACGCGCGGGTCTTGCTCGCACGAGACCGTACCCTCGGGGTCGCCCGCCGTGCCGTCAGGCTCCGATGAACTTCCCGAGCACGCGCCGAGCGCTGACAACGCGAGGCCTAAAACGACGCGAAAAACTACTGACCCGGCGGCCTGCGGCATGTGTCGAAGTGTATCGCGGCCGCTGCGGCGTCGCCAGGCGCGCTATGCCTGCGATCAAAAGCCGCACTCGGTGGTCGACGAGATCGATTAGGAGAGGCAAATGGTTTGGATGTCCCGCATTACCACACAGGCTGGCTCGAGCTCTTGGTCTGGATGGAAGCCCGTCGCGTGGCTGCTGCTCGCGTTCGCCGCCGGCGGCGCTGCGTGTTCCTCGGATGACGACAAGGGCGGCAGCCCCATGGAACCCGGCACGTGCGAGGGCGGCGGTGGGCCCGTGACCAGCACTGCAGCGGAGGAAGATCATTGCGCGGCCGGGGCGCAGGAGGTCGGCATGTGCGTCACCGCCGCCGAGGACGACGCCGCGGCCGACGAGGATGAGGAACACGAGACGAACTCCGGCAGCGAGGCCGCCGACGACGATTGCAAGTATCACGTCTCGTTCACCAACACCTGTATCCGGCTCAACGAGCCGGTCACGTTCACCGTGAAGCTGGACACCCTGAGCGACGGCAAGCCCGCCAAGGGTGCCGAGCCCTCGAACCCCGAGATCTTCATGGAGGAGGGCAACCACCCCTCTCCGAGCAACAAAATCACCGCCAGCGAGGGCCCAGACGGCACCTACGAGATCGGCCCGATCGTGTTCGATCGCTCGGGTCGCTGGGTGGTGCGCTGGCATTTCTTCGAGGACTGCAGTGACATCCCCGAGGATTCGCCGCACGGCCACGTCGCGTTCTACATCGACGTGCCCTGACTCGCAGCGCGCGCGCTGCCTTCACCAGTCGCGCACGAGCGCGAACCGGAATGCCGGGCCCTCGCGTTGCGCCCCGCGCAGCCGCGAGTAGGCCGGCACCCGCGCCCCGAGCTGCGCCACCAGATCCGGGAGCGGGCTCCACACCACGTCGCCGCCTGCGAACGCGACGGCACCGCCCGAGTCCGGATCTCGTTGGCCCTGCTCGCTGCTATGTCGATCGGCGCGGAGCTCGGCGACGGCGCGCGCCGCGAGCCACCCCGCGAGCTGCTCTTGCAATGCCAGGCTGGCGCCGAGCGAGGCACCGGGCTCGAAGGGCCCGGGCGTGAGCAACGGCTGCGTCCAGAGCAGGCTCGCGTACAGAGAGGTGTCGCCCGCGAAGGCCGACACGCTGGGTCCGAACACCACGTCCCAGGACCCGGCGCCCGGCTGAGCCTCGAGCGGCAGGACCTCCCCGGCAGTGTCTCGGTGCAGTGGCGCCGTCGGCAGTTGCACGCCAGAGAGCCATGCAATCAGCCAGCGCGGCGCAAACTCACGGTGCGTCCACACGAACCACTTGGCGTCGAGCTCCAGCTCGCCGATGCCCCAGGTCTCTCGCACGCCCAGGCTCGGATCCTCGATCTGGCGATCGAGCAGCGGCAAACGCGCTGCAAACAGCCAGCGCGGATCGGGCGCCCAGGCGAGCGAGACGTCCGCCCGCGTCTCGGCGATGCGCAGCTGGTCCACGCCGGCGCGCCCGGCGTCGTGCGTCTGGTACTGCAGCTCCAGCGCGGAGCGCAGCCGGCCCGCATAGGGTTGCTCGGCGCCGGCCACGGTCAGAGTCGGATCACCGGTGCTGCACACGGCGCAGGCGAACGCGACCCACAGCATCACTCGACCTCCACCTCGAACGCCGCGCGGAAGGCCTCGATCAGCAGCTCTTCGCGCGCCACGGATTCGAACCAGCCGATGCTGATCGCCTTGCGGAAGCGCTGCGCATCCAGGCCGAAGCTCAGGCGCGCATGCAGCTGCTCCGCAGACAGCTCCAGATAGAGCTCGCGCGAGAGCTCGAAGTTGCGCTGGCTCTGCAGCGACCAGCTGCTGCTCGCGCTGCCGGCAGGCTCGAGCTCGCCGCTGGAACGCAAGGAAGCTCCGCGCATGTCCAGCGCCGCGCCCAGCCCCAGGGCGTCATCGTCCGCCGGCGAAACGCGGTAACGCACCGAACAGTAGCGCCCCGCCGGCGGCGCGAGCTCGCCCAGGGCCGTTGGCGCGTTCGCGTTGACGATCGTGGGCACGGCGAGGCGCGTCGGCGTCGAGATGCCGTGCGCCTGCGCCGAAGGCACCAGCCAACCCCAGGCCTGGGCGAGGGCAGAGGGGCAGCGCTCCAGCTCGATCTCGGAGCTGGTCCAGCTCAGCTCGTCAATCTTCACCACGCCGCGCGCCGTGCTCTGTTCCAGCTCTCCACTCGGACGCGAGCTCAGCTCGACCTGGATTCCAGGCTCGTAGCTCGAAGCGCAGGCGAGCAGCGGGAACCAGCCCAGCAGCGGAGACCAGCCGCTGAGCGCGCGGCAGCGCCGGCCGCGATGGAGCGCCGTCATGGGCCCATCTAGGCACAATCAGGCTGCGCATTCCTGCGGCAAAATCTCGCACCCGCGCGCGCGGCGCTGCAAAACAGCCGCACCCCGGACAAGCGGCTTGACGCAAACCAGTGCGACACGGCATCCCGGGGCGCAAATGCTCCACGACCCTGATCCACAGCTGACTCTGCCCTGGTTGGTGCGGCTGCGCTGGCTCGCCGTGCTGGGCCAGGTCGTGGCCGTGGCAGTGGCACACTGGGGCTTCCAGCTGGGTTTTCCCTTCGGGCTGCTGAGCTCGCTGACGCTGCTGGCGGCGCTCTCCAATCTGGCCCTGATGCTCGCCTGCGCGCGGTTGCCGCCTGGCTGGTCCGCGTCGCAGATCACCGGCGGCGTGATGGCGTTCGACACGCTGCTGCTCACCGCGCTGCTCGCGGCCTCGGGCGGCGCCATGAACCCGTTCACCGTGTTCTATCTGGTGCACATCACGCTCTCGGCGATGGTGCTCAGCGCGCGCTGGACGTTGCTGGTGGCGGCGCTCTCGTTCGCGGGCTTCGGGTCGTTGTTCCTGGTGCCGATGCAGAGCCACGCGCTGCACCACGGCATGGGCCCGCACCTGCAGGGCATGTGGATCGCGTTCGTGCTGGCGGCGGCGCTGACCACGTTCTTCGTGCGCCGCATCAGCGAGGCGATCCGCATTCAGCGCGAGCAAATCGCGGCGCTGCGCGAGGCCAGCGCGCGCAACGCCCGGCTGGCGGCGATCACGCAGCTCGCCGCCGGCGCCGCACACGAGCTGGGTAGCCCGCTGGGCACGATCGCGGTGGCCGCGCACGAGGCTGCGCTCGCGCTGCGCTCGCTGCGCGGCGCCGAGGCGCACGCCGAGGATCTGGAGCTGATCTTGCTCGAGGTGGAGCGCTGCCAGGACATCCTGAGCCGGATGGCGGCGCGCGCGGCCCCTGCCGCCGACGAGGCGCGCTCGCTCGATCCGCGCGAGCTGATGCGCAGCGTGCGTGCGCAGCTCGGCGAGGAACAGGCGCGGCGCATCGATTTCGAGCTGGCCACCGGGCGCGACGGCCTGCCGCTCCCGCCCGGCCAGACCATCCAGTCCGTGGTCGCGCTCGTGCGCAACGCGCTGGACGCGAGCGCGCCCGGCGCGCGCGTGCGCGTCCTGGTGCGCGACCAGGGCCAAGAAGCGCAGATCGCGGTCGAAGACGGGGGCTCCGGTATGCCGGCGTCCGTCCTGCAGCGCATCGGGGAGCCGTTCTTCACCACCAAGCAGCCGGGGCGCGGCATGGGCCTGGGCGTGTTTCTGGTGCGAGCCTTCGTGGAGAGCCAGGGCGGAGAGCTGCGCATCGAGTCCAAGCCGGGGGTGGGCACCAGCGCCCGCATGAGTCTGCCGCTCGCCCGTGCGGGGGCCCCCGCATGAGCGACGGCGCTCACGGCGGCCCGGGGCGCCCGCTCGTCACGCTGCTCGTCGATGACGACGAGCGCTTTCGCGAGCGGCTCGGCAAGGCGCTGGAGGCACGCGGTCACGTCGTACTGCAAGCCTCCGATCAGGAGCGCGCGTTGCAGCTGGCGTCGCGCAGCATCGATCGCGCGATCGTCGATCTGCGCATGCCGGGCCCGGGCGGGCTGGCCTTGATCCGCGAGCTGCTGCGCCAGCAGCCGGGCCTGCAGGTGGTGGTGCTCACCGGCTACGGCAGCATCGCGACCGCGGTGGAGGCGATGCGCCTCGGCGCGCGCGACTATCTGACCAAGCCCTGCCACGCCGATCGCATCCTGTCGGCGTTCGAGGCGGAGCCCGAGCGGCCGCGCGAGGACGAGCTGCCGTACGAAGTGCCGTCGCTGGCGCGGCTGGAGTGGGAGCACATCGAGCGCGTGCTGCGCGAGTGCAACGGCAACATCTCGCGCGCGGCGCGCGTGCTGGGCATGCACCGCCGCACGCTGCAGCACAAGCTGGCGAAGTTCCCGGTCGCGCGCTGAGT
>JAICTU010000096.1 GCA_025936205.1 Polyangiaceae bacterium | reverse complement strand
GGCGGGAGGCTGCGCTTCGAGATGCGCTTCCAGGTGTCGCAGGGCCACCTCGCCCACGGGCACCAAGCGGCGTTTGCTGCCCTTGCCATAGGCGGCGATCACTCCGCGCGCCAGGTCCACATCGCGCAGCCGGAGCGACAAGAGCTCGCTGACGCGCAGCCCGGAGGCATACATCAGGTGCAGCATGGCGCGGTCCCTGAGCCCGCGCACGCGCGTCGCATCCGGCATCTCCAGCAGGCGCAGCACCTGCTCCTGGCTGAGCGGACGGGGCAGCCGCCGCCCGAGACGGGCCCGCGCCGCGAGCTCGGTGGGGTCGCTGCACAGCTCGTCTTCGTGCACCAGGAAGCGCATCAGGCCGCGCAGAGCGGAGAGGTGGCGCGCGGAGCTGCGCGGCGACAGGCCGCGCGCCGTGAGCGACTGCAGCCACTCGCTGACCACCGCCAGGTCTACCTGCTCGAAATCACTGATCGACTGCTCGGAGAGGAAGCTGACAAAGCCGCCCAGATCGCGGGCGTACGCCTCGATGGTGTTGCGGCTCGCCCCCTTCTCCACGCGAGCGTGGCTCAAATAGGCATCGACCAGCGCCTCCACGCTCACGGCCAGAGGCTACCCGCGCCGCACCGCTTCGGCAAATATCGGCCGCGGCAAATATCAGCGCCTCAACCCGAACTGGCGGCGGCGACCAGCCTGGACAAGAGCGGCACCGGATCGTCCTGGCGCATCAGGGTCTCGCCGATCAGTGCGGCGTCGGCGCGCGAACGGGCGCAGGCGCGCACCTGCACCTCGTCGCGGATGCCCGACAGGTGCACCCGGATCACGCGCTCCGGCAGCGCCGCCAGCACACGTTCACCGCGAGCGATGTCGAGCTCGAGCGTGTCGAGGTTGCGGGTGTTCACGCCGACCAGGTCGGCCCCGGCGTCGAGCGCGATCGGCACTTCTTCCGGCGCGTACACTTCGGTGAGCACACCGAGGCCACGTTCCGCCGCCGCGCGCAGCAGGCGCGCGAGCTGGGCCGGCTCGAGGCAGCGCACGATCAGCAGCACCAGGTCCGCGCCGTGCGCTCGCGCGGCGTCGAGCTGCGCCTCGTCCACGATGAACTCCTTGCACAGGATCGGCAGCGAGCTCGCCGCCCGCGCTTCGGCCAGGTGCTGGAAGGAGCCGTCGAAATAGGTCGCATCACAGAGCACGCTCAGCATCGAGGCGCCGGCGCGCTCGTAGGCACGGGCTCGATCGGCGACGGACAGCACGCGCGAGAGTGCGCCGGCGGACGGAGAACGGCGCTTGATCTCCGTGATCAGCCGCAGCGCCCCGCCCGGGGACCGGCGCAGATCGAAGCTGCGCAGCGCGGGCGGAGCGGGGAGACGCTCGCGGCGCAACTGCTCGAGCTCGCCGCGCTTGGTGTCGAGGATTCGGGCCAGGATGCTCATGCGCTGGGGCTCGGCGTGGGGGCGGCCGCACGTGCCAGCTCGCGCCAGGTCTCCAGTGTTTTCAGCGCGGCGCCGCTGGCGAGCGCGGACTCGGCCAGACCGGCGGCCGCGCGCAGCTCGATCCCGCGCGCGATGGCGAGTGATGCCGCCGCGTTCA
The DNA here is from genome assembly GCA_025936205.1 of Polyangiaceae bacterium. Next base: position 20,406 of record JAICTU010000096.1, on the reverse strand, counting down.
GCACCAACGCGGTGCGTGCCGGGTGCTTTTCGCCCGCAAGGATGTGCTGCAGAATGCCGGCGTTGTGTTCCGGGTCGCCGCCGGCGAGCGCGCCGGCAGGGCTGCGCTGCAGGCCAAAGTCTTCCGGCGCCACGCAGCGCTCCTGTACCCCCGCCGGTGTGACGACGCTGACGCGCGTCGGCGCATAGGGGCTGATCTCGTCGAGCCCGTCTTCGGAGTGGACCACCCACGCCGAGCGCGAGCCGAGCTGGCGCAGCGCGCGCGCCATCAGGTCGCGCACAGCGTCGGAAAAGGCGCCCACCAGCTGATGCGTGGCGCGAGCGGGATTGGCGAGGGGCCCGAGCACGTTGAAGATGGTGCGCACGCCGAGCTCGCGCCGGACCGGGTTGGCGTGCCTCATCGCCGGATGATGGGCGGGCGCGAACAGGAAGGCGATGTTGTTGCTCGCCAAGAGACCGCTCTGCGCGCTCGGCGGGAGGTCGAGCGGAATGCCCAGCGCACCCAGCACATCGGCGCTGCCCGAGCGGCTGGAGGCGGCACGGTTGCCGTGCTTGGCCACCGGCACGCCGGCGCTCGCGACGATCAGCGCGGCCCCGGTCGACACGTTGATGGTGCCCTGGCCGTCGCCGCCGGTGCCACAGGTGTCAAACACCAGCGGCAGGGAGTGATCGACGCAGACCATGCGCGCGCGCATCGCCGCCGCGGCCGCGCAGACCACGTCCGGAGTCTCGCCGACGACCCGCAAGGCCACGAGCAGGCCGGCGATCTGCATCGGATTCCATTCGCCCGCGAAGATCGCGTCGAACACGCGCCGCGCCCCATCCGCGTCCAGGCCGCGGCCGCGCTCGAGCTCGCCGAGGACCTGGGAAAAGGTGAGGCCGCCCGCTTCTGCCATCTGCCCTCCATAGCGGAGTTCAGGCCACCCAGGCGAGCGTGGCGAGCAGCGCCAGCCAGATCACGCTCAAGTAGTGCCAGTACTGGACGCAGAACGTGAGCCCGGCATGCCGTGAGCTGGAGTAGTCGCGGCGCGCGATCCGGCTCTGCACGATGACCAGTGGAACGAAGCCTCCCAGTACGTGCAGAGCATGTAGGCCGACCAGTAGGCCATAGGAAAACAAGAACAGGGCTCGGTTGAGGCTCGGGCCCTGCAGCGCAAACAGCTGACGCGCATTCCAGGCCTGCACGAACAGAAAGCCCGCAGCCGCGTAGGTGCCCTGCCGCAACCGGCTGAGGCAGGTCGTGAAGCGGTTGCTGCGGATCGCGATCAGGCTGAGCTGCAACTGGGTGCTGACGACGGCGATCAGCGCCGTGCTCAGCGCGGTGCTCCAGGGCAGGCCGTGTCGCTCGGAGGAGCGCCATTCGGGAGCCTGGGCATGTGTGATCAGCACCGCCACGCTGGCAGCCAGGAACAGCACGCTGATCGACACCAGCAGCAACACCACTCCCAGCTGGCCCATCGAGAGCCGGGGCAGCCGCTCGCGGCGGTCTTCCGGAAGGGGTCTCAAAGACATGAGAAATCAGATCTAGAGTGATGGTGCATCTGTGCGTCGGGATTGGGCCAAGGCGAGATCAATCTCTTCTAGCACCGAGGCCTCCGGCTCGCGCTCGCGGTGGGCCTGGAGCAAGCGCCGGGGCTCGACCCCCGGCAGGCGCCCGAGAGCCCAGGCGACATGCGCCCTGACCAGCTCGCTGGAGTTGGTCGCCAGACTGCGCGCCAGCGGCTCCACTGCTTCCGGCGCACCCGAGTTGCCGAGAGCCACCGCCGCATTGCGTTGCAATTGCACGCGGCCGATGCGTCGCAGAGCGCTGCGCTTGACGAAGCGGCGGTACCCGGCCGCCGTCAGCTCCAGCAAGCTCGCGAGCCCGGGCGCGCTCAGGCGCGGATGGGGCGCCAGCGCAGGGTCGTGGGGGCGGGGGCGCCGCGAATGGTTGAAGGGGCAGACCTCCTGACACACATCGCAGCCGAAGACCCAGTCGCCGATCAGCGGGCGCAGCTCGCGCGGGATCGGCCCTTTGATCTCGATGGTCAGATACGAGATGCAGCGGCGGGCATCGAGCGTGTAGGCGTCCAGGAATGCGGAGGTGGGACACGCCACGAGGCAGCTCGTGCAGCTGCCGCAGCCGCGCGCCGCGAGCGGCTGATCCGGGTGGAGCTCCAAGTCGAGCAAGAGCTCGCCGAGCAGCACGTAGCTGCCCAGGCCGGGAGCGATGGTCAAGGTCGACTTCGCAGTGAAGCCGATGCCCGCGCGCCGCGCGGCTTCGCGCTCGAGCAGCGGCGCCGTGTCCACACAAGGGCGTGCCAGCACGCTGCGCCCGGTCAGCTCGGCGCAGCGATCGGCCAGCAGCCGCAGCTTTTCCTTGAGCACCGAATGATAGTCCGCGCCGCGGGCATAGCGGGCGATTTGGCCGGTCAGGGGCAAGCGCCGCTCGTTGCGGGCTGGTTCGTCCCCGCCGTACGGCAACGCCACCACGATCAAGCTGCGGGCTTCGGGCAAGAGCCGGCTCGGCTCGTGGCGTGTCTCCCCAGCGAGATACGCCATGTCGCCGTGGAGCCCGCGCTCGAGCCAGCCGCGCAGCGCCTCGCCTGCCTGGGCAAACGGCTCGATCGGGCAGAAGCCCACCCGGGCGAAGCCCAGGGTGAGCGCAGCTTCGCGGATCGCGTCCGCCAGATCCCGCGGCGACAGCGGCATGAGGCGGCCATCCCCGTTGCCGATCGGAGAGTGACGAGCGGTGCCGTTGTCCGGCGTCAGGGCCTCCCGTTGGGGGAATGTGTCCAAGACCAAGCTAGCTCGGGACTTGCACGCCATCTCTTGCGCTTTGCAAGGGGTTGAGGGAATAACCGCGTCCGCTCATCGGTCCAAGGCGCGCGGAGTCCTTGGAACCCTCCAAACCTTCGGGACGGGAAAGCTTGTGATCGAGATACAAGAGTTATGCAAGTATTACGGGCAGAGCCGAGCGATCGGTCCCGTGTCCGCTACGATCGAGAAGGGTGAAGTCGTCGGCTTGCTGGGCTTGAACGGCGCCGGTAAAACCACGACCCTGCGCATCCTCGCGTGCGATCTGCTGCCCACTTCCGGGACAGTCCGCGTGCAGGGGATCGACGTGGTGGAGCGCCCCGAAGAGGTGCGGCGAAAGATCGGGTACCTGCCCGACACGCCTCCGCTGTACGACGAGATGCGGGTGGGGGAGTACCTGCAGTTCGCCATGGAGCTGCGGGGCCGTCCTGCCGCCGAGGGCCGCACGCGCGTGCCCGCGGTCGCCGAGAAGCTCGGCCTCACTGCGGTCTTGAAGGAGCCGATGTTCTCCCTGTCGCACGGCTTTCGGCAGCGTGTCGGCATCGCTCAGGCGGTGGTGCACGACCCGGAGCTGGTGGTGCTCGACGAACCGATCAGCGGTCTCGACCCGGTGCAGATCGTGGAGATGCGCGCGCTGGTGCGGCAGCTGCGTGAAAACCATACCGTGCTGGTGTCGAGTCACATCCTGTCGGAAATCAGCGAGACCTGTGACCGCTTGCTGGTGCTGCGCGACGGCAGGGTAGTGGCGTCGGGCACGGAAGAAGAGCTCTCGCAGAGTCTGCTCGAGGGCTTGCGCATCGAGCTGACGGTGCGGGCGGACAGTGGGGACCTGGCGCGCATCCTGAGCGTGATCCGGGCCATCCCGGGCGTCGGTAACGCCGGCGCCATTCCGGCGCTGGAGCGCGGGGCGAAGGTGCAGAGCTTCGAAGTGCAGGCCAAGCGCGACGTGCGCGAGCAGCTCGGCGCGAGCCTGCTGCAGGCGGGCTTTCCGCTGCTCACGCTGGCCAAGACGGAGAGCGAGTTGGAAGACGTGTTCTTGAAGCTGGCCGGCGGTACTCCCGCCGAGAAGGGGGCCGCGTGAGCCGCGCGTTGTTGATCGCCCGGCGCGAGCTCCGGGCCTATTTCCGTTCGCCGCTGGGAGCGGTGGTGATCGCGAGCGCGCTGTTGCTCGACGGCATCCTGTTTTACTGGCGCTCGCTCTCGCAGCGCCTGCTCTCGGGCGAGGCGCTGGCGGAGTACTTCTGGTGGACCAGCGGCGTCACCATCACCGCCGCGCTGTTCCTGTCGATGCGGCTCGTGGCGGAAGAGCGCCAGACCGGCACGTTCACGCTGCTCAACACGTCGCCGTTGCGCGAGTGGGAGATCATCGTCGGCAAGTACATCTCGGTCTGGTGCATGGTGCTCCTGCTGACCGTGCTGTCCGTGTACATGCCGCTGCTCTTGCTGGTGAACGGCAAGGTGGCTTTCGGACACATCGTGGTCGGCTATCTGGGCCAGTTGTTGATCGGCGGCGCGGCTGCCGCGATCGGGCTATTTGCGTCGACGCTGACCCGCTCGCAGCTGGTCTCGATTGTGGTCGGCGCGGCGATCGTGGTGGTGATGTTGGTGTTCTGGGTGCTGGCGCAAGCGATCGATCCACCCTTGAACAAGTTCATGGCGGCGGCGGCTTTGCATCACGCCAACTTTCGGCCCTTCCAGTTCGGCATTCTGGAGCTGGGGGCCACAGCGTATTACTTGAGCGTCGCGTATCTGTTTTTGCTGGGGGCAGTGAAGATTCTGGAGGCTCGGCGATGGCGGTAGAGAGCGAACAGGCGACTGCGCCGTCCCCGGGCGGTGGCGTCTCCAAGGCGGCCGGCACGAAATTGCAGGCCACGACTCCGGCGTGGGCGGTGCCCGCCTACGTGGTGGGCCTGGTGCTGGTCTATCTGGCCCAGCGCGTGATCGTCACGCTGGAGCACGTGAGCCTGGTGCTGAGCCTGATCGGCGCGCTGCTGGCGCTGGCGGCCACCGTGGTGCGCTTCCTGCCCCAATACAAAGGGCAGGGCCAGCGCGCTTCGATCGAGAAGCTGTTTGGCGTGCTCGGTATCCTGGGACTGGTCGGGCTCTTGGTCTACTCGGCCACCACGAGCACCGGGGAAGACCTGCTCGGCATCTCGAAGCTCGGCGTCAAGAGCCGGGAGCGCGCGGAGACGCTGCTGCTCATCACCTGGGTGACGTTGATCGCCGCGAGCGTGATCCCGATGTTGTTCGCCGAGGTGGCGCTGGCCTCGATGCGCAAGGCCGTGCACCTCGAGGCGCGGCGCGTGCAAGCTGCCGCCGCCGCAGGGCTCGCCCTCGCGCTCGCGGCGGGCTACTGCTCGATGTTCGTGTACGCCGCGAGCGAGACCAAGGCCCGCGTCGACTATTCGTACTTCAAGACCTCGGAACCGGGCTCGTCGACTCGCAAGATGATCGAGTCGTTCACCGAACCGCTGAAGATCACCGCGTTCTTTCCCGAGGTGAGCGACGTGCGGATGGAGGTGGCGGGCTACCTGACGGAGCTCGTGAAAGGCGTGCCCAACGTCGAACTCGCCATGGTCGACCGCTACCTGGAGCCGAAGCTGGCCAAGGACATGAAGGTGTTCAGCGACGGCACGATCGTGTTCGCCAAGGGTGACACGACGCGCACGCTGAGCATCGGCGCCGACATGCAGGCGGCGCGGCCCAAGCTCAAGACGCTCGACAAGGACGTGCAGGAGCAGCTGTACAAGCTGCTGCGTTCGCGGCGCATCGCTTACCTGACGGTGGGCCACGGCGAGCTCAACGCTCCGTCCGAGGACGAGAAGCAGAAGGGCCGCTCCGCGGACATCGTGCAGGAGATCATTCGCAGCCAGAATTACCAGATCCGCACGCTCGGTCTCGCGCAGGGCCTGGGCAAGGACGTGCCGGACGACGCCGAGGTGGTGTTCGTGCTCGGCCCGACCGAGCCGTTCGCACCCGAAGAGGTGGACTCGCTGCAGCGCTACGGGGACAAGGGCGGCAAGCTGTTCATCGCGCTCGACGCGGACTCGATTGTCAACGAGGTTCCGACCGGCGCCACCGAGCAGGCTGGGCTGCCCGCGGGCGGCGCGCCCGTTACACGCACGGTACAGGGCCTGCAGGCGCTGGCCAAGGTAGCGGGGCTCGAGTATTCGCCGACCTTGCTGGCGAACGACACCCAGCACGTGCGCCGGCGCGCGAACAACTCTGACCGCGCGCTGCTGATTACCAACCGCTTCTCATCCCACGCTTCGGTGTCGACGCTGAGCCGCAATGCGGCGCGCGCAGCCATCATCTTCGCTCGGGCGGGCTCGCTGTCGGCGCTGAACCTGCCGGGCTACAAGGTGGACATGGCGCTGAAGGCCATGGGAGGCACCTTCGCGGACCTGAATCAAAACTACGACTTCGACAAGGACACCGAGAAGAAGGACACCTACAACCTGGTGGCCGCTGTTACCAAGCCGGTGGAGGGCGCCGCGGCTCCCAAGGCCGACGACAAGGACAAGGACGCGAAGAAAGAGCCGAAGGAGATGCGCGCGTTCGTGCTCTCCGATGCAGACGGCCTGACCGATCTGCTGCTCTCCAACTTCGGCCCCAACCGCCTGCTGCTGATGGATGCGATCCGCTGGCTGGGGGGCGAGGACAGCTTTGCCGGCGAGGTGAACGATGAGCAGGACGTGCGCATCGAGCACAGCAAGCAGGGCGATCAGGTCTGGTTCTACAGCACCATCGTGGGCGTTCCGGCGCTGGTGCTGGGCGTGGGGCTCGGGATCTCCCGTCGCGCCCGCCGCACGAGCAAGGCGGTGACGGCGTGATCACGCGAAGCATTGGTATCCATCTGGTCCTGTTCGCGGTGGCCGGTGCGCTCGGTTTGCGCGCCTGGACCTCCGAAGATGAGCCGAACAAGAATCCCGTGGCGGCAGAGCTCTGGTCCGGGCGGCTCTCGGACGTGCAGCGCATCGAGTTCCGCACCGACAAGAAGGTCGTCTCGCTGGAGCCGAAGGAAGACGCTGCTGGCCGCTACTACGTGGGTTCGATCGAAACGGTGAAGCCGGCGACGTCCCCCGCGGCGGGCCCTGACGCCGGCCCCGTGTCGCCGCACACCCCGCCACCGCCGGCGGAGGAAGAGGGCACGAAGCGCTTCGTGAGCCTGACCAAGAGCGACGACCTGGCGAAGAGCGTGGCCACCATGAAAGTGAGCCGCGTGCTGGGCAAGCTGGCCAAGGAGCGGCTCGCCGAGTTCGGTCTCGACAAGGCGGATCAAGGCACCTTGGAGGTCACGATCGCCGGCAAAAAGCACACGCTGCAGCTGGGCGAGAAGACCCCGGGCGGCAGCGATCGCTACGTGGAGAACCCGGAGACGGGCGAGGCGTACGTGATGGCGGGCTCGATCGCCAATGACCTGCAGTCAGCCGATAGTCGGCTGATCGAGCGCGACTTCCACGACTTTGCCGACGAGAAGCTGGGCAAGGTGGTGCTGGAGGTGGGCGGCAAGAAGCGCGAGATCGTGCGTCAGGGCGATCAGAAGGATTTCTGGGCCCGCCCGGAGAGCGCGGACACGAAGGACGAGACGGTCAGCAACTGGATGAGCAAGATCGACCGGTTGCGTGTGACCAACTACGTCGAAGCACCGAAGAACCCGCCCAAGCCAGAGGACACCGTGGTGCGCCTCGAGTATCTGAGCGACAAGGGCAAGCCGCTCGGTTTCCTGGAGCTCGTGCGCCAGCCCGCTGCCGATCCCAAGGAGAAGACCGAGTACCTGGCGCGCAGCGAGCGCACTCGCTGGTACGCGACGGTGCTGCGCAGCAGCGCCGAGCAGATCGATCAGGATCTGGCATCAGTCATGGCCGAGTGACGGTGGGCGGCAGAATCCCAGGGGGCCTGCTGGCCTTTGGGCCAACTGCCGCGCCGCCGCTCAGGGGAGCCAGCGCCGCTCCCGGGCGAAATTCGCGCCCGGGAACTTAGGTGCGCGCACGAGGTGGCCGGTGCCTAGGCCATGCTCGCTGCGGCGCGCGTCCTCGTGGGGTTTGGGCTGGCCTGTATGGCGGCGGCCCTGGGCACCATTGTCTACGACAGCGGGTGGACAGGGCTCGATGCGACGCTGAGCTCGTTCGCGGAGCTGGCGCAGCGCGGACTGCTGGATCAACCCGTCTGGCGCTGCGCTTGCTGGGCGCTCGGCGGAAGCCTCGCCTTGGCCGCAGGCGTCGATGGGGTGACGTTCTGGCTGGAGCGGCCGCGCGGGCTGCGCGGCTCGTTGCGGGCACCGTCGGGCAACCTACGCAATCGCGCCGAATGGATCGCCGAAATCGGGCAGCGTATCACGCGCAACCTGTCGGGCTCGGAACCGAGCGTGGTGCGCGCCTTTGAAGACGTGGTGCGCGGGGCGCTGGAGGTGAGCGCGAGCGACATGCACTTCTCGCCCACGCCCGAGTCCCTGCGCATCACCTATCGCGTCGAGGGCGTGCTGTATCAGGCTGCAGAGCTCGACCTGCGCTGGAGTCAGCCCTTCTCGACCCGCATCAAGGTCTTGTCGGGGCTCGAGACCCACGTCCGCCAGCGGCCGCAGGACGGCCGCCTGACGATGCAGCTCGACGGCGTCGCCGTGGAGGCGCGCGTATCGAGCCTGCCCACGGAGGTCGGCGAGCGCCTGGTGTTGCGCATCGTGCGCGGTACGCGCGGGGTGCCGGAGCTGGACTCGCTCGGGCTCTCCGATCAGACCTACCGCGGGCTCGTGGACGCGCTCGCTCGTCCACAGGGGCTGTTGTTCGTGACCGGACCGGTGGGCAGCGGCAAGACCACCACGCTCTACTCGGCGCTGAAGCACGTCGTGGACACGCGGGGCCGCCTGACCTCGGTGGTGACGCTGGAAGATCCGATCGAGCTGGAGCTGCCGTTCGCCACGCAGACTCAGATGCACCAGCGTGCGGGCCGTACTTTCGCGGGCACGTTGCGCAGCGTGCTCCGGCAGGATCCGAACGTGCTCATGATCGGTGAGATTCGTGACCGGGAGACCGCCGAGATCGCCACGCAGGCGGGCCTCACCGGGCACTTGATCTTGACCACGCTGCACGCCGACGGTGCGGCGGGCCCGTTCTCGCGGCTCGCCGAGATGCAGATCGAGCCGTTCCTGGTGGCGAGCGCCACGGTGGGCTGCTTGTCGCAGCGCCTCTTGCGCACGTTGTGTCCGCTCTGCGCGCGGGAAGAGGCGCCAGATGCAGGACTGCGCCAGCGTTTCGCCGCTCTCGGCGTGCCGATCCCGGATGCGCAGTACCACGTGCCCGTGGGCTGCGATTCCTGCGCCGGCGAAGGCTTCGCCGGCCGTGCGCCGATCAGCGAGCTGTTGATCATGCGACCGGAGTTGCGGCAGGCGGTGATCGACTGCAAGCCCACCAGCGAGCTGTTCGAGGCCGCGCGCCGCTTCGGCTTGACCCCGCTCTTGCAAGATGGTCTGGACCGTGCCGTGCGCGGGCAGACGTCGCTGGCGGAAGTGCTGCGAGTGACCGGATGAGGGTGGACCGCTTGAAACGCGCCGGCAAGGCGGCGCACCTGCTCGCTGGGCTCTTGTGCGCGGTGCTTGGGCTGCGAGTGATGACGCTGGCGATCGGCGACGCCCAGGCGCGGCGCGCCCCCGTGCCGCTCGCGTCCGGCGAGGTCGCGCCTCGAGCGGGCACCTTTGCTGCGCCCGCACGGGCTCAGCACGTGCCCGCTCCCGAACGCAGCAACGCCGTCGGCGGAGCCCCGCTGCGGCTGATGCTGTCGGTAGTGGCGGGACCGGAGCGCTCGGAGGTGTACGTGAACGGGTCGCGGCTCGGGCTCTCTCCGTATCTCGGAGACTATACCTGCAAGGCGGGTGAGCAGCTGAGGATCGAGGTCGTTCCGGCCCACCAGGGGCTGATCACCCGCTCTGCCACCTGCGAGGGGCAGACGCTATTGATTCGTTAGTAGGGGCCTCCGACCGGAGCGCAAGGCTCTGCAACAGCTCCCGCTTCTCGCGTTCTCCGTCGGGGACGCGAAGCAGCAGGGCGAGCGGCCCCTCGGCGCTGTCGATCAATAAATGCTGCAGCCCGCTGCGCGCGGCGAGCAGGTAGACCCCGCGCACGCTGTCGGAGCGGATCTGCGCCGCGGCGTAGCGCAGGCCCAGCATGCGCCGCTCGAGCAGCAGCTCGGAGCCCACGACCAGACGCGGGTGGCGGGTCAGGATGGAGAGAGTGATCGTCACGAGCCAGGCAGCGGTGACGGCCGGCAGTACCAGGCTCAGCGGGTGCACGGCGGGTAGGTGCGCGCTCGCCGACAATACCAGCACCGTCAGATCCAGCAGCACCAGTCCGGTCGCGATGGTGAGCACCCAGCGCAGTCCGCGCCCCGCGCCGAAGCCGCGCAGCACCCGGCGCTCGGCGTCCTGGCTCGCGCCCCCGGGCGCGGAGGTGCCGCGAAAGGACCAGGGCTGCGCGCCGCTCGGCAGCCCCCAATCGTCGCTGACCTGGCCGGGCCAGTGCGAGAGCGCGAGCCGCAGGTCGCGCAGGAGCTGTGCCGGATCGTCCCCCCGCAGCAGCGGCCAGCTCCGGTCGCCGTCCACCAGACGGGCTGAGTACAGAGGACGCGGCGCTTCCCCGGGATGCTCCCCGGTCAAGAGCCAGCGCGTTGCGGGCGAGAGCGCCTCGGTGCTACCGTCCGGCAGCCGGAGCGTGCGCTGCGCCGGCCGCAACCGCCATTCGACGCGGCGCGGGCGGCAGCCCACGAGCAGCCCCACGGCAACCGCCAAGCAGGCCAGGCTGCCCAGCCAGCGGATGCCTTCCGTCGGGCCCGGCGCCAGCCAGGTGAGGCTGCTCAGCACGAGCCAGACGGGGGCGAGCAGTGCCGGGGCGCGAAGCGGCGTCGTGCCCAGGAAACGCAGCTCCGAAGCGCCTGCGGCGGCGAGCCTCACGCGTGCGGGCAGCCGGCGCGCGGCTCCATCCTGCGGACGCAATGAGGCAGCCACGGAACGCTCCAACGGCCCTCTGGGGACCTCCGAGACGGGGCGCGTACCCATGGAGAAATCGACCCTCTCTTAACGTCTTCGGGGAACGTCTCGCAATGGTTGAAGCTGGTTTGCTGCCGTCACGGAATTTCGGCTCGGCGTCGCCCCATCGACCGGCCATCGGCGCCGCTGGCTGTCGCCCGGGTGCCAGGTGGTGCCGAAAATCGCCGTCAGCGGCGCCCGGCGACGAGCGGCACCGGCATTTCGCTCGGGCTCTCGGTAGCGGGCGGCAGGTCGCGGCGGCTCGTTGGCAGCGGCCAGCTCCGGGACTCGAGGTCGTGCGCCGGCATCGCCAGCGCCCGCCGGACGTCCTTCGCCGAGGGGCGGATCTTCGGGTCGCGGCGCAGGCAGCGCGCGAGCAGCATGGCCAGATCGCGGCAGCCATCGACGCGCGAAAACTCGCTCAGGCGCTTGGGCCAGCCGTCGTGATCGATGTGCTGCGAGATGATCGCGGCCTCGTCTTTGCCATCGAACAAGAACTTCGTGGTCAGCGTCTCGAAGGCGAGGCAGGCAAAGGAGTAGATGTCCGTGCACGCGGGCAGCGAAGTGTAGCTGTCCGGATCCACGCCCAGCACTTCGGGTGCGCAATACTCGAGCGTGCCGCAGCCGGGGCGGATGTGGCGCCCGCTCAGGCCGAAGTCCACGAGCACCGCCGTCTTCTCGTCGCGCAAGATCACGTTGGCGGGCTTCACGTCCAGGTGCCCGATGCCCGCGGAGTGCATTGCCTCCAGGCCGAGCAGGATGCCGTTCAAGAACTCGAACGTCGACTTCAGGTTGAGCGAGCCGCGCCGGATCACGCGCTCCAGCGAGTTGCCCGGGATGAGCTCCATCACCAGGATCGGCTTGGGCCGCGCCTCGGCGTCGAAGTTGACGAAGCGCGCCAGGTGCGGGTGCTTGGGCAGCGAGAGCAGCGCGCCCGCCTCTTGCCGGAACAGATCGAGGAACTCCTGCTCCGACAGGCTGCGCGCGACCGTCGCGTCGTATTTGGGCACCTTGAGCGCGTACAGCTCGGCGTTCGATTGGTGACGGGCCTCCACACGCCGCGCCACGAACACCGAGCTGGCGCCCCCGGCACCGAGCGACTGCACCACGTAGAAGCTGCCGATCGTGCGCCGCGGCAACAGCCAGTCGGGCAGTGCATTGGACTGGCCGTGAGGGCGGCGCGACGGCACGTCCGGGTTTGCTGCCAGCTGCAGGTGCTCCAGCGTGCGCAGGCGCTCCGCGAGCGGCTGCGCCAGCGCGCCGGGCACGTTGGCGCACAGGGCCTCGATCGTGTCCGCCAGGAGGTCTGTGGCGGGCCGTTCGCCGGAGCTCACCGCCAGCTGGATCAGCCGGGCGAGATGCGTCGCCGGCGCCGGCGCTGTGCGCGCGTCTTCGCCGAGCAAGCGCACGCTGGCGGCGCGCTGCAGCTGGTTGAGGTCCATGCAAGCGCGCTCCAGCTCCGCAATGTCGCTGGGAGTACCCTCCAGCAGGTCGCCCAGGCTGCGCGCGCTCTCCAGATCTTCGATGCAATGGCCCAGCCGCAGCAGCGTCTGGCGCAAGGCCTCGCCGCGGTAGGAGCAACTGAGCGGAATGCCCGCGCTCAGCTTGGCAAAATGACTCGAGACCGGCTCGATCGGGTGCCCGTCGCGCTCGAAGCGCTGCGAGCTCGGGTCCCGGTCGAGGAAGTCCACGTACGCTTGCAGCGCCTGGCGCACCTCTGCGGTGGTCGAGGCGTCCACGATCGCGCTCACGCTTGCCGAGTGCTGCAGCCCTTGCACGGTGAGCAGCAGCAGGTCGCTGACGTCGGCCACGCCCTCGCGGATCGCGGCGTCGAAGCTGCGCGCGAGCGCCGCGCAGAACACACGGTGCAGCGCCGAGAAGGGCTCCACGCTCAGGTGGCCGAGCAGGGTGTGGATCGAACGCCGGATGCGCCACGCGACGCGGGTCGCCACGTGCTCGCTGCCGCTGCGCGTCGAGGTCTCCACGTCGATCAGGTGCAACAGCGCGAGCCATTTCTGGCGTTGCACGGCGCTGTCGGTGCTCTGCGTGCCTGGCGCCGGCGGCCCTTGCGCGAGCAGCCAGCTGCCCAGGCGATCGTACAGGCGCTCCATCTCCACCACCGAGGCGTTGGTGTCGCCCGGGCTCCTGCCGAGCAGCAGCAGATCGTAGAGGCGCGAGCTCTCGACCACGCCGCTGTCGAGCTCCATCAAGAGTCGGTAAGCGTCCGGTGAGAGCGTCGAGCGGCTGTGGCCCTCCAGTTGATCGAGCATGGCATAGGCGCGCGTGAGCGCCTCGGTCGCGCTGTGATAAGCGGCCTCGGCCCCCGTGCTCTCGAAGGCGATCAGCGCGGAGCGCACGCCACCCCAGATGCTCACATCATCGTGGCGGTCGGTGGCGAGCTCGTTCGCCATCATCGTCAGCATCACGCGTGTGTCGGCGTCGGCGCGCGGCAGGCGGTCGAGCAGGGCGCTCTTCATGCGCTGCGCGGCGCCGCGACCGAAGTTCGGGTTGTGCACGTCGCGCAGCAGCGCCACCAGATCCTGCGCCACATCGTTGCGGTCGACCCAGCTCAGGAAATCCAGCAGCTCGCGCGCTAGCTCGGGCTCGGCGTCGATTACGGGCCCCAGGCCCCAGAGCAGCGTGGAGAGGATTGCGGGATGTTTTTCGAACAGCTCGCTGCGCAGCAGGCTCTTGCACTGCGGCAGGGTGGTCTCCGGGTCCTTCACCAGGCAGGCTACCAGTGAGACGACCGCGCGCCGCCACTCGGTGGGGCTGAGCGACGGATCGAGCTCCAGATCGATCTCCTCGCGCAGCCGCGGCTCGACAGCGGAGAGCAAGCCCCGCGCGACGGCCGCGTGCCGCCAGACGAGCGGCTCGCGATCGGCGAGCAAGATCCGGTAGCTGGCCTGCACGCTCGGATGCTGGAAGCGCCCGAGCGGCCCGGGGTCGCCATGCTCCGTGCTGCGCACGACCTCGCGCGCCGCGCGCTCCAGAATGATCGCCGCCATGCGCCGCGAGGGCAGGGTGCTCTGCGCCGGCTCTGCCACCCAGGTCTCGAAGGAATCACGGCGCGCGATCAAGGTCAGGGCCAGCGCGTCGGCGTTGACGCTGCTGCCGGCAGGCAGCGAGTACAGCAAGTGGACGCGGGCTTGTAGCGCGGGGATCTCCAGCCGCTTGGAGGAGTTGATGGCCATGCGCGTGGCGACCGCGGCAAACGTCGAGGCGGTCCCCTGGTACAGACGCGAGAATGCGCGCCGTCCGAGCGCCGTGCGCTCACGGCCCGGCGGCAGTGCGCTGGTCAGCTCATACAGCGCCACGGCAGCCCGCTCGGGAGCTGCCCAGTCGAGATCTTCCACCAGACCCGTGTCCAGGGCCACCTGGGCGGCCTTCGATAGCAGCCCCGGCGGCAAGCCGTCGAGCGGCGGCGGCCGCTCGACGCGACCGAACTCGCCGAGTGCGGCAAGGGCCTGGCGCCAGCTGGCCCGGCGTTGTTCGGGATCTTCGACGGACGCCAGCCGGGTCAAGGCATCGATCGGACTGTGGCGGCCGCGCATCGTTCGTCTACGTACAGACGCAGAAAACCGCCCTGAACTTTAGTAGAGCTGGGCTGCGATGCTGCAAACGGACCCGAACGGAGGGCGCGAGAGGTGAGGCGGATACCGGAGATGTGGGGCGCTCTGCGACGTGGGGCGTGCGCGGGCGCCGTGCTCGGGCTGAGCGCGGTTGCCGGCTGCGCGCTCTTTCGCAGCGCCGTGAACGACAGCCCCGGGCTGCGCTGGTGGCTGTTCTCGCACTACGGCGTCGAGCACATGTGTCCCGAGATGCAGAGCCGCACGGCGCCGTTGCGGCTGACGCCGGGGGGGAATGTCACGGGGCGGCTGTTTCCGACCTCCTGCCAGGTGCAGGTCGACGAGGGCCGGCGGGTGGTGAGCCTCGACTTCACGGGCAACGGCTATGCCTGGACGCCGCTCGCCGGGCGCGTCGGCTTCTCGCTGCACGCCGGCGTCGAGTATCGCCCTGACTTCTCGCTGCAATCGGACGCCATCTACGTCTGGGCGCGCGCCGAGCGCATGCTCTTTCCCGCGCAGTTTCATGTCGACAGCATTCAAAATCGACTGGTCGACTGGGCCACGCAGCAGAGCGTGGGCGCCTACCTGACGGGCTTGTTCGGCTCGCAGCTCACCACCAGCCAGCTCGCGAGCGGCTTCACCGTCGTGCGCAGCGAACAAGGGGATGCCTTCGCGCTCGGCATCTTGCAGCCGCCGCAGCGCCCGCCCGAGCCGATCCGCGCGGGCGACGAGGACCGCCAGCTGATCGCGAGCGAGACGCTGGAGGTCCGCGTCGAGCAAGTCGACTTCCTGGGACCGATCGTGGTCGCCGGGGAAGGGCAGGGCCTCTTCTTTCGCTACCAGTTGAACGGACCGGCTGCCGAGGCGCTGCTCTACGCGCGCTCGGACGCGGACACCTGGCGCCAGCGCCTGCAGCAAGGCGCGCCCTTCGGACCGCCTCCGGTGCCCGCGCTGCTCGGCTTTGCGCTCTCACCGGGCGACGGCAATCAGAGCTTCCGCTTGCCACCTGGACAATATGTGCTGGTGATCGATCACACGAGCGCGCTCGGCGCAGTCAATCCGCCGTACAACCCCCTGAACGCGATGGGCGCGAATCCGCTCGTCTTGTCTTATCGCCTGGAGCTGGGAGCGCTTTGACTGCGGCGACACCCCGCGCCCCGGGTGGACAACCCCGAGCCAGAGCGCTATTCCGCTCGCCATGATGGAACCGGATACACTGCGGCGCGCGCTCGAGGCGGCCTTTCCCGGCGCGGAGGTGCAGATCACGGATCTGACGGGCACGCGCGATCACTACCAGGTGAGCATCGTGGCGGAGGCATTCCGGGGCCAATCTCGCATGCAGCAGCACCGGCTCGTTTACCGCGCACTCGGTGAGCTCGTGGGCGGCGCGATCCACGCGCTCAGCCTCCAGACCGCCGCGCCGGCTCAGTGAGCAACGCGGCGCCGGGCCGAGGACGGGGGTAGCGGATTGGAGTCGGCCTCGAAGAGCTTGGCCAGCGAGTGGCTCGCGACCAGCGCACGATCGGACTCCACGAAGGGGAACGCGATCGTGATGAAGCTGTTGGTGCCCGCCACGGTGCCGTCCTGGGGCCCCACGGTGGACACCAGGTCCGGCTTTTTCAGGCGTTGCGTCGTCGCCAGCACGTTGCCGATCGCAAACTCGAGCTCCAGATCGCGATCGCCGCGGGAGGACAGCACGTCGTGCGGGAGCAAGGGCGGCTGCGCGTACGCGCCCATGAACAGCAGCACCGCCGCGGCGGCCGCGCCCGGCGATGTGCCCACGAACCACGAGCCCATGTGATGCTCGCTGCCGTCGGCGCAGCGCGCGTAGAGCCCGGCCAGGCTCGCGCCGTGCGACTCCGCCAGCGCGTGTGCCAGGCGGATCAGCTGGATCTGCTCGCGCTCGCGAAAGTAGGGCAGCACGTAGGCGCCCGCGAAGGTGAGCGTGCGCTCGCGCCATTGCGGAGCGTCCTCGGGCAGCGCGCGGTCGTGCACATCGACGCGAGTGTTGTAGCCTTCGAGCTTCGAAAGCTCGGGCGCCCCCGACGACTGAATGCGTCCGCTCGATGCGCCTGCAGCCAGCGTGAGAAAAGGAGCCAGGCTCGGCCACTCAGGCTCGCTTGCCGGCTTCAGGAGGGCCAGCTCGACGACCCAACCCTCGGTGTCCGTGGGGCCCACCGTGCCGCCATGCGCGAGCCGCGCCCGCGTGGCATTGCACACCTGCGCCCCGTGTGCGCGGCGCTCTGCATCGGGATCTTCCTGCTCGCGGCTGGCCTCGACCGCTGCCACGGCGCGCTCTTCCAGGAGTAGCCGCACCTTGCGGTAGACGAGCGTGCCGGCGAGCACCAGCCCTCCGCACACGGCGAACGCGAAATACGGCACCTGTCGTCGGATCGGCGCCGGGGAGATCGGGCGACGCCCGCGCACCAGCGAGCGCGCCAGATGCGAGCACTCGCGCTCGCGCTCCTCGAAGGCGATCTCCTTCCAGCGCAGTGCCAGACTGCCGACGGGCAACGTCACGGGAGGACCGTTGCCCGTGAGGGAGATGGTATGGCCGAGCGGGTCGATGACCACCTTGCCCACGGCACCGTAGCGCACCAGCTTGGCCTCCACGGCGCGCTGGATCTCGGGCAGCACGTCTTCCATCTTCCATCGTTACGGCAGACGTGGGCGCTGCCCAAGTCCGATGCATTTGGCCCTCGATCCCCCTGGTTCCAGGGACTAGGCTGGCGCGGGCATGGCTGCTCGCCCGCTGATCTTGCTGAGCAATGACGATGGCTTTCGGGCTCAGGGGCTGAACGAGCTCCGAGCAGCGCTGGCAGCCGTGGCCGATGTGGTGGTGTGTGCCCCCTACAGCGAACAGAGCGGCACGAGCCACGCCATCAGCCTGACCACGCCGCTGCGGCTGCGCGAACACGCGCCGGGGGTGTTCTCGCTCGATGGGACACCAGCGGACTCGGTGTACGTGGCGCTCTGCGCGCTCGGGCGGGTGCTGCCCCGGCAGCCCGATCTGGTGGTGTCGGGACTCAACCACGGGCTCAACCTGGCGGCGGACGTCTTCTACAGCGGCACCGTGGCTGCCGCGCGCGAGGGCGCGCTGCGTGGCTTGCGGGGGCTTGCCCTCTCGGCGGGACCGGATGCCGATCTCGCGGGCGCCGCGCGCTGTGCGGTGGAGCTGGCTCAGGCGTTTCTCGCCGAGCCGCTGCCGGAAGGCGGCAAAGGCATCCTGCTCAACGTCAACTTCCCCGCCGGTGAGCGCTGGCCGCTCCGCGCCACTCGGCTCGGCTTGCGCCGCTACGAGGACCGCGCCGAGTTCCGGCGCGACCCGCGCGGTGGCGAGTACCTCTGGCTGGGCGGGTCGAGCGTCGTCCACGGCGAAGCAGCCGGCTCAGATACCGAGGCCTATGACGAGGGTGTGGTAGGGGTGACTCCGCTCTCGCTCGAGATGTGGGAGTCCAGGCAGCAGCCGCTCGCGGAAAGGGTCGCTCAGGGAGCGCTGCGCGTGCTACCTGTCGGCCCATGACTCGCCGCTCGAACGCCAAACCGGCACCGGCTCGTCGCGGGCCCACGCCGCGCGGCATCTCGACGCAACCGCCCGGTGGAGTGGCGTCGAGCGGCGCTGGATCGAGCATGGACGCGGCGGAGCACCTGGGCGCGCCGCTGCCGCCGGAGCGCCTGGCGTACGCGCGCGATCGCGTGCGCGCCATTCCGGACTTTCCCAAGCCCGGCATCCTGTTTCGCGACATCACGCCGCTGCTCGCCGATCCCAAGGCATTTCACATGGTGATCGACGCGTTCGTGGAGCGCTTCATCGGCCAGCGCGTCGACGCCGTGGTCGCGATCGATTCGCGCGGCTTCATCTTCGGAGCGCCGCTCGCCTCGCGGCTCAACACGGCCTTCATTCCCGCGCGCAAGCCGGGCAAGCTGCCCGCGGAGGCGCTGAGCGTGGAGTACGGCCTGGAGTACGGCAGGGCTTCGCTGGAGCTGCACAAGGACGCGTTGTCCTCGGGTTCCAACGTGGTGGTGATCGATGACTTGCTGGCGACCGGCGGGACCTCGGCAGCGGCGGGAGAGTTGGTGCTGGCGCTGGGCGCGCGCGTGCTCGCCTACGCATTCGTGATCGAGCTGGAGGCGCTGCACGGCCGTGCCAAGCTCGAGCCGGTGCCGGTTGTGAGCCTGCTTCGTTACTAGTGCCCTGTAACCGGCGGGCCGTGCTTGCTTTTGATGGGGCCTCGACGGCAGGCTCCGCCCCGGACCATCTCCATGCGTTCCGGCGACCGCGCTACCCTGTTCCGATTGTTTCGCCCGCTGGCTGCAGCGGGGACGCTGGTGCTCGGACTGTGGGCAGGGGCGGCGCTCGCAGCGGACCCAGCGGCTGCTCCACAGGCACCCTCCGAGGAATCGCCGCCGCGCACATTGCCCGACTACGATGGCCGGCCGGCACCCGGTCCCGATGCGGGCGACGTCTTGCTGTGGGTGCCGCGGGTGGTGCTGTTCCCCCTCTACTTTGTCACGGAGGTGCTGATCCGCGAGCCGCTCGGCTTTCTGATTGCGGGCGCGGAGCGAAACGGAGTGCCTGCGGCGCTCTACGAATTCTTCACCTTCGGCGAGCAGCACCAGGCGGGCATCGTGCCGACGGCGTTCGTCTCCTTCGACTTTCAGCCGAGCGTCGGGCTGTACGCGTTCTGGAACGACGCCTTCTTCAAGGGCCATGATCTGCGCCTGCGCGCGGGATTTGGCGGTCGGCAATGGATCTCTGCCGCCGTCTCCGAGCGCTTCTACCTCGACGCCGAGCGCGCGCACCGGCTGGCCCTGGAAGCAGCGCTGCTGCAGCGGCCCGACTACACCTATTTCGGGATCGGGCCGGACACGCGCCAGTCCAACCTGGCACGCTATGGGCAAGATCTGCTCGAAGCTCGGGTGCTGTACGATCAGACCGGGTGGCGCAGCAATTTTTTGCATGCCAAGGTCGTGCTGCGCAGCGTCGACTTCCGCCGCGGCGGCTACGACGGTGATCCCACGCTGGTCGAGCAAGTGGCGCGCGGCACGTTTGCTCCGCCCCCCCGCGCTGCGAGCGGCTATGAGGTGCTCGCCACCGAGTTGATCGCGGCGCTCGACACGCGCGAAGCTCCCCCAGCATCGGGCTCGGGCCTGCGCGTGGGCGCGGGCGGCGGCTACAGCCTCGACTTGCAGGAGCGTGGCGGGTTCGTGCGCTACGGCGCTGGAGTGGGCGCCTTCTGGGATCTGAACCAGCGCCAGCGCGTGCTGTCGCTGACGGCGACCACGCGCTTCGTCGACCCCGCGGGTGGGGGCGTGATCCCCTTTACCGAGTTGGTCAGCCTGGGCGGCACCGAGCCGATGCGCGGCTTGTACCCGGGCCGTCTCTACGATCGCAGCTCGGCCGTGCTCGACCTCAGCTATCGCTGGCCGATCTGGATCTGGTTGGACGGCTCGATCCACAGCGAGTTCGGCAATGTGTTCGGGCCGCGTCTCGATGGCTTTCGAGCGGGGCGGCTGCGCTGGTCGGGCGCGCTCGGAGTCGAGAGCAAGGGCACTCCCGACAGCCAATTCCAGCTCCTGATCGGGGTCGGCACGGAGACCTTCGAGTCGGGCGGCAAGATCGATTCGCTGCGCATCGCCGCGGGAGCGACCAGTGGCTTCTGAGTGTCGCGTGGGCGCGGCGGCGCTCGCCGTGCTGCTCGCTGCGTGCGCCCACGCCGAGCCGCGTTTCGCGCTGCGCGAACCCATGCAACGCGACACCGATCTGGACCCGGTCTACGCCTCGTGCTCGGAGCGCCCGACCAAGAAGGATCCCAAGCACATCGCGTGCGCGCCGGAGCCGTACGTCTCGCCCCTGGTCTGGGACGGGCTCGACAACTCGGTGTTTCGGCCGCTCTCGGATGTGTTTGCGGTCGATCCGGCGGGCCCAGCCGTCAACGTCAACGCGCTCGATGAGGTCCCCGACAGCGCGTGGTTCACCAACCGCCTCGGCAAGCGCAAGCCGAGCCGAGAAGAGTTGCTGGCT
>JAICTU010000152.1 GCA_025936205.1 Polyangiaceae bacterium | reverse complement strand
GTGCGCGCGCACGGAAAACGTCGCAGGCGCCTCGCTGCGTACATGTTGCGTTCAGGTTGATGGAGCCTGGGAAGCGCGCGGTCGCCCGCTGCTTCTTCGTGACGCAACTTGATGCCATCCGCGCGTGCGATGAATCGAGGCGGCGGTAGCTCCGGCGTGCGCCCGCCACGTTAGTTAAGCCCGTCGTGGTTCATTTTCCGTCTGTGAGCTCCAAGAGCGAGACGTGTTTTGACGCGATGGACCAGAAGCAGCGCAACACCGAGCACTGCACCCATGCAACACACGGTTCATGAATCTAAACGCGTGGAAGGCTTGCGATGAACCGGTGTTTCAGCGAAGACTTCTAGCAATCGATGTCGCCCCGGCGCCTCCCTGGTTTGCTGATGTCTACTGGCCATCGGCAGACCATGGTGGTCGCGCATCCTTCGACATCGACGGATGAAGGAGTTCGATGCTGATCCAGCCGCGAAGTGTGCGCGCAGCACTGGCACCCCAGGCGCGCCTGGGCCGTAGCCGACTGCAGGGAACGGCCTTGTTCCTGGGAGTCTGGGCATTGGGTTCGAGCGCCTGTGGCGCGCGCACGGAGAACGAATCTGCCCCGGCGGCACTCGAGATGATCGCCGAGAACGCGACGGCGACCGTCGACTTTGCCTCACGGCCAGCGAAGCAGACCGCGCTCGACGGCGCCACACTGCCAAAGTTCGTCGAGGCGCTGCCCACCTTCTCGGGCCAGCGCGTCGACGGCACTCGCGCCGTCACCGCCGACATGCAGGAGTTTCAGCAGAAGATTCTACCCACCTCGTTCTATGCTGGGCTGTCGGCGCCGTTCAACGCCGGGACGCTGCTCTGGGGCTACAAGATGAACAACAAGGCGCCGAACTGGCCCGCGTTCACCATCGAGGCCAAGAGCGGCACCGCGACCAAGGTGACGTACACGAACAGTTTGCGCCGCTCGGATGGCTCGCCTGCCTTGCTCCAGCGCTTCCTCACGGTGGATCAGACACTGCACTGGGCCGATCCGCTGAACCTGGATGCAACCGCGCACTGTAGCAACGGTCCGCCCTACGTCAGGTCCTGCGTCCAGCCTTACACCGGACCGGTCCCGACCGTTCCGCACCTGCACGGGGCAGAAGTCCTATCCGCCTTCGACGGTCAGCCCGATGCGTGGTTCACTCCAGGTAACGGACCTCACGGCCCGAGCTTCGTGAGCAACGTCTATTCGTATGTGAACACTCAGCCGTCCGCGACGCTGTGGTTCCATGATCACGCGCTGGGCGCCACGCGCCTCAACGTGTACTCGGGCCTCGCCGGCATGTACCTGCTGCGCGACACGCGCGATACGGGCGCTGCCAACAATCCCATCAAGCTGCCGGCGGGGCCGTACGAGGTCGAGCTACTGCTCGCGGACCGTCAGTTCGACACGCAGGGCCAGCTGCTATTTCCCGATGGCTCTCCTTCCGGGCTGAACGGCGATCCCCCCAACCCCGACTTGCATCCCTATTGGAACCCGGAGTTCTTCGGCGACGTGATCGTGGTCAACGGCAAATCTTGGCCGTTCTTCAACGTCGAGCCGCGTCGCTATCGCTTTCGCCTCGTCAATGGTGCCAACGCGCGCTTCTTCGAGCTCGAGCTGCAGGACAGCAGTACATCCGCAGCGGGTCCGGCGATCTGGCAGATCGGCACCGACGGCGGCTTGCTGAACGGCCCCGTGAAGCTCGATGACCCGAACAACGCGGCTGGACCCAAGCTGTTGCTCGCGCCGGGCGAGCGCGCCGACATCATCATCGACTTCACAGGGCTGTCCGGGAAGAACCTGACCCTGATGAACAGCGCCAATGGTCCGTATCCCGACGGCGACCCGGTGGACCCGAATACCAGCGCTCAGGTCATGCAGTTCCGCGTGAACCAGCCTCTCGCGGGGGCCGACCAGAGCTTCAATCCCGCGGTGCCGGCGGTCAGCACGGCCAGCCTGCGTCAGTCGCCCATCGTCGACATCAAGCCGACGGCCGCACGACCCGCGGATGCGCAGCGACAGCTGGTGCTGGTCGAGGTGGAAGGAGCCGGCGGACCGGAGATGGTGCTGCTCAACAACTCACACTGGGCTGGTTTGCGCGCGGACACGGGCACGCCGATCCCGGGCTCCAGCTCCAATGGCGTGGTCAGCTCGACCGAGAATCCGCGCGTCGGCTCCACGGAAATCTGGGAGATCGCCAATCTGACCGAGGATGCACACCCCATTCATCTGCACCTGGTCCAGTTCCAGCCCATCAGCCGTCGCCACTTCGACCGCGATGGGTACCGGGCAGCCTGGGACGCTCAGTTCCCGGGCGGAACCTTCAGCGGGGTGACCTACGCGCCGGGCGAGTACATCCCGGGCTTCGGTCCGCCGCGGAGCTACACGACAGCCAATGCCGACGGCGCTCTCGGCGGCAATCTCGCGTTCAGCTCGTTCTTCGACGCCCCCGCAGCTGCGCCCGCCGCCAACGAGCAAGGTTGGAAGGATACGTTGCGCATGAATCCTTTCGAGGTGGCGCGCATCGCCGTGCGCTGGGCACCGCAGTCGGTCGCGGCCGGCGGCGTTCAGGCGGGGCAGAACAAATTCCCTTTCGATCCGACGGCTGCTCCCGGCTACGCCTGGCACTGCCACATCCTCGATCACGAGGACAACGAGATGATGCGGCCTTATCTGGTGAGGCCCTGACCCGAGCGAAAGATGTTGGACGTCTCGGCGGCGCTCGCAGCGGCGCCGAGAGGAAGGTTCGAGTCTGTCACGATCGATCCTCGCCCTGCGCGTGGTGTTGCTCTCGTTGGCGCTGCTCGCCGTGGCCGTAGCCTTTCGAAGTGCCGGGTCTGCGCCGGCATCGGGGCTTTCCTACTCCTGCCCGATGCACCCGGAGGTGAAGTCGCAGCACGCCGGCGATTGTCCGGTGTGCGGCATGGCACTGGGAGCCCTGCAGCCGGCCGCGCCAGCACCTGACGGCGCCGTCAGCGGAGTGGACCCTGCTGCCAGCCGGGCCTCTGTGAAACCCGCCGTACAGCACGTGTTCTCGCAGGCCATCGAGGCTCCGGCCTGGATCGACGAGAACGGTCACGTTCAGGCACTGTTTTACAACGACGAGCTACCCGCTCTCGCCGAGGAAGAGCCATTCGCACGCTTCGGTCCTGGCGGCGAGCAGCACCTGACACTGTCCCGCACTTTCGAGCCGCCAGAGCCGTGGGACGAGGCGACCTCCCGCGTGGAGTTCCTGTTGCGCGATGCAGTGACGGCGCCACCGGTGCATGGCGTGGGTCGCGTACTGCTGCCTGCGGGGCGGCGTTCGGCGCTGGTCGTGCCTGAGGACGCGCTGCTCTCGCTGGGCGATGGTCCCTATGTGCTGGTGCGCGGAGCGGATGCCGAGGACTTCGAGCAACGGCCCCTTCGCATCGGCAAGACGCAATACGACATGGTCACGGTTGCCAACGGCTTGGTCGGACACGAGCCCGTGGTCGTTCGCAATGCTTTCGTGCTGGATGCCGAGCGCCGCTTTCGCGGCGGGCTCGGGGGCATGCCTTGATCGACCGCATCGTGAGCTTCAGCGCACGCCACGCACGCGCTGTGACCGCTCTGCTGCTGTGTCTGGCGCTGGCCGGAGAATGGCGGCGGCGGGCACTCTCCCGAGACGTGATCCCCGACCTCTCGGATCCGAAGATCGCGATCGTCGCGGACTGGATGGGGCGCTCCGCTCCAGACGTCGCCGAGCACGTGACGAGCCTGCTCACCGGCGCCTTGCGATCCCTGCCCGGCACCACCTCGGTGCGCGGGTCGTCGATGGCGGGAATGGCCTACGTCGACGTGAGCTTCGCCGACGGCTCCAATCTGGAGCGAGAACGGCAGGCGGTGCTCGATCAAGTCTCGCACGTGCGCGAGCAATTGCCGGCGGGCGTGCGCCTCCAGGTGGGCCCTGCTGCAGCGAGCACCGGCTGGGTCTTTCAATACGCGCTCTCCGACCCGTCGCGGAGCGAGTCGCTGCTCACGCTGAAGCGCTTTCAAGATGATGTGTTGCGACCGGCCCTGCAGAGCATCCCTGGCGTCGCCGAGGTCGCCAGCGTGGGCGGCGCCGTCCGAGAATTGCGGATCGAGCTGCAACGCGCCGAACTGCAAGAGCGCGGGCTGGCCTTCAGCGACGCGCTACCAGCGTTAGAGCAGGCGCTGCACCCTCAGGGTCCGCAGGTATCTCCCGAGTCGCTGGCGCAGCTGCCGCTGGTGAGCCCCGACGGGACCGCGCTCCCGCTCGCTGAGGTCGCGCGCGTGAGGCTCGCTGCAGACATGCCGACGGGGCTGGCCGACCTCGCCGGCAGCCCCGCCGTCGTGGGCGGGATCGTGGTCGCGCAACGCGACGCGGACCTGGCTCCGCTGATCGATCGAGTTCAGACGACTCTGAAGCAGAAACTCGCGCCGTTCGCCGATCACGTTCGGCTCACGACCGTCTACAATCGACTCGATCTGGTCAGCCACGTGCAGCGCAACTTGCTAGCTGCGCTGGGGGAAGAGATCGCGGTCGTCGTGGCGGTGATCCTGCTGTTCTTGCTCCATCCGAGGAGCGCCCTGGTACCTCTGATCACGTTGCCGGTGGTGCTGGGGCTGACCTTCCTCGGCATGTGGCTGCTGGGTGTACCCGCGACCATCATGAGCCTGGGCGGGATCGGGATCGCGCTGGGCTTGGCGGTGGATGCCGATGTGGTGGCCCTCGAAGCCTGCCACCGGCTGCTCGAGGCGGAGCCCAGCTCTGGCTCTGGGCGCCCCCAGGCGGCCAATCCCGGCTTCATCTCGGCGATCTTCACCTCGCTCGCGATCGCGGCGCTCACCTTCTTGCCAGTGTTCGCGTTCACGGGTGAGACGGGTCGCTTGCTGCAGCCGCTGGCGCTGACGAAGACGCTGGTGATCGGGGCGGCGCTTCTGGTCACGCTGACGCTCTCGCCTGCCTTGCGCGCGCTGCTGCTGCGCGGGCGAGTCGTCGCCGAGTTCGATCACCCGCTCACGCGCCTGCTGGTGCGCGGCTATCGACCGATCGTGCACTTTGCCCTGGCGCGCCCCAGGCTGACCCTCGCCACCGCGGCGCTGGCGCTGCTCTCGTGCGTGCCCCTGGTTCGCCAGCTGGGCAGTGAATTCCTTCCGCGCGTCGACGAGGGCGACCTGCTCTTCATGCCCACGACGCTGCCGGGCATCCGTCCCGAGGATGCGCAGAGGCAACTCGATCTGCAGAACCGCATCATCGCCGGATTCCCCGAGGTGGAGAGCGTATTCGGCAAAGTCGGGCGGGCCGAAACGGCAACGGATCCGGCGCCCTGGTCGATGGCCGAGAGCACCATCCGGCTGGCGCCACGCGATCGCTGGCCCCGCTTGCCCCGGAAGCGCTGGCATTCGAGCTGGGCGCCGCAGCCGCTCCGGCGCTGGCTGAGCCTGCTCTGGCCCGAGCAGGAAGCGCGCACGTTGCGAGAGCTGATAGAGAGCCTGGATACTGCTACGCGCCTGCCGGGATGGGCGAGCTCCTGGACAGCGCCGGCGCGCGCTCGGCTCGATATGCTGGCGACCGGTGTGCGCACCCCGGTTGGCCTGCGCGTCGTTGCTGCGGACGGCGTACGGCTGGAAACTCTCGGTGCAGAGTTGAAGGATCAGATCGGGCGCCTTGCCGGCACGCGCAGCGTGCTCTTCGAGTCCTCGGGTGGAGAAGCACGGCTCAGCTTCACACCCGATGCCGCAGCGCGGAGCCGGTTCGAGACGGAACCGGGTCTTGCGGAGACCACCGCGGCTTTGTTCCTGCAGGGCGGACAGATCGGCGACGTCGAGCTCGAGGGCCGCCCGACGCGTCTCCGCGTCTTGCCCGACAACGTGAACGGCCGGGGCGAGGCCGATCGATTGCGCGAGCTGACGGTACGTGGCGCCGCTGGTCCGACGCCGCTGGCTCTGCTCGGGCGCACGGATCACGTCGCCGTGCCGTCTCTGATCCGCTCCGAAGGCGGGGAGCTGGTCGCTTACCTTTACGTCGATCTGACGCCGGAAACGGACGTCGGCAGCTACGTCGCAGCAGGCCAGGAACAGCTGGCAGGGGCTCTTCATTCAGGAACGTTGAAGCTGATGCCCGGCGAACGCATCGACTGGACGGGCCAGTACGCGCTGCTCGAGCAGGGCGAGCAACGGTTGCGCTGGATCGTTCCGCTCGTACTCGGCTCACTGCTACTGCTGCTCTTCTTGCAGTTCCGCAGCTGGGTGCACGCGCTGATCGTGCTGAGCTCCGTTCCCTTCGCGCTCGTGGGTAGCATCTGGACGCTGCACTTGCTGCACTATCCGCTCTCGGCACCGGTCTGGGTAGGCATGCTCTCCGTCGTGGGGCTGGCCATGCAGACCGGCGTGGTCATGGTGGTGTACATCGATGACGCCTTTTATCGCCGCGTCAACGCCGGCCAGCTGAGGACGCGCGCAGACATCGTCGAAGCTCATACCGAGGGCACGGTCCGCCGGTTGCGCCCGAAGATCATGACCATCACCACCATGGCCGCCGGTCTGCTGCCCTTGCTCTGGAGCAACGGCGCCGGGGCGGAGATCATGCGCCGCGTGGCCGCGCCAATGCTCGGCGGCCTGGTCACGAGTGCCTTCCTGACCCTGGAGGTGCTGCCCGTGCTTTACACGATCTGGCGTTATCGTCAGCTGCTCGCAGCGCAGCGATCGGGATTGACGATTGCGAATCTGGTGCTGCGTCGCTCGCGCTAGGCCTCGTCCGAGTGCACCGACCCTCAGTCGAGCTCGCAGTGCCCCTCGGGGAGCTCGCAAAAGCCTGCCGGGCAATCGGAATTCCTGGCGCAACCGCAGCGCTGCGTGGGTAGGCACACCGGCCGCTCCAGCGGCTCCGCGGTGCAGTCGTCGGCGTCGACGCATTCCACGCACACACCTCGGTCCGTATCGCAGTGTTGTGCAGACGGGTTGCGACACTGCACGTCATCCAGGCAGGCGACGCAGACTCCCAGCGGGCTGCAGGTGGTCGCGGCAGGGCAGCTGGGGAGTGTGTCCGAGCAGGGGACGACGCACTCCCCGCTGCGCGGATGGCAGACACGCCCGAGCGGACAGCTCGAGGCCGCGACGCAGGCCTCGCACGCCGTCGCTCCTGGCAAACACGCCTCGGGGGCGGCGCCAGCGTCAACCTCGGGCGATGCCGCAGCGCTCGGGACGGCTGCATCCGGCTCACGCGCTGCCGGCGCCACGTCGACCGGGATGCGAATCCCGGCGTCCGCCTGGGCCGGGTAGAGCGAGATATCGAGCGGCTCGCAGGCGAGGATCGCGAGGCCGACGCCACCGAGAGCACAGCTCACATGGCCAGCTCGCGACCACGCCGAGCGCGGCCGTACTTTCACGGGCGCTCCAGCGCAAGCCCGCGGGCTTCCTCGCGCGCGTAGCCGGCGTGGTAGTCGCCGAGATAGTTGCGAGCCTCGCGCGCGGCTTCCGAGCTGCGGCCGAGCCGGTGCAACAACCGGAAGTGCTCCACCCGCGCTTCTTGCATCAGCAGGGAGTCGGGATACTGATCGATCAGGCGCTCGATATCCTGCAACGCACCCGACAGATCCCCCGCCTTGTGCTTGGCCAACCCAGCAGCGAGCAGCCGGTTCTCGATGGCGAGGGAACGTCGGCTCGTCGCCGAATGCCGCTGAGCGCTCCGGGACGGACGACGAACGGAACGGCCCGAGCTCGGAGGAGCCGGCTCGAGCTCCGCCGGTTCGCTGTCGACAGGGCCCTGCGCACGCTCGACGCCGGCACGCTCAGCAGCGGCAGGCCACTGCTCTCCGGCCTTGACCCAGCTCTGAACGCCGTCGGCCAGCACCTCCACCAAACCGCGCTCGACGACCACCCGCGTCAGCGTGCCTGTTCGCGACCCCGGATCTACCTGCACGGTGAAGTGCGTCCCGTGCACCACCACGCGGGCATCGGGTGTCTGCACCGAGAACTCCACCGGCTGCGATAGCTTCGGCACCTCGACCTCCACCACTCCATTGTTCAGCGCGAGCGCCTCGCGCCGTTCGAGCCCGGGAGACTGAATCGCCACGTGTGTGCGATTGGCCGCGCGCACCCGAGCTCCGCTCGGAAAGCTCAGCGTCGCGGCACCTGCGCGGGTCTCGAGACCATCGCCGGCCCCGAGCCTCGTCGCTTGCGCGAGGGGCTGACCTTTGTCATCCAGAACCTGCAACTCGCCTTCGGTTTCCGCGAGCACCAGCGGCGCGGGGCCAGCGCTCGCCGCAGCAGGGCTGTGTGCCTCGGGCTGCACGGGCTCGCGGCTCAGGCTCCAGCCACCCAGCCCCAGACCAGCCGACGCCGCCG
Source organism: Polyangiaceae bacterium (assembly GCA_025936205.1). Next base: position 9,287 of record JAICTU010000152.1, on the reverse strand, counting down.
CCACGGCCAGCGCGGCCGTGATGCGACGCCAATGCCGGCGACGCACGCGGGACTGCGCCACACCCCGCAGCACTTTCGCCACGGCTTGCAGCTGCTGTTGGTCCTGTACGCCCAGCGAGGAGCTGTCGAGCGGCTCGTGGCGCCAGTCCTGGAGCAGCTTCAGCACTCCGGGCTCGGGATCGCGTTGCTTCATTGCCCCACCTCCGCGCTTTCCAGTTCTCGCAAGCGCTCCATCAACTCGCGGCGGCCGCGAGACAGCCGCGTTTGCGCTGCAGCCACGGAGGAGCCCATGAGTGCGGCGACTTCCGTCAGCCCGTGGCCGAGCACGTCATGCAGCAGCACCGCCTCCGCTTTTGCGGGAGCAAGCTGGGCCAGCTGCTGGCGGACGCGTTCGAGGCTCTGCCGCGACTGGAGCGCCCGCTCGAGATCCTCGTTAGGTCCATGATGCTCGGTCAGATCGTGCACGGCGACAGCGCTGTCGAAGACGCGCCGCTGGCGGTAGCGAGAACGCAGCGACTTGAGCGCGACGTGCGCTGCGATACTGCTCGCCCAGGTCTTCAGGCTGCACGCCTGCGCGTAGCTCTGCCGCGAGAGCGTGAGAATCAACTGCTCAAACGCCGTCTGGACCAGATCCTCGTGGTCCGACTCGCGGCGGCCCAGCACGCGTAGCAAGCTACCTTCGATCGCGGGGAGCAAACGGTGGTACAGTTCCACCGCGATACGCTCGTCACCACGCTGAATGCCCCGAAAGAGCTCCTCCTCGGAGGATGGGGTGCCGCTGTCCCGTCGCGGCGCGATCCCCGAATTGCGAACTGCGCGCAGGTGGACGGGTTTGCGTTCGGGGCTCATGGCCAAAAGTCGGGGCGGGGGCGTGGTACCGGTGAGCGCTGTTCGTGCACCCGTGGCTTTAGTACCCGCTCCCGTGCCGGATCAGGCAGGGGCCCTGCCCGCCCGTCGGTTTTTTACAAAGATCTCGAAGATCATGGAGTTGCGGACGATGAGAGCGGGCTCTCAGGGGGCCCACCACAGGCCGATCATGCCGTGCAGCTCGATCAGAGGCACCACGACCTCGGGCTGGCTGTTGGTCCCGAGCAAGCGCGTCTCTCGACCGATGCTGCTCGCAGCCAGCCCCGCCCATAAGCCTCCGGCGGAGAGAGCTTGAAACCAGGCTTCACCGCGCAGCGCCCCCTGCGGGCTCCAGGCGGTGGTCTGGATCGAACCGGCGGGATTGGGATCAACGCGCAGCGCGCGAGCCCCCAGCTCCAGACTCAGCTCTCCAGACCAACGCTCAGCCAACCACAGACGATATCCAGCACCGCCTGCGATGCGCAGCCAGGCCGCATCGAGGGTGCTTCCGAGATCGAAGCGCGAGTAGTCGGCGGCGACCGAGAACACCCAACCCGCGGGCGAAATCCAACCTGCTCGCAGAGCGGCTCCCCAGCGCATCGGGTCGAAATCGGCAGCTTCGCCCGCGAGCACGCCCGCCGCGACGAAGGCCTCCGGGCGCGCGAGCGGAAGCCGCGCCAGCTCGTGTGCAGCCGAGGACGGCGCGGCCGTGTCGGATGGTCCGACCGAGGTCGGCGCGCGCCTTCGCAGGAGCACGGGTGGCGCGGGCTGCACCGCTGGCTTCTCGTCGGTAGCCTGGAGCCTGCTCGAGCTCGTTGCCTCTGCACTTTGCTGCGCCGCCGAGCTCGCGGCTGCCTCGGGACGCGCTCTCTCGTTCTCGTCCTGCGCAGTGTCTAGCTCACCCGCCAGCGTCGCGATGACGAGGCCCACCGTGCGCCAGCGCTCGCGCACCGGATCGCGGGGGGCGAAGGTGACCTCTCTCACCGACCATGCCGGGCGCTCCGCTTCGCGTAACCCGACCTCGATCCTCACCCGGCGCTGCTCCGAGCCTGACCAGCGAACAATGGCGACCGCCTGCGAAGGCTCGCTCGCGGCATCCTCGAGCGAGCAGCTTCCCGCCACGATGGCGGCGTTGCAGGCCGCGACCACCGACGCCGCCTCGACGGGCGCAACCGGTGTACCAAGGTCGATCACGACCGCCGGGAACATGCGAAGAGTCTACTGCTCGTCGTTCAGAAAGCGAGGCAAGCGTCCCAGAAGAACCTGCAAACGCACGAGCGCCATTCGCAATGCTGGCCGCGTACCGAGTTTCAGAGTCAATACCGCCCCGGTCGAACGCCAGGCGTCGCGAACCAACGCACAAAGTAGAAAACGACACACCTGATGGCCTGCTTTCAGCACTGGGGTACCCAAGCGGTCGATGCTTCAGCCTGGCCCGAGGAAGCCGGAGCGGATTTCGTCAAGGCCGGATCGCGACCTTGATCACGCCGTCGCGGCGGTCACCAAACAGCGCGTACGCCTCCTCAATCCGATCGAGCGAGAACGAGTGCGTCAGCAGCGGCGTGAGATCCATGCGCTTGCTGCGCACCAGCTGCATCAGGCGGCGCATGCGCTCCTTGCCTCCAGGGCACAGCGTGGTGACGATCCGATGGTCCCCCAACCCGGCCGCAAACGGCTCGTACGGCAACTCGAGCTTGCCGGAGTACACTCCCAGGCTCGAAAGAGTGCCCCCCGGCCGCAGGCAACGCAGCGCATTTTCGAACGTCTGCTGCGTGCCGAGCGCTTCAATGGCAACGTCCGCGCCGCCACCGGTGAGTCGCTTGACCTCGGCCACGACGTCCTGCTGCCGATAATCGAGCACCACGTCCGCCCCCATTCGGCGCGCGTACTGCAAGCGTGTCTCGTCTCCATCGACGCCGATGATGAGGCTCGCCCCCATCAGTTTGGCTCCCACGGTTGCGCACAATCCAATGGGGCCCTGGGCGAAGACGACGACCGCATCGCCGATCCGAACCCCAGCCGATTCGGCGCCGGATATGCCCGTGGAGGCGATATCGGAGAGCAGCACCACTTGCTCATCCTTCAGGTCCGCCGGGATCTTCGCCAGGTTGGCCTGCGCGCTGGGGATCCGCACATACTCGGCTTGAGATCCGTGAATGGTGTTTCCCAGGCGCCAGCCACCGAGGGCCTTGTAGCCTTCACCTTGGCCGCACTGCGAGAGGTGGCCCGACAAGCAGCCGTGACACTGGCCGCAGGGAGTGATGGCTCCGACCAGCACGCGATCGCCGATCGCGTAGCCGCTGACTCCTGCGCCGAGCTCCTCGATGATCCCGACCGGCTCATGTCCGATGATGCGGCCTCGATCGACAGGATACTCCCCTCGCACGATATGCAGATCTGTGCCGCAGATCGTGGTGAGCGTCACACGGACGATCGCTTCGCCCGGAGCGGCGTGCGGCCGCTCGACGTCCTGGATTCCGAACTCGTTCACACCCTGAAAAACATTGGCCTTCATCTTCGCTCCCGTGTCTGGCGTCGCGTACCAGCCAGGGCGGCTCGAAGCAGCAAGCGTGCCACAGCGTTTTTCGAGCGCCGGCGCAGCAACGAAAGCGCAAGCGCTGCGTCCGAGCGCCGAGCCGTCAGAAGAAACGAACGTTTTGCGCCTATCGAGAGCGCAGCCCACACAGGACGAGGCCGATCGGCAGGTCCCCTGTGTCGACCTGAGGGGTAGGCACAATGCGGACTCGCGGTTTACGGAGCCGGGCGCTTCGACGCCGGCGACGTCGAAAGCCCGTGACGCGCTGTGACCGCTGCCACGCCCGTCAACGCCAACACGGGCAAGCAATGCCAGAGCAGCAAGTGTGCTGCCCCATCGCGAGCGCACATCGCGCGGCTTGCCAGTGCCGCGATCGCGAACGAAGCCTGAGCCAGGAGCGACCCCGTCCAACCAGCTTCGAGGGGCGCGGCTCTTCGCTGCATGCGCCAGCCCGCCAGCAACGGTAACATGCCGAGGCCGGTGATCCGCAGCACACAGGCATGGCCCGGACCTGCGTCGAGTGCTCCGGCTCCGAGAACTCGAGCAGCGAGCAATGCGAGCCAGACCAGGACTCCCGCGAGCGGGGCTCCCAACCTGGCGGCGGGCTGCCGTGTCGTCACGCTCAGGTGAAATGCAGCGTGCGCGGAGACAATACCCAGCAGCAGCAGACCCAGGCCGTCGACTAAGAATGCCGGCTCTCTGGCGCGCTGCCACAGATCTCCGCGTGCGCCGAGCAGCCAGGTGGCGGCAACCACCAGCAGCAGCGCCAGCGCCAACCAGCGTAAACAACGCAGCCCAGGGGGCGCCCAGCGCCGCACTGGACGCGCATCGGCCACGAGCTGTCGAATCAAAGCTTCATTCGTCATCGGTTCCACTCGCCAGCAACTTGCGCAAAGTGTGATAGCCACGGTGTGCGCTCACTTTGACGGCAGACTCCGTCCGGCCTGTGCTCTCGGCAACCTGGCGCACGGACCATCCCTCCAGCTTCAGCAGCAGGATCACCTCGCGCTGGATCGGTGACAGGCGTGCAAACGCCCGCTGCACGATGTTCAGGGCCGCGTGCTCCGTGGACGTCGCAGGTGAGACCACCAGCTCGTCCAGCGCCGGTGCCAGGTCTTCTCGAGCGAGCCGGCGCCGGCGGCGCCGCGCCCCATCGATCAGGCGGTGTCGCGCGATGGCATACATCCAAGGCCCGAAGGGTCTTTTCGGATCATACGTGTGACGGTCTCGGTGGATGGAAATCAGCGCGTCTTGAAGCACGTCCTCCACTTCTTCCTCGGCTCCGAGCCGTGCTCCGATGAAGCGACGCAGGTGTGGGATGAGCTCTGTCAGCAGCCGCTCGTATGCGGCCCGATCTCCGTCCTGCGCCCACTGCATCCACGTGGACAGTCGCCGCTCGAGCTCCGAATCCAAGATTTTTCTCCACTCGGAATGCGCAGCAGCGAGCCCTTGGTTACAGCGCTCGCGAAGAAATTCTCAGGCTGTAACCCTGCCAAGCCCCCAACGCACAGGCAGCCAGGAGGATTCACATTGACGGAGTTTCAAAAGCGACTACGCGATCGGGGCTGGTCACAGGTGCCGTTGCGGCTCTTGCTCGGCTTCGGCCTCGCAGCTCACGGCCTCGCCAAGCTGGAGCGAGGACCGGCACAATTTGCCGGCGTCCTGGCCGCCCTCGGGGTGCCGGCGCCGCACTTTGCCGCCTGGGCGACGACACTTCTCGAGTTGCTGGGCGGAGTTTCCCTGATGGCGGGCCTCTTCGTGACGGCTTGGAGTCTGCCGCTAGCAGCGGTGATGCTGACCGCGATGTTCACCGTGCACCTGCCGTACGGGTTCTCGTCCATCAAGCTGCGCGCGGTCGATGCGACGGGAGCTCAGTTCGGGCAGCCCGGGTACGAGCTGAACCTCTTGTACCTGGTGGGGATGCTCACGCTGATGCTGGGTGGTTCGGGGAACGGTTCGCTCGGGGCCTGGTGGAAGCGCTGGCGCGAAAACCGTCGGGAGGCGCAGCCGGAGTAACCAGCGGCGCCGGCCTGCGTAGGTTGTGGATGAGGACCATTTTCCACGTCAAGGTCGCACCTGTCCGATCGTGAAGAGCCTGAAAGGGCAGACCGCCGTGGTCACCGGAGCAAATTCGGGCATCGGTCGTGCCATCGCGATCGCGCTCGGCAGCGCGGGAGCGAACGTCGTCGTCAACTACGTCTCCCGAGAGGATGCGGCGGAGCAGACGCTCGAAGACGTGCGTCTCTGCGGTGCTCACGCGCTCGCCGTACGAGCGGACGTGAGCGAGGAGACGCAGGTACGGAGTATGTTCGAGCAGGCGATCGGCGAGTTCGGTCGGCTCGATATCCTGGTCAACAACGCCGGCTTGCAAAAGGACGGGCCCTTCCACGAAATGACGACCGCTCAGTGGGATACGGTCATGAACGTGAACCTCCGCGGGCAGTTCCTCTGCACGCGCGAGGCCGTACGCCTGTTCATGAAGCAGGGGCTCCGCAAGGGCTTGTCGTCGTCGGCTGGAAAGATCATCTGCATCAGCTCGGTCCACGACGTGATCCCCTGGGCGGGGCACGTGAACTACGCCGCTTCCAAGGGCGGAGTGATGCTGATGATGAAGAGCGTGGCACAAGAGGTGGCGCCGTATCGGATCCGCGTCAACAGCATCTGCCTCGGCGCGGTTCGCACCCCGATCAACACCGAAGCGTGGAGCACACGCGAGGCGTACAATTCGTTGATGGCGCTCATCCCGTGCAAGAGGATCGGGGAACCGGAGGAACTCGGGCGCGCGGCGGTGTGGCTGGCCTCCGACGACTCGGACTACATCACGGGCGCTTCGCTCTACGTGGATGGCGGGATGACGCTCTATCCGGGCTTCGAAACGGGCGGTTGAGTCGAGCACCGAGGGCGCGAGCGCGGGACTCTGGGCAGGCACCACCCTGATCTTCGTCCCTGCTTCACTTGGTCCCCGCCCCCTGCGAGACCAGCACCTGTTTTTCAGCAAAGTCCACGGACGCTACCGAGCAGCAGCGAAAGCGTGCCTTCGGCACCAGTTCCCGGATGGGGTTGACGACATGAGTCGCCGCGATCCCTCCTGCTGCCACCTCGGGCAACAGCGGCTGAAACGCGAAGTAGTTTTCCTCGCTCAGCAGCTTGACCTCGACATCTCGGCGCCCGCCGAGCAGCGCGGTGAGCTCCCGAGCCGTATGAACGCCAGCAAAACCACCACCCAAGATCACGACGCGGATCGGTGTTGTCTTAGAATCGACCATCGCTCTCCCTCTTCGCCGCGCCTGCCGGCAAGCGGCTCGCTCGGTCTACGCGCTCCCCCCGAGGCGGTTACCTCGCGATGCTGTCTCGACGACCGCGAGCGGTAAGGCCACCGTCCAGCTCCGAGGCCGACCGAACGCTCCCGAGTCCTTTCACGCGCGCTTGCGCATCCAGACCTCGATCTCGCGCTCGACGAAACTCCACTCGGGGTTCTGCTGCGGGTCACGAAGTATCCCGAGCAACTCCTGGAAGGCAGTGCGCTCACTCTCGGGAAATTCGAAGTAAGTCAGGAATCCCAGTTCGAGCCCGGCAGGTAGCGGGCATGATAGAGCCGCCGATAGATGCGGGCAGCAAACGGCCGTCCCAGCGCCGTGTGACCCGGATGGCGGCCGCGCATGAAGTAGGCTTGCCGCTCCTCCTGGGCCAGAGCCCACCACGCGGCGCTCTTGCAGATCGGGATCAGCACCGCGAGGGGTCCGCTCGAGCCGCGAGAGGCCTGGTCAGCTCTCCGCGCGTCGCGGCGTCGGTGTACACCAGATGCTGGGTGGAGCCGATGAATGGCGCCTCGGGTAGCGCGGGCGCGCCGGGCTGCTCGACGCGCGACCAGGCCTCTCCGGGCTCGATGCCTGCAACGGGCATACCCCCGTTTCGGGCGCGGCAGGGCGGAGGTTTCGGCTCGGAACCAAGCGCCCACGGCAGTCTCCAGGAGAGCCCTCTTTCCGGGCATGACGGGGGCCCGGCGGCGCTCCGCGAGGTGATCAAAATGCACCGCCCCGGGACCGGGAGAGGAAACCAAGCAGCTCCCCGCTCGTAGACCCGGCGAGTTCGCGACCGGTACGCGGGGCGTTGTCACGGCTTCCGCCCGCGAAGCACCGCAACTCGGCAGGCCACGGCTGCGCGCCGCGCAGCCGCACGGCTCCGCTCGCCTGAAACACGTGCAGGAGAAGGAATGATGATCGCTGAGATTTCCAAGAACATGAAGGCACCCCGTCGCTCGCTCGGCCCCGTGGCGTTCTCCGCCCTGCTGTCCGTCTGGAGCGGCTGCGCCGAACGAAGCGCGGAAGAACCGCTGGCCTCGGAGGCGCAAGCACTGCAGAGCGGAGCTGACCGGCTCCGTACGCACATTGCTCGACAGGTGGGTGGCCTCGAGAAGCTCGCGGTCCCGCCCGATGACGCATCGATCCCGCTGCCGCCGGAGGATCCCCAGCGTCCGGGTCGCTACGACACCACTGAAGCCAAGCGTACCTCGGCAAATTGCTGTTCCACGATCCGGTAAGAACCGCTCGCGTCAACATCAACACCGGCGTGCCCTTGGACTTGCCCCAGGGAATGGCATTTGGCGGAACTCTGGACGACGCGGACCCGAACCTGGACGCGATCGTGGCGGCGCAGAAGCAGACCGGCTCCTGCGGAAGCTGCCACCTCGGTGAGGCTGCGGGCAAGGCAGGCAGCGTGTTCAACTTCAACACGGGCGGCGAGGGGCGTGGCTACACCGACGAGAACGGGAACTTCATCCCACGCCGGCGAACACAATCTGGGCTGACCGCGCTGCGCGAGCAGCCGCTCTTCCCGGGCGATGCGCTCGTGGATGCGCTGCCGACGCTCACCGACATCTACTCGGTGAACGGGCAGATCGAGGTCACCACCCCCGCTCGCGCCATCCAGCAGCCGGCGCCGGACGCGCTCCTGGCCACGGGGCGCCTGGATGCAGTGGACAGTGTAGCGCGCCAGTCGCCCTCGATGATCGGCTTTGCCTTCAACAACCGACTGCTGCTCGGCGGCTTCGCGGGGCAGCCGCCAGATTCAGTGGGCGGCCTGAATCCAAAGCACGACCCGGCGCAGGAGAACCTCACGCTCTTGTTGCTGGACGCGCACCGGATGCTCGGGACGCAGGCGGCGGAGTTGTTGAAGATCCCGGCCTTCGTCAAGCTGTTCGAGGCTGCGTTTCCCGAGGAGGCCGCACAGGCTCGGGCCCAGCAAGACCCGACGCTGCTCGTCAACGACGACACCATCCTGCGCGCAACGGCGACCTTCCTGCGCACCATCGTCACGCGCGATACGCCCTTCGATCGCTTCATCGCCGGCGATGACCGCGCCCTGAGCCCGAGCCAGCGGCGCGGTGCCCGGCTGTTCTTCACGCCAGTGGCAAGCGGCGGGGCCGGGTGTTTCACTTGCCACAGCGGTCCGATGCTGAACAAGCAAGCGAGCGATCCAGACGTGGCGGGTCTCGGCGCATTGATCGAGGAGAACTTCATCAACGTCGGCATCGGGGACCACCCGCTGCAAGCGCTGAACGCGCTGGCCAGACACCGCGGCACCGACACGCACGCGGAAGACACCGGACGGCAGGAGATCACACACGACGCGGATGACGCTTTCAAGTTCCGCAGCGTGACGCTCCGCCAGCTGAAGGACGCGCGGACCTTCTTCCACAACGGCTCGTTCACGAACGTGCGCGATGTCGTGAGCTATTTCAACGAAGGCCTGCCGCAGGACCCGGTCGCCGGCGCCGCTCCGACGCTGGACGCTCGCTTCACACAGCCGCGTGGCAGCGACGCTCCGCGCGGTCTGGGTCTGAGCCCGGAACAGGTCGACGAGATCGCCGACTTCCTGGAGAACGGTCTGTACGATCCGTCCTTGG
>JAICTU010000082.1 GCA_025936205.1 Polyangiaceae bacterium | reverse complement strand
TCGTCGAGCCGCCGCAGCAGATAGGCCACAGCCGTGTCCAGCTCATGCGGGCTCACCACCGGGGCATACACCAGCACGGGGGCGCCCAGGGCCGTGAGCGCGCGCTGCACCGAGCCCGCCATGCCCTCCAGCACCTCGAAGCCCACGCTGTGCCCGACGGAGCGCGACGCCCGCAGTACCAGACCCAGCGCAAGATCGAAGATGTTGTGGCTGGCGATGCCGAGCTGCAGCGCGTCCGCGTGCGCGGGCTCCGTGCCGACGTACAGCATGCGCTTGTAGTTGGCGTCGACCTGGGCCTTGTCGGCATAGATCGGCAGCGTCCAGCCCATGCGCGACGAGAGCACGCGCTCCGCCGCCAGGTTCGCGCCCTTGACGATGCGCAGCCGCAGCGGCGCCCCGCCCCGGCGCCGGCGCTCGACGGCCCAGGCCGTGAGCTCGCGCTGCAGCTCCGCGGACTCCGGGATGTACGCCTGCAGCACCAGACCCGCGCTCAGCTGTTGAAACTCGGGTTCGTCGAGCACGCGCTGAAACAGCGACACGGTGAAGCGCAGATCGCGGTACGCCTCCATGTCCAGGTACACGAGCTTGGAGCGCGTGGCCGCCGGACGCGAGCTGGAGTCGGGCGCCAGATCCGGAGGCGGCGTCACGGAGCTGAGCGCCGCGCGGTAGATCTGGCGCAGCCGCTCGGCGATGCGCTCGTACGTCGACTCCCAGGCGAACAGGTCGACCTGGCTGTAGATGGAGGAGAGCTTGACCGAGATCGTGTCGACGTCGGGACGCGACAGCAGCTGGATGTACTCGTCGAGCCGCGCGAGCGCGCGGTCTTCGCCCAGCACCTCCTCGCCCAGCTGATTCACGTTCACGCGAACGCCTTCGCTGCGCCGCTGTTCGAGAAAGCTCGCTAGCGCTTCGCCTTGCAGCGGCAGCACCAAGCCCTTCACCTCGCTGCGGATGTGTTCCGCGATCAGCTTGCCGGTGAGCCGCGGTGCCAGCGACCCCACCTGCGCGCCGAGCCGTAGCTGCAGCCGCTCGAAAGAGCTCAAGAAGCTCGGCACGCCGAGCTGGGCGACCAGATACTCGAGCTGCGGCACCGCGTGCGTCAGGCTCTTGTCGCGAGCCACGCGATCGGTCAGCAGCACGCTCAGCAGCTGTCCGCGCGGATCGTCGAGCAGCCGCGACAGGCGCCGCCGGCGCGCGCGCTCCACGCGATCGAGCGAGGCATCGGCGAGCGCGAACAAATGCTCGGCGAGCTCCAGCGCGGCCGCCGCCGCCTCGGCCCGGGTCAGGGCGCGCCCCGAGATGCCCGCCAGTAATTTCTGGCCCGCTTCGAGGGGGCCGGTCACCGCATACTGCTTGGTACCCACTCCCTCAGGTTACGGCGTTCTACTGAAATAGCCCCGAGACGATCCGGTCGATCAAAACACCGGTCGCAAATGCGGCCAGCATCTTCAGCTTGAACATCGGATCCCTGCCGGCCTCTTCGCTGGGAAGGCCCGACGCTTCACCCAGCTCGGAAGAAATGGCTGGCGCCAGGACTGCGGATGGCAGCGCATGGGCGCCAGAAGCATTCCCGTTGGCCGAAGGTGCGCTGCTGGGCGCGACCGGAGCCTTCAGCTCCGGAGTCAGGTCTTCACTCACCTCGGGGAAAAATGCGCTCGAACCATTGCTCGAGCCATTGGGGTGATTCACACCCGGAAAATTGGGAGGCGGAAGCTTGGCGGCGGGGAAATTGGCCGCAGCGGTCACCGCCGCCACGCTGGTCACCACGCTGCCACCCGATGCGCCGTTCGGCAGAGCATCAGCGCCGGCGGGGCGCAGCGGAGGAGGCGGGGGCAACGAGCTCGGCGAGAGCGGAGGGGGAGGCAGCGGCGGTGCGAGATTCGCTGCGTCGAGGCGCTGTGCTCCGGCATCCGCGCCGAACGCTGGCGGGGCTCCCCCGCTCAGCGCGGCGGAAAACCCAGTGGGCGGCGCCGCGGGCAGCACGGGCATCTCGAGCTCCAACGCTCGACTGGGATCGTTGATGCTGCCCTCGCTGATCGAGACCGTGGCTCCTTCCGGATCATCCTCGTCCTCGGGCGTGATGCTGGTGAGCGGCGCCGGCGCTTCCGATACGCGCGCCATGGGCCTGTTCTCGGCCTCGTCGAGCAAGTGCGCCACGAGCTCGCCTTGCTTCTTCACCTCGACGATCGCACCACATACGCGGCACTTGAGCTTGACGTTGCTCTTCTCGGCAATCCGCTCTTCCGGCAGGTTGTAGGCCTTGCCGCAGCTCTGACACGCGAATCTCATGGTTCTTCCCTGCGCTTGTCCGTTTACTGCACATGGCCCGGAAATGTGAGAGCTCAGTTGTGGGTTTTTGTAACCTTCATTCCCTCCGGGGGCGTACCGACGGGGTGCTGTAAACGCGCTGTAAAATTGGCCGAGAGGTCCCAGCTGATGCAGTGCTCCGAAACCACACGCGCTTCTTCCTCCGCAGGCGCGGCCACCGTGCCCCGTCGAACCACCGCCGTGTTCCTCTCGTTGCCCAGCGCCGCGTCGAGAATTTCTAGCCGGCCAGGCGACCCAGCATCTTTCTCGCAGGAAAGGGCAACAGACCTTTGACGACGCAACGCACCAACATCGGCGTGTTCGTCGACACGCTGGAGCAGGACTACCAGCAGCAGATCGTGCTGGGTATCGATGCGGAGGCGAAGTCGCTGGAGCTCGATGTCACATGTTTCGTCGGCGGCCAGCTGGAAGCTCCAGATCCCGCGCAGACCCATCTCAATGCTGCTTACTCGCTCTGCGCCAACGACGGCATCCAGGCGCTGATCGTGCTCTCGGGCACGCTCTCCAACTACTGCGGAATGGAGACGCTGAGCGGCTTCTGCAAGCGTTTCATGGACCTGCCCGTGTGCAGCATCGGCGGCAACCTCTCCGGCGCCGTCGAGGTGGCGGTCGACAACCGCGCCGGTGTGCGGCAGGCGCTCACGCACCTGGCACAGACCTGCGGCCGCCGCCGCATCGCGTTCGTCAAGGGACCCCGCGGCAACGACGAGGCGCAGGAGCGCTTTCAAGTTTACGGTGAGGCGGTCGCGGATCTGCGCCTGGCCAACGAAGCGGACCTGGTGGTCGAAGGCGACTTTCTCGAGCCCTCCGGCGCTCATGCGGTCAAGGTGCTGCTCGACGACCGCCGGCTCGGTTTTGACGCGCTCATGTGCGCCAGCGATCTGATGGCGATCGGCGCGATGCGAGCGCTCGCCGAGCGCAAGGTCGCCGTGCCCCAGAAGGTCGCGGTGGTGGGCTTCGACGATATCCAGATGGCGCGCTTCGCGGCTCCGTCGCTCGCCACCGTGCGGCAGCCGCTCTACGAGCAGGGGCGGCGCGCGCTGCGCGAGGTGGTGGCACGCCTCTCGGAGAAAGACCTACCGGGCCGGGTCTTTCTCGATGCCAGCTTCATTCCGAGAGAATCCTGCGGCGCGCGTTCGCTCTCCGGCAGCAACGCCGGCGCGGCGCCGATGCTCGCCGATCCCGAGCTGCTCGAGCCGCTGCGCTTCGAGGAAGCGTATCGTCTGGCGCTGCCGCGCATCCTTGCAGACGTCCGGCGCGTGATCGAGGAGGCGGGCTTTGACTGCGAGCCCTCGCTCGCCGACACGCTGCTGGTCCAGGCCGCAACCGACATCCAGGGGCGGCGCCGCGGCCTGCTGCAGGGGCAAAGCTTCGTCTCCTTCCTGGAGGAGGTGATCGGCCAGATGGACAAGGGGACGACCTCCGACGTCAGCGCCTGGCAGGAGGTGATCACAGTCATGCGGCGGCACTTCTCGCTCTGCCTGCGCCAGGATCCGAAGTGGCGGCGCAGCGCCGACGAGATGTGGCACATGGCGCGCTCGTCGGTCAGCCTGCTCGCGGAGCGGAGCCAGGCACGGCGCTGGCTCGCCGAGGCGGCGCTCTCGCAGACGCTGCGCATGGCGGCCCAGCGCATCTCGAATGCGATCGACTGGACCGAGCTGAGCCGCGCCTTGAGCGAAACGTTGACCCAGCTCGAGGTCCCCAGCTGTTTCGTGGCCCTGTCGAACGGCTCTGGACCTGCGCGCGGAGCGCTCTTGATCCAGCATGGCCAGATTGAGCTCAATCCTCCCGGAGAGTTTTCCGAGCGCCGGTTGGTGCCGGAAGCATTGCTCCAACCCACACGGCGCGTGACCTGGCTGGTGCAGTCGCTGGTGTTGCGCCGAAAGCTGCTCGGCTATGTCGTGTTCGAGAGCGGCCCTCGCGACGGCCGCATCTACGCGTCATTGCGCGACACGCTGAGCGCGGCGATCGGTGGCGCGGGCCTCGACAGCAGCTCCTCGACGTAGTGATTTCAGAGACATTTGCACTGCTCCGAAGCGACACTCGATGGGACGCCAGCGGAAAGCACAACACCGAGAAATACCTAACAAACTGCCGGGGATTTTAACTTACATACCTCTCAACCAGTACGGTCGGGGTCCGTTCTTCAGGGATGCGTGGCAGCCTGGGGTTTGTTCGAAAAGCGTGACGTTGAGACCCTGCAACGCGTGGCGAGCGCCCGGACCATGGACGGGTTCAAGATTCGCGCCAAGCTAGCATTGAACTTTCCCAAACCGGTGAACAACGCCGAAGCGGAAGAGATCATGATGCAGTACGCGCGGGCGTTCGCGAGCGTTGTGGAGTGTGAGCTGAGCAACGGCGAACTGCCCTTCGAGGAGCAGGAGCTGTATCAGCGCATCACCGATCAGGTGAGCACACTGCCAAAAAAGAACGTGCGACTGATCGGACTTCATGTCTGGCAGAAGGGCGCGGTAAGCAGCCGCTCGATGCTGGCGGTGAAGCCCGAAGGGAATCCCACCGTTCCCGCCATGCCCGCCGTGTCGCAAACGCGCGAGAAGGCCGTGTCGCCTGCGGGCGCACATACAGCCACCACGATCAAGCCGGACGCGCGCTCGGTCACTCCTCCGAGCTCGAGCGCCGCCCCGGCTCGGCCCAGTATGGCCAGTCAAGTGGCCGTTCCGCAGCCCACGCTGAAGCCACCCCCGACGGCCGCGACCACGGCGCGAGCGCCGGCTGCTGCTCCCCCGCCCTCGAGCCGCGTCACTGCCCCCGCAGTGCCGGCAGCTCGTCCGGCTCCGACTCCGGGCCTGCCCAACGCGAGGCCGCCGGGTAACGCCACGGGCGTATCGTCGACTCGCTACAGCGCCGGCTCCTCCCGTACCGCTGCTCCCGTCGCGAGCAAGCCTGCGACGGCGACCCCCGCGCCCCCCAGCAGCGCCTCGGCAGCGTCGCGTATGGTGAGTGGCGTCGTGCCGGCGGTCGACACGCGCATCGTGCGCAGCAAGTCCGGCTTCTCCACGGCGCTCGAACAGACCCCGGGCGATGGCGCGGAAGCGGTCGGCCGAGCCCTGGCTCAGCCGGTTCGCGATGCCGCCGCGGACGTCCTGTTCGCCACCCTCGGAGCGCTGCACGGCACCATCAACGATCCGCTGTCGCTGCTCGACGGCCGAGCGGATGAAGAATTGCGACGCGGCCTGGTGGGTGAGGCGTGCGTGTACGTGTGCTACGTCCTGTACGAGGCACTCACGCGGACGAGCCTGCCGCAGATGCAATCGATTCTGGTCGTTCAAGGGGCTTGCGTGCAAGCGCTGCTCGATCAGACGATGCCGGTCTCGGAGCTCAGCCGCTATCTCGCCACGGAAAGTCCGCGGGAAGAGTTCTCCGGACGGGTCTGCGCACTCTTTGGCGTGCGCGAGACCCCGGAAATGCAACAACGCGTGGAAGCCCACTTGCGGACCTTGCGCCTGGATGTGCGCAGCTGCACCGAGCAGATCGAGCAGCGTCTCTCGCGCGGCAAGGGGCTCGCCGAGAAGACGGGATAGCGTCCCGTCCTGGGGCAGATTACGCTATGCGCATGACCACAGCGCGGCGTATTCCCATCCAGAAGTACATGACGCAGGCCCAGCACTTCGCGTCGCCCGAGGAGAGCGTGTTGCTCGCATATGAGCGCATGCGTGAGCACGATGTCCGGCACCTGCCGGTGCTACGCGACGGAAAGCTGCTCGGCGTGCTGTTCAAGAGCGATCTCAAGCTCGTGGAGTCGCTGGAGCCCGCCGTGGTGCGTCCGATCAAAGTCGAATCGGTGATGGTCACCGAGTACTATACGGTCGGCCCGGACGAGGCGCTGGACGTCGCGGCACGCGAGATGTCCAAGCACAAGTGGGGCTCGGCGCTGGTCACGCAGCAAGGCAAAGTGGTGGGCGTCTTCACCACGACCGATGCTCTGCGGGCGCTGTCCGACGCTCTGACGGATTCGTTGCCGGAATCCGTCATGATGCCCGATTCGCTGCGCTGAGCTGCCGGCTGCGCTGAGCTGCCGGCGGCGCTCAACCACCTGCTGCGCTCAGCGCAAGTCCGTCACGCCGACCACCGCGTAGCCCCCCGGCGCAATCTCCACTGTCTGCTTGCGCCGGTCGGGGCCCACCACGACTTCCACATCGTGTTTGCCGGGGGGGAGCGTGATGCGGCCGATGCCGATGCGCGCGGGTAGGGTCGCCCAGCTGCGCGTGTCGGGTACGTCGTTCGCGACGAGCGCGGCCTGGGTGCCGAGGCTGAGCAGGGCCCCGAGCGTGCCGCCGCCGCTGGCCTTGCGCGCCACTTCTCCAGCGAGGACGCGCGTGATCATGCGCGTGATGGCGGATGCGACCAGCGCTCCGCGCGCTTCATCCCAGGCCTTCACGGCCTCGCTGTCCACCGCCAGGCCCAGCTCGATCGGCTGATCCTTGCCATCCACGATCAGCTCGGGGATGAAGGCCTTTTCCTCCTTCTCGAGCGCGGGATAGTTGATCCAGGTCACGAGGCCCTGCGCCGCCAGCTGATTCGCCTGCGCCGCGCTGGCGGGGCTGATGAAGGTGCTGGCATAGGTGAGCGCGAGACCGATCGGGATGCGCTTGGGGATTTTGGCCGGCACGCGGCCGTGATTGACCACCACCAGCAGCTCCGTCGGCGCTTCCTCGGTGCCGCCCGCGGAGCCCGCGTCCAAGATCGCTTGAATGCGCTTGGTGCGATAGCTGCCCTTGGCCGCGAGGCGCCGCACCACCGGTGCCAGGTTCTTGAAGTCGGCGAATTGAAGCGCCTCGTCGTAGTAGCGCAGCGCCTCCTGTGCGTCGCCGCTCTTCTCGAAGATGAAGCCCGCGAAATAACTACCCGGTCCGATCAGCGAGGCGCCCTCGCCCGCGTGATCGGAGATGAAGCTCTGCATCACAGCCAGGCGCCGCGCCTCGATGCGCGCGCCGTTGAGATCCTGCTGCTGCAGGTAGTTGAGCATGTTCTGCGTGTTGATCAGCAGCTTCTCGTAAAAGGGCGCCTTGTAGGGACCGGTCGAGTCCGAGAACAGGTACTTGCCGATGTCGTCGATGGCTTTCCGGCTGAAATCGAGCACCTCGATTTGCTTGTCGGCCACCTCCAGATCCCGGCTCGACAGCTTGTAGTTCTGGAGCTGCTGCAAGATCATGGCGCGGTCCAGGATCAGGACCGTGTTGTCGCCGCCCACATTTTTCGGCAGGTCCTTGGCGTCATCGACCTCCAGCCGCTTGTTGTACAGCTGCAGCGCCTTCTGGGCGTTGCCCGCGTCCAGAGCGGAGCGCGCCGCCTTGGTGTGGTCCGAGTGACTCGCGCAGCCGCTCGCCAAGCCCACGACCAGCAGCGACACCGCTGCCCAGGACATCCCCCGCTTCGTTCGCCGTGCTCGGGGCGCGGGGTGTCCCCGCAGAATCAGTATCGAGCGCGCACCCATCTCCGCAGACCTCGTGCTTGACATACAAAACGCCGGAGCCGCCCTCCCGCGATCACCCTTGGCGATCGCAGGCGCGGCGCCGGCGCCAGCGAGTTACTTGACGATCGCCTTGGTGACGTCGGCCTTGTTCTGCCAGAGGATGTCACCCGTCTGCACATCGAGTACGCGCATGAACAGGAAGTACTGCACGCGCCGCTCACCACTCTGCCGCTCGTCCGCGTTGTAGACGCGACCCGTCACGAAGTAGCGGGCCCCCACCTGCTGGCCCAGACGCGCGACCGTGGACGCGTCGAAGGCGTCCGACTGCTGCTTGTTGACCTCGGCGATCATCTCCGGCTGCGAATCGCGGCTGATCACGCGCACGTGACCGGCATTCACCAGCTGTGTCTCGACGTCCGTGATCAGCGCCTGCAGCACGCTGTCGATGTGCTCGCTGGTGTCGTTGCGCATCGAGAGCACGGCCACTGCCGGGCGGTTCTCGCCCTCCCAGCGCTTGACCAGCGCCGAGTTCTGCAGCGACTCCATGTTCTCATGCAGCATCTGCTCCAGATCGCGCTTGTCGAGCCCGGTGCTCATGGCCGCGTCGTCCAGCCCCTTCACATCCGAGCCGCGCACGGCCTTCGCACCGCCGCCACAGGCCGTGACGGTGGCGCCCATGAGCATGAGCCCCGTGAGCGTGATGGCTACCGACTGCATCGCCCGACGTTTCGACATGAGATCTTCCCTTTCCTACAACGACGGCCGGGAGCCTGCCGCGAACAGCCGCCGTTCGCAAGAGTCCACACAGCAGACGCCGGATCGCTCGGCGACTCGGATGTAGGGGAAGAGAAGCCGCCCCGCCCTGCCCCGCCACCGCTCAGCCCATGAGGGGCGCAGGGGGCGCGGGGCGGATCGCGTGGGTTCAGCCGCGGCGGACCGGGATGATCTGGACTCGACGATCGTCGCCTTCGCCTTCGCTCTTGGTGACGACGCCGTCGAATTTGGCCAGCGCCAGGTGCACCACCCGACGATCTCGCGGGCTCATGGGCTCAAAGGTGATGATCTGGCCATCGCTGACCGCTTGCCGACCCAGGCGACGCGCCATGTTCGCCAGCGAATCTTCGCGACGGCTGCGATAGCCGTCGGCGTCGACGCTCACATAGCGGCGCTCCAGGCCGGGCCGGTTCATGGCTCGATTGACGATGAACTGCACGGCGGCCAGCACTTGGCCCTTCTTGCCGATGATGCGCCCGGCGTCGGGACCCGTGACCTGGATGTGGATGTCGCCATCCTCCTCGTCCCGCCGCTGCAGGCGAACGTCACAGTCCATGCCCATCTTGGCGATGATATCGCGCGCAAACTCCAGGGCCTCTCGGCTTCGCTCGTCGGCCGGCACCACTTCCGCCTCCTGTGCGCGGGGCCCTCCCCGGCCGGGGCGCCGCCGGCGGCTGCGACCGCGAGCCTCGCCCCCGGCGGCAGCGTCGTCCGCATCCGTTACCGGCGCGTCCTCTTCATCGCGCTCCTGCTCGGCCTCGATCTCTACCCCGTCTCGCTTGGACTCGTTCATGGTCACACCTTTCCTTTTCGAGGACCGGTTTGCTCCCGGACTAGACTTGCGCCCTACCTGGCCTTGCCCGTGCTGCGCCGCACCTGGCGCTCCACGAGTTGCTGTTGCGCGATCACCAGCATGCTGTTCGTGAACATGTACACGCCGAGCCCGGAAGGCAAAAACAGCATGAACACCGTAAACATGGCGGGCATGAAGTACATCATCATTTTCTGCTGCGCCGGGTCGCCGCCCTGCATGGGCATGAGCTTCTGCTGCAGAAAATAGGTTCCGCCGATGATGGCGGGCAGGACGAAATAGGGGTCGGGCGCGGACAGATCGCGGAACCACAGGAACGGCGTATTGTAGAGCTCCACCGCTGTCTGCAGCGTCGTGTACAGCGCGAACCAGACGGGCATGGAGGCCAGCTGCGGGGCGCACCCCTTCAGTGGGTTGACCTTGTGCTTGCGCCACAATTCCATCTGCGCGAGGCCGCGCCCCTGCGGATCATCCTTGAACTTCTCGTTCATGGCGTCCATCTCGGGCTTGATCTCGCGCATGCGGATCATGTTCTGGATGCTCGGCAGCGAGAGTGGGAACAGCAGGATGCGTGCGGTCATCGTGAGCACGATGATGGCGATCCCCCAGTTCGGCACCACGGAGTGGACCTTCACCAGGAAGGCCACCAGCACCTTGGCGATCACGGAGAAGAAGCCGAGATCGATCAGCTCCAGGAAGTGCTGCTGCGGATCCCCGCCCGTCTCGGCGAGGATGCTGCGCTCCTTCGGCCCGACATAAGCAAGCGAGACGTAGCGTGCGCTATCGCCCGGCGCGAGAGTCGCGAGGGGATAGGCGAGACGCGCTCGATAGAACGAACCGGACTCGGGATCGTTGGCTTGCCCGTTCCTGAAGCGGTGCTCAATCTGCAACTGACAAGACGGAGCGCCCTTGCCCGACTGCGCCGCGATGCCCTGCGTAAAGTAGGCATTCGACAGCGCCGCGATCTTGGTGGGCAAGCGAGCCTGATACCAACCCGAGGGACGGAGCACCTCGTAGGTATCGGTATCGGCGAACTTGCCGGGCTCGAAGTCGCTGGTCGAGAGCCTCAAGATCTTGCCCTGCTCCGGCACGCACTCGGCGTGCGTGACGAACGGGCTCGCGCGCGTGAACATCCCACCGCTCACCTCCGCGGTGCGCAACCAGGTCGCGGTGTCGATCGAAAACGCGTGCGCGCGCGGAGCGCTGTC
Source organism: Polyangiaceae bacterium (assembly GCA_025936205.1). The sequence goes on along the minus strand of JAICTU010000082.1, from coordinate 12,752 downwards.
GAGGTTCTTGATCTCGTTGCTCACCTCGAGCTCGTACGGGCGCTGGGTGGCCCGCACGGTCTTGACGATCTGCACCTTGGCGTCTCGATACGAGAAGGTGCAGCTGGTCCCATCGGCGCTGTCCAGATGGTAATCGACGCTGTCGAAATCCATGTTCCAGGCAACGTCCGGAGGCGCGGCCACAGTGGGCGTGCGCCACTGGGAGAACAGCTGCTGGCGGAACTCGTGCAGCCCGGGCGCGCTCGGATCTTCCACGCGCGGGTCCCCCGCATTCACGCCGGGATGCGGCGTCGTCGACAGATCGATCGGTACGCCGTGCTTCTGGTACTTCGGCTTCTCTAGCTCGAAGCTGCGGAGAGCCGCGCCGCGCGTATTGAGCCGCGCGTGAAAGTACTCGGTCTCGATCTCGCAGTACTGATAGGGAGCGCGCACCTCGGGCGTGACATGCGACTCAGTGCCGATCGGCTGCGCTTGCGCCCCGCTGTGCGAGCCCCCGGTGAGGTAGCGATAGAGGAAGAACCCCGCTACCGCGATCAGAAGAACCCGTAGAAAACCGCCGCCTTGCATCAGGCTGAAAACTCCGGCGGTGGGTCATACCCACCGGCACAAAAAGGATGGCATCGGCAGAGCCGCCGCGCGCCCCACCACACGCCACGCAAAGGACCGCCGCGCTCGATACAGACGATCGTGTACCGCGAGCAGGACGGCTCGAATCGGCAGCACGCGCCCAGGAGAGGCGAAACAAACAATTGATAGACGCGAATCAAGGCGACGAGAGCACCGCCGAGCCACTGCGACCAAGCTGGTCGCGCTGGCGTTACCCGGTCCATGCCGAGCTGCAACTTGCCCTTGGGCTCCACGCTGAGGCGCTCTAGCACGAATTCTTCACCGCCAGGGTCGCTGGCTCCAGTGCTGCACCGGAAGACGAATCCCTGCTCGAACACGCGGGCAATGGCGCAGCCGATGACGGCACGGCCGATGGCGGCACCGCGGGCAACGCGGCGAAACGACGCTCAATGCGCTGCCGGCAGCTCTGCCACTCGGCAACGACATCGGCGAGCGTGCGGTCACCCAGGCCATGGCGCACGATCACCACCAGATCGAGACCGCTGGGCAGCCCACCCCGCACGCAACGAAATGCTTCCCGCAGCAAGCGCTTGGCTCGATTGCGTTGGGCGGCGTTACCGACGCGGCGTGAAGCAGTGATGCCGAGCCGCTGTGCGAACGCACCGCCTGCCGAGCCTTGCTCGCTTGCGGGTGAGCGCCCGAGCAAAAACACGAACGCCGGGGACACGACTCGGTGCCCGGCGTCCTGGATGGTCCGAAATTCGGACCGCTTTCGAATCCGATCGCGAGCCGAAAACCGACCTGAAGGCCGGATCTCGTTCACGGTCTTACTTCTTGTCGTTGCCAGTCACTGCGAGACGCCAGCGACCACGCCGACGACGGTTCGCCAGAACAGCTCGCCCGCCCGCCGTCTTCAAACGCTTGCGAAAGCCGTGCGTACGTTTGCGGCTCAGGTTGTGGGGCTGATAGGTGCGTTTCATGATTCACTCACTCGAAGAAAAAAGACAAACCGAGGGCTGCCGAACGGGGGGCTGCCTGGAAACCGAGGGCCGCTCGCAAAAACTGCCGGTAAAAACCGCCGCTTACTTGCTGTGCGGAGGCATCTTCGCCTCCTTGAACACAACGTGCTGGCGCACGACGGGATCGTACTTCTTGAGCTCGAGCTTGCCCTGCTGGGTTCGCTTGTTCTTGTCCGTGTAGTACGTAAACCCGGTGTTGGCCGAAGAGACGAGGCGGATTCTATCGCGCATGGCGGCGTGCCAGTATCATGGAGCTCCGGGGGAGTGCAACCCCGGCAGCCTGAATTAGAGCCAGACCCGGCTCTTCTCGAAGTACCCGGCCTCCGGTCCCCCTCCCCGTCGCTCAGGGGGCTTTCGGCTCCAGGACCTTGAACTCCACCCGGCGGTTTTGTGCGCGGCCCTCCGCGGTGTCGTTGGTGGCGACGGGGCGGTCCGGCCCGAAGCCTTTCGCGTCCAGACGCTCGGGGGCGATGCCCTTGTCTGTCAGATACTTCACGACCGCCTGAGCGCGGCGCTGGCTGAGCTCACGATTGTAAGCTGCGCTCCCTCGGTTGTCGGTGTGGCCCTGCACTGCCATGCGGTTGTCGGGCATGTCGTTCAGGACGTTGACCACCTCGTCGAGCAGCGAGAAGCTCTGGCTCTTGATCTCGGCCGTGCCCGTCTCGAACTGCACGGGCTCGAGCAGCTTCAGCTCACCCTTGTCCGCGTCGATCTGCAGCTTCTTCGGCGGCGGCGAGCACCCGTCGCGCTTCGGATCCCCCTGCTCGATACCGGGTGTCTTGGGACAAGCGTCGCGCACATCGGGCACGCCGTCACCGTCCGCATCCGTCTCGGGGCAGCCGTCCTCGTCCTGCAGGTGATCGAGGTCTTCCGCTTCGTCAGGGCACTTGTCTTTGATGTCGGGGATGCCGTCGCCGTCGCGATCCGAGCTGATCGGGCAGCCGTCGCCGGGATATGGGTCCTGCCCGTCCTCTGCTTGCTGCGGGCAAGCATCGATCGAATCGGGGAACCCGTCGTTGTCCGAGTCCTTGTCCGGCGGCGGTGCGCCGCGATCGACCTCGCCCGCAAAGCGCACCCGGGTGGTGTCCTTGGGCATCAGGTCGTCGAGCAGCACCCAGCGCCCGATCGAGACCATCACGCGCAGATCCGGCGCGCCGTAGCCGTCCGTGAAGCGAGTACCTACCGAAGCACGTAAGTAGGTCTTCTTGCTCTCACCGAGCAGAAGCCGCCCCGAGCCCAGCCACTCCCAGGGCGTGGCGTTGCCCTTGAAGAAGGTGGACTCCCCGTTCTCGTTCTGGGCGATGCCGACCATGCCGTTCAGCTCGCCGCCGATGCGCAGGCGCGGAAACAAATCGAAGAACAGAGCCGCGTTGCCGCGCAGCTCGCTGCCGACATCTAGATCGCTGTCGGTACCGTCGATACCGCGCAACGGCCGGAAGTGCGGGCCCAAGCTGCCCGCGAGCAGGAACGGACCAAACGCCTTCTCCGCGGCGCCATAGAGATAAAAGGTGACGCGATTGTCACCGCCGCCACGGCTGAAGTTGCCGGAGGGCACGAATACTGCGCCGCCAAACCCGAGCCGAAACTTGCTCTGCTCGTCGTTGTAAGCGAGCACGCGCGCTTCCAGCGACACGTCGTACAGGGCCGAGCCGGTGTCGATCGGAAAGATGCTGGGCGGCGGCGGGCGCGAGCCCGGGATCGGCACCTGGCCGCCGCTCTGTGCAAACGCGACCGGCACGGTCAGGCCGAACGACGCTCTCCCGCCGATCTCGATGCCGGCGCTGAAATACCCCATCATCTGCTGCTGGATGAGGTTCTCGATCTTGTCCTCGACGCGCTGGGTGGTCGCGACCGTGCTGGCCCGCAGCGCGTCCACCACGTAGCCGAGCGCCAGGTTGCCGTAGACACGCGTCTCGGGCGACAGGTAAGGCCGCCGCGTGACGAGCCCATCATCGGGATTTGCGCCGATCTGCACGCGATCGAGATAAAACGAGCGCTGCGCTCCGGCGGGGCGAGCCGCGAGCAACACTCCGAGCAAACCCGCCAGCAGCGCCGTCGAACGGCGCGCGACGGCCGCCAACCGCGAGCCGCTCGCGCAGGGGCGCACTCGAGAGACCACGCTCGAACCGACTGGTGAAGGTGAAGTCGACTTCAAGATAAAGCGACGGCAGGGTACCTTAGTTCGTTCCAATAGTCAGCGTCCTTGGCGCCTGTCACTCATCAGGGCTCGTTGCGCGCGGAAACCCCGCACCACTCGCACCACTGGTTGCGCGGGGACACCCCGCCCGCCGGGGGAAAGTCAGTTAGCGAAAAGCTCACACACCCATACCGATGTTTCCGGCGCAGCCCCTCTTCTAACGGCGCGCCCTTTCGGGTTTGTAGCCTCCCCCTCCACATCAGCTCCCACGGGACTGTCCAGCGATTCATCTGCCAGGGCGACGCCGACGCCCACGGCTGAGAAACCGGCGTCGAGCAGCGTGGCGCGGTGGGCGGGGCTTTCCCAGAGTGCGCGGTGGGCACGACCGAGAGAAGAGGCGTGGGCGACATTTTCGCCCACCAGCGCCGCATGGACGCCGGCCCGACGCAATCGCTCGGGCGGCAGCCCTTGCCCGACGTCGTGTGCGGTCTGCCGAGCCTCGCGCATGGCCTCGGCGTGCGCCTGGGCCAGCGCGTCGAGGCGGGGGTCACGGTGCACCGGGAGCCGCTGCTCGCTGCGGCGCGCCGCGTTGAGCATCTCCAGCAGCCGTGCTCGCGGATCGCTGACCGACATGGCAGTGCCATCCAGTTCTTCCCCAGGCGCTGGCTGCTGCGCAGCCGCCAGATTGGGCTGCGCGTCGACGAAGGTCCAGGCCTCCGCTACGGGTCGCGGGCCGCGCTCGGTACTGAAGAGCAGCTGAATGCGCCACATGCCGGGCTGGTCGAGACTGAACACGGCGCGAACTTCCCCAGGGCGCAGCTGGGTCGGGATGCTGCGCGGGGTTCCGTGCGGTCCGAGCAAGACGGTTTCTGCAGACTGGATGCTGGCGAGCGCCCGTGCGCGCAGGCGGAGCCATTGCCCCAGCCGGGCCCGGGTGGGCAATGGGTCGAGGTCCGCCAGTACGTCCACCACCACGGCTGCAAACGCCTCACGTGCCTCACGTCCCTCGCCCACCTTCGCCTGCGCGGTCCCACAGCGCCGCTCTCCGAGCCGTGGAACGCTCTCCAGCCACGCCGCGAGCCCCGCTGCGACGGCAGCCGGGTCGAGGCTGCTCCCCTGCAGCGTCCACGCCCGGGGCCAGACGAAGGGACCGCCAGCGGCTCGCACCTGCGCGACGAGATCCGACGCGTCCCAGGGCTCCTGTTCCGCCGTTCGCCGTGCCACCTCACGGGCGGCGCTGAGCAGGCTCTCTTCGGCGCTGCCGCAGCTCGAGCCGCCGACTCCGGCGGGCGCCGGCCGCGGTGACGAGCTGCTGGAAGCCCAGGCCGGGGCCCCCGCGGTTGCCGCGATCACCGGCTCCGACTCTTCCCCGACGGCAGCGCCCGGCAGCGGTGTTTCGATGGCTCGCGCGCGCGCGCTACAACCCGACACCGCCGCGGCGCACAGCAGCAGCCGAAACCCGCTGCGCGGCGCAGCTGACGGGAACGTCACCGGGACAGAGTGCCTCAGACGAGGCGCGAACGCCAAATCGAGCAGCGCGTTCGCAGGCTCCGAAGCCAAATTGGTCAGCTGCGTCAACGCCTGGTAGGGTCTGCCCGCGGTGAGTCGCTTCTCGACCAGCCTGAAAGTGGGTGCGCTCACCGTCGTGACGGTCCTCGTGGGACTGCTGGTGCTGCGTTTCGTCGATCGAGGCAGGTCGAGCACGGACGGATACCTGGTGTTCGTGCGCATGGAAGACGTGGGCGGCATCGTGAAGCGCTCCCTGGTGCGAATCGCGGGCATTCCCGTGGGCACGGTGGAAGACATTCGGCTCGAAGGTGGCCAGGCGCGGATCGATATCCGCATGCACCCCGACGTGCCGCTGTACGAGGACGCAGAGGCCAGCAAGAACATGCGCAACTTGCTCGGGGAGTCCTACATCGGGATTGCTCCGGGCACGCCCGGTCGGCGCCAGCTCAAAGATGGCGACGAGATTCACTCGGCCGGGCGCAGTGCGACTCCCGATGAGTTGCTGCAGAACATGTCGCGCATCGCGCAGACCGTGGAGCGCATCACCTCCGCGCTGGAGACCTCCGTCGGCTCTGAGGAGGCCCAGCAGAACATGCGCGACACGCTGCAGAACCTTGCGGAGGTGACCGACGCGCTGAACCAGACCGTGGCCGAGAACCGCGAGAGCATCCGCAACATCCTGAGCGGCGTCGAAGCCGTGACGACGCGCGGGCAAGAAGACGCGATCGAGATCCTGAGCAACCTGCGCGTGGTGAGCGCGGAGTTCCGGCGACTGATGGCCGGCAAGGAAGAAGGCGGGCAAGGCACGTCGGATCAGGTCAAGGGGCTCGTCGATCGCCTGGACCGCACGTCGGAGAACCTGGAAAAGACCATGGCCAACCTCGCCTCCACCACCGGGCGGCTGGAGCGGGGTGAAGGGACACTGGGGCGGCTGACCAAGGACGAGAAGCTGATCAACGACGTCTCGGACGCGGCCCACACGGTCAATAACTACGTGCAGGGCTTGAACCAGATGCGCACCATCCTGTCCCTGCGCAGCGACTATCAGTTCCGCGTCCAGACGGTGAAGAGCTTCGTCGAGCTGCGGCTGCAGCCGCGCGAGGACAAGTTCTACTCGATCGAGATCGTGAACGATCCGCGCGGCTTGACCAAGATCCAGCAGGTCAACGTCAACACCACCAACCCCAACGAGCCGAACCAGTATCAAGAGATCCGCAGCACCACCAGCAACGCCCTGCGCTTCTCCCTGCAGTTCGCGCAGCGCTTCGGACCATTCATCGGTCGGTTCGGTCTGAAGGAGTCGACCGGCGGCGTCGGTCTGGACGTGCTGCTCCTGGACGATGCCTTCGAGGTGCGTCAGGATCTGTTCGGGTTTGGCGAAGTGGTGCGCCCGCGCTGGCGGCTCTCGCTGGGCTACGCATTCCTGAACCGCTTGTCGCTGATCGGTGGTGTAGACGACATCATGAGCGTGGATCGCCGCGAGTACTTTCTCGGCATGCAACTCCGGTTCGATGACGACGATCTGAAGACGGTCTTGCCCTTCGCGCCGAAGGCCCCGTGATGGGTGAGCATTCGCCGTCCAGTCCGCTCTGTTTGTTGGGGGACACCCCGAAGCCCGAGTTCTGCGGGCAGAGCCGCCCGAGGCGGCGGTGGCGTCACGCTGGCGCCGCGCTGCTGTCGCTCGGGCTCGCCGCGCTGGGCTGTCGCAAGGCCGAGGCACCTCCGCAGCCACCGAGCGTGCCGAGCGTGAGGCTGTATCTACTCTCCAATCTGGCGGGCGCCCTCGAGCCCTGCGGGTGCCGCAAAGACATGCTGGGAGGCATGGATCACGCGGGCGCGCTGATCGCAGCGGGCAGACCCGAGGCGCCACAGCGGTTGCTGCTCGCGGCCGGCCCCGCGCTGTTTCAGGACCCGCAGCTCGACCCGGAGCGCGGGGACCAGGATCGCTGGAAGGCCGGCGCGATCGCGGACTCGCTCGCCGATCTGCAACTCGGCGCCTGGGCCCCCGGCGTGAACGACTTCGCCGCGGGCGCCAGCGGCTTGAGCGAGCTCGCCGGGCGCAGCCACGCCAAGCTCCTGGCTGGCAATCTGCACACGCCTGGCGTGCCGTTCGCCAGCACGGCGTCGTTTGAGGTCGGCGGTTACCGTGTCGGCGTGGCCGGCATCGGCGCCAGCCCGGAGGCAAACGCCGCGGCGCCGGACGCGAGCGCAGCGCTGGCCGAGGCGGCTCGTTCGCTACAGGCTGCCGGCGCGCAGATCCGCGTGGCGCTGGTCGCGGCGTCGCGCGGAGACGGCCTGCGCCTCGCCGAGAAGGTGCCCGGATTCAATGTGCTGCTGCTCGGCAAGGCGCAGGAGGCCGGCGATGCCAATGACTCGCCGGCGCCGCCGGAGCTGGTGGGCGACACGCTCGTGGTCCAGACGTCCAACCACTTGCAGACGCTGGCCTACGTCGACTTCTTCGTGAAGGGCGACGACTTCAGCTTTCAAGATGGCATGGGCATCCAGCACGAGGAGCGGCGCGAGAGCCTGGAGCGCCGCATCGCCGAGCTCGACCGGCGCATCGCTGCCTGGCGCGCCGAGCAGCCTCCGCCGACAGAACGCATCTCGGGTGCCGAACACGATCGGCAGCAGCTCAGCCAGGAGCTGCGCACCGTGTCCGTTCCCGTCACCACGAGCGGCAGCGTGTTCCGCTACCATCTGGTCGAGGTGCGCGAAGGCGCCGGCAGCGAGGCCGCGGTGGCCGGGCGCATGTTGGACTACTACAAGCGTGTGAACACGCACAATCGCGAGGCCTTTCAGGATCGCACACCGGCGCCGGCGCCCGCGGGCAGCGCGCATTACGTGGGCGCCGAGACCTGCTCGCACTGCCACGACGAGGCGAACACGTTCTGGCACAAGACCCAGCACGCGAGCGCCTATCAGACGCTGGCAACGCAGTTCAAAGAGTTCAACCTGGATTGCGTGGGCTGCCACGTCACCGGTTACAATCGCCCCGGCGGGTCCACCGTAACCCACGTCGATCGACTGCAGGACGTGCAATGCGAGGCCTGCCACGGCCCCGGTTCGCGCCACGCCGAGAATGCCGGCTCGACCCTGATGATCCAGCGGCGGCCCGAGCCCAGCGTCTGTCGCGGCTGCCACCACGCGCCGCACGTCGCCGACGACTGGAGCATCGAGCAGGCCTGGCCGCACATCGTCGGCCCCGGGCACGGCGAGCGCTCCAAACCTCCGTCCGGCAAGTAGAGCCTCCGCCCAGGGCGCGAGCTCGGAAAGAGCGGCCCCCCAAAATGCAAGTCGGGGGAGCGGCAGACCCACTCCCCCGACACGGCTGCCCCGATTGAGGCTGCCCGTTGAGGCCGCCTGGGTCGAGGCCGCCTCGGTCGAGGCCTCTCACTCCTTGGCGGCCACCTCGGCGGGCGCCACCAGGGGTTGCTGCAAGTGGATGAACTCCGCCAGGCGCTGCACCTGATCCGCGCTGAGCTTCGAGCCCATCTTCGGCATCTTGGCGTTGTCGCTGAACAGATGCTTCTGGCTCGAATCGCGGATCACACTGGCGATCCAGTCTACGCTGCCGCGCTTGGACAGCGTCGGGGCGCTCCCGGGCAAGCCCGTTCCCGCCTCATGGCAATCGCTGCAGCTGGCGTCACCGCTGAAGAGCTCCTCACCCTGCTTGGCCAGCGCCGCGTCCAGGTCCTTGGGCGGGGTCGCCGACACGCTGAGCACGAACTCCACCAGCGACTTCAGCTGAGCGTCGTTCAGCTTCTCCGGTGGGTACGCGGGCATCTCGTCGTTGTGCTTGGTGCCGCCGAAGAAACGCTTGTCTTGCGAGTTGCGGATCAGCCCGCTCAGCCACTGACGGCTGTTGTAATCGGTGAAGTCCGGCGCCTCGGAGCCGCCCACGGAGTCCACGGAGTGGCAGTTGGAGCAGTTCTCCTTGAACAGGCGCTTCACGCCCACCTGAGGATCGTTCTCGAAGACCGCGTCACCACCCTGTGGGAGCACGCCCTTCTTGGCGAGCGTACGAGCGTATTCCGCTTCCTTGTCCGCCAGCACCAGGCCCGCCTGGTACTTCTCGTTGTGCTTGTCCTCGTTCAAGGCGAGGGAGGTGAGCGTCACCACGCCCGCCATCAGCAGGGCGACGGCGCCCAGGACCGGCAGGCGATCCTTCCAGGCGCGGCTCTCCGCCTTGTCGACCCAGGGCAGGAGCACCAGGAAGATCGCGACGCAGCCGGGGATGATGGCCGTGGCGATGATCTGCAGTGAGCCGTGGAAGTACTTGAGCAGCTGGAACAGGAACAGGAAGTACCACTCCGGGCGCGCAACGAAGTTGCTCGCGGGCTGGGCGGGGGCGAAGAGCTCCGCGCCGTGGCTGTTGAAGTTGACGATCACCAGCACGGCCGCCGTGGCCGCCATCGCCACCAGGTCGATGAACAGCTGCTTCGGGAAGAACAGGTCCTCACGGCGGTCCAGCTCTGCCTTCGGCATCACCGGGGGGGTGACGCCGTGCTTGCGAAACAGCGCGAGGTGCGCGCCGAGCAGCGCCGCGAGGCCAACCGGAAGCACGAACACGTGCAGCGTGAAGAAGCGCGTGATGGTCAAGTTGCCGTAGAGGCTGCCACCCTGCAGCAGGCGCTGCTGAACGTCACCAGCGGGCATGCTGCCCATGATGCTGGTGGCCACCTGGGTCGCCCAGTAGCCCTTCTGATCCCAGGGGAGCAGGTAGCCCGTGAGCGCAAAGCCCAACACCAGGGCCGCCATGACGAGCCCGGTGATCCAGTTCAGCTCGCGCGGAGCGCGGTAGGCACCGGCCAGCGTCACCTGCAAGAAGTGCAGCACGGTGACGATCACCATCGCGGACGAACCGTGGTGGTGCAGGCCGCGCAAGAACCAGCCCGCCGTCACCTGATCGGTGATGTAGGCCGTGCTAGCCCAAGCCTGGGTAGCCGAAGGGCTGTAATAGAGTGCCAGCAGGATGCCGAGCACCACCTGCTGCACGAACAAATACATGAGCACGCTGCCGAACACGTAGCGTGGCCGCGCCCCACCTGGGATTTTCTCGTCGGCAGCTTCGTGCCAGAGATGCTTGATGCTCGCGCGCTGGTCGAGCCAGTCGATAACCTTAGCCAGCATGGTGCTGCTCCCGGACTCCTACGACGCCCTTCTCGGCGCCGCCCTCAGAGACATTCAAACTGCAAACTTTGCTCAGTCGAAACCGCAACGGCCTCGTGCGGACATCTCCTCGTCTCGGAGACGCCTGCTTCGGACAATGCCTTTTCAAACAAGTGGCTGCTCAGACAAGTGCCTGCTCAGACAAGTGCCTGCTCAGAGAAATGGCTGCTCAGAGATAATGCCTGCTCAGACAACGTGCTTTTCGTGCACGCCTTGCTTGAAGCGTAGGTAGCGGATCGCCAGCACGCCACCCTCGTCCTTTACCTCCAGCTCGTCCATGGGGCGCGGAGCCGGGCCGTCTTCAATTTTCCCGTCCAGACCAAACGCCGAGCGATGGCACGGGCACTTGAACTTGTGCTCGGCGGACTCGTAGTCGACGGCGCACCCGAGGTGCGGGCAGACCGAGCTGAACGCCATGAGCTTGTCGCCCGTTCGCACGACCCAGGCCGAGCCAATCTTGACCTGCTCGATGCGGTTCCAGGCATCGACCTTGTCGGACAGCAAGGTCACCTTCACCGGCTGCCCTTCCTTGAATTGGTCGGCGCGACCCGCGGGGATGAACCCCTGGGCGCCCGTCGTGGTGTCATGGCTCAGCGGGTACGCGAGGTACGCGATGGCGGGGCCTGCAGTGACTGCAGCGACGCCTGCACCAAGACCGTGAACCCCCAACTTCAGAAACAGGCGACGCCCTTCGTCGTCGACCGGTTGGCCCTTGTCGTTCGGCATGGCGCGGGAGTCTAGGCGGGCGTTCCTGAGACGTGCAAGGACTTTCTCTTCCGCTTCGCGTGCGTTCGAGGCGCGTGCGCGTGAACTCTTCGCTGCACCGTCGAGAGCGCGTTGCAGCGTTCTCGCTGCTGTCGTTTCAAGACTGCACGACTCGAACGGTACACGCGCAACGACGCAGTGCAACGCGACGTTGCACGGCTGTCATGCGCACTCGCCGCCGGTTCGGGTCAGGCGATTCGGCGCGCTGCGCGTCGTTTTTACGGGCACGGGCTCGCGAACGCGAGCTGGTCAGATCTCTACGCGCGCTCTCGTGATGTCGACACGAACCCGAGCGAGGTCCCGATCACTGCTCGCGGAGAGCGAGCTTCGCGGCGCATTGCCGGCACGCACCACGTGCCTGTGTTGCATCACTGTTGCATCCGGAGCTCGCGCCGAGAGCACCGTGAGCGATGCCGGGAGCGCCAGCGGGCGACGCCTCGTAGCACACCGAACTCCTACATCGACATACCAAAAAGTACACCCAGCCCCGCTGGCGCGCCCAGCACCTCTCGCCGGCTCCGCCCAACGCGCGCAGCAGCAAAACCGCTGCAAAAAGCCGCTGTCTGCGGTGAAGCCCCGCGCGCGGCGAAAGTTACAGCCCTGCTCGCGAGCAGTCGGCTGGCAACGTTCCCACATCGCGTGTTCGTATAAATCTCTGATCGGGGTGCGTTTGATAAACCACATGCAACGACGACTCGGCGCACGTCGACACATCGAAGCTCAACAGCAATCAAATCTCGAGCGCACGGATTCACGCTGCGAGCTGCACTTCCATCATGGATCTGATCGCATGCTGCACAGCGCACGCATGCACCAGTCACAGAGCGGCACGCGTTGACGCGAGTTTTTTCGGCAATCTTTCGGCAATCAGCGCGAGCATTGAGCTCACACACACTCGCGTTGTCTGCTATCTTGAATATCCCTTAGCGAGCTTCTCGACGAGCTTCACTGTCCGTCTTCTCCCCGCGGGGTCTAGCGGGGAAACCCCGCACCCCGAGTCCTCGAGCTGAGTCGTTCATCCTCGAGGGCAAATGCCTCCCGGAGGTCACATCTCCTCGAGGCAAAACCTCCCGAGATTGGATCGTTGATCCAAGTCACTGCTCCTCATCAGAGGGCGTGATCTCCCGAGGTCGATTTCCGAGATCGAGCCAGTACCCGAGCCGAAGGAGCCCCGATGTCGTCCTCCCAGTCTTCTGTCCACACCACTCAGAATCCTCACGGAGCGAGCTCGAGCCGAAGCTGGGCGCAGCGTTTACCTGTCGTGCTGCGACCGGGTCCCGCGCTCGGTTACGATCTGATGCGCGCCTATCTCGGCATCGGTCTTTTCGTGCGAGGCGTACTGTTCGTTTCGGAGCCGGAGTTGCTGCTCGGCTACATGCAAGACGTGCACACGTGGTTCCTGCCGTATGCGCTCGTGCACTTCGTGGCGGTCGCCCACCTCTGTGGCGGGTTGATGCTGGCGGCGGGGCTGCTCACCCGGCTCGCGGCGGCGACCCAGATGCCGATCCTGTTCGGCGCCGTATTCCTGGTGCACTCCAGCGGCGGATTGTTGAACCCGGGCCAATCCCTGGAGTTCTCGGCCCTCG
>JAICTU010000790.1 GCA_025936205.1 Polyangiaceae bacterium | reverse complement strand
TGCGCCGCAAGCACATGACCACTCGGGCCGTGAAGAAACTCCTGCCTGACGAAATGAAGGATCGCACTTGTCGACGTCTGACACGCTCGGCCGGCTACTCGGGTCCGTTCGCGACGGAGGACTCGCGCAATCGTGGAAAATGCCGGGGAGCGGATGAACATTGTCATCATCCGCCCCAGTCGAGCTCTGGTGGCGAGATGACGGGTTGTGCACGTGCGCTCGCCAACATCTTCAGCATGAAGAGCCGCCGCACGGGCCGCTCGCGTTCGGATTCGGCACGCACCCCCCACAGACCGACTTCCAACGTGACCGTTTGGCCCGGCAAGAGCTTTGGCTGCGCAGGACCCGGCCAGCGCTGTTTGAAGGTGCGCGGCGTCCCGGGCATAACCGCTTCCTCTTCCCCTTCATCCTGGCGTTGGTCCTTGAAGCGCTCGTTCTTCGCGGCGCTGGCGGCGACGCTTCCGGCAATGGCCATGGGGCCCGCCTTGGGCTTGCGAAGCCAGTACTGTCGATCGTCGAATGACTCGGCGTTCAATGTGATCAGGATCTCGTAGCTTCCTCCCTTGCCGCGCACCGCCTTGGCCTCAGGATGGAAGTGAATACCATTGACCTCGATCACGAGGCCTTTCGGCGTGACCCGATACACCAGGTCTCGGCCTTTCGTGTCCGAAGCCTTGTTGACGGCTCCGCCCTTCGTCTCACGAGACAGCTCGGCGATGTCCGCATCCAAGTTGTCATCGCCGTCCGCCGTGCCCGCGCTCGCGGCGGGCGGCGCTGCGCTGGCAGCTGACCCAGCTGCACTCGCAGTGGCTGGCGAGTTGGTGGGCTGCGTGTTCGGCGGCTGCGCGCTGCTCGTGTGTGCTTCGGGCGCTGCTGGCGGGGTGGTGCTCGTCTGAGGTTCAGGCTCGGCCGGGTGCGTGTTGCTCGCGCCCTGCTCGGTCGGTGCGCGCGGCGGTGGCGCGGGTGAGCCGCAGCTCGCGACGGCCAGCGCACAAAGCCAAGTACGATGTTTTTGGAACAGGCGCACGAGGAGGGGCATTAGCTCACTATACAGCTACTAGCACGAGACGGCTGCCCAGACGCCGCAGCGCAGCTGCGAGTCTTTCGTCGAGGCAGCCTCGGGCGATCCACTCGCTCAGTGGATCTCGAGTAGCTCGATGTCAAACACCAGCGGCCCCGCGGGCGCCCCTGGACGGGGGCTATTGCCATAGGCGAGTTCGCCCGGAATCCAGAACCGGGCTTTCTCTCCGACCACCATCAACTGCACGCCCTCGGTCCAACCTTTGATGACCTGATTGAGACCAAACGTGGCCGGTTGTCCGCGTGTCACGGACGAGTCAAACATTTTGCCGTCCGGAGTCCACCCCGAGTAGTGGACTTTCACTTGGCTCTGAGCCGTTGGGTGTTGGGTCCCCGTGCCTTTGCTCAGCACGCGATAGCGCAAGCCGCTCGCGGTCTTCTTGGCCTCTGCGGGCGGTGCGGCCACGTCCTTCGGCACCTCGGGGGGCGCTGGCGCTTTCGTGATGTCTAGCAGCTCCACATCGAAGGTGAGCTGACCGCTCGGGGCACCCGGGCGCCGCGGCGTATCACCATAAGCGAGATCCCCCGGGATCCAAAACCGGCGCTTCTCGCCCTTGACCATCAACTGCAAGCCTTCGGTCCAGCCCTTGATGACCCGTTGCAGCCCAAATTCCGCAGGCTGGTTGCGGGCCACGGACGAGTCGAACATCTTGCCGTCCTTCGTCCAGCCCGTGTAGTGCACCTTCACCTTGTCCTGCGGGGCGGGATGCTCGCTGCCCGTTCCGGGCTGCAATACGACACTTGCTAGACCCGATGCTGTCTTCTCCGCGTTGGCGGGGGGAGCCGCGACATCGGCGGGCGCTGGCAACGCACCGGCTACTGCAGGCGAGGGCTTGGTGGCTTGGCCCGGCGTGCCCCCGGTCGCCGCCGCACCTGGTTTGGCGGGGGCCGGCGCGGGGCTCGAGCTGGACGATTTGGATTTGACTTCTCCCGATTGGCAGCCGACGAGAGCCAAGCCAGCGGCGACGAGCAGCGCCCGAGCGGCAGCGCGAGCCGGCGCCGAAGCCCGTGAGGGGCACGTCGGCAGGTAAGGGGAGGCACCGGTTGTTCCGAAGAAAAGGGCTGTGAGTCCGCAGGAAATCATTGCGGCCGAGTCTGCTCGAAAGTAACGGCTGGCGCAGCTCGAAAGTGAGGCAGGCGCAGCTGCCCAGCAGCGCTCGGTCTTCTCGCCGAGCGTTGTCAGATCTGCTCGGTGGCTTCGGTGGCTTGCAAAGCCCGTGCCCGAGTCCGATGCGGAATTGCGCAGGAAACGCGCGCGAAAGCGCTCGACGCAGCTTGCACGCGCCGAGCGCACGCAGGACAAGGAGCGCCATGACGAGCGAGACCAGCGGGGAACGAGGCTCGGCGTCCGGCT
>JAICTU010000501.1 GCA_025936205.1 Polyangiaceae bacterium | reverse complement strand
CGGACGGCAACATCAAGCAGATCTGGCGTGAGGTCACGCCTGCCGAGCACGCCAAGCAGGTGCTCGATGCGGCCGGCGCGTCCTCCGCTCCCGCGAGCACCACGGCCACGCCCAAGGCGGGCTGAGAGCTTCGACGTTCGAGATGAGCGGCTCAGTTCTTTTGCTGGGCCGCGCCGTCGACGATGCGCATTTCCGGCGGCACGTAGCGATCGTATTCGCGCAGGAAAATCAGGCTCTTGGGCAGCGCGCGATCGATGAAGAGCGTGCCGCGCAAGTGGTCGATTTCGTGCTGGGCGACCGCCGCGCGAAAGCCCTCCCAGACGAAGTCCAGGGCATTGCCCTCGCGGTCCAGCGCCTCGACCCGCACCTTGCGCGGCCGGCGCACGCGCCCGCGCATCCCCGCTATCGACAGGCAGCCCTCGTAGACGGTGATCGCGTCCTGATCCGCGAGCCCGCCGTCGCGACCAACCAGCGGCGTGACCACCGGGTTGGCGAGCACCAGTAGGGGGATGCGCTCCGCCTCCGGATAGCGGCGCGGGCTCGTGAGCTCGATCACCACCAGCTGCACCGACTCGTACACCTGCGGAGCCGCGAGGCCCGCACCGTCCGCGTCACGCATGGTGTCGATCATGTCGTCGATCAGGCGCTGTGTCGCGGATGCAGCGAGCTCCTCACGGCGCAGCGGCCGTGCCTCTTGCCGTAACACCGGCTCGCCGAGCTGGGCGATTTTGCGTATGGCCATGCGCCGAGTGTAGAACCGTCTCGGCGATTCGGCTACTGGCGGGCGCTGGCATGGCGACTAGACTGCCGTTCGACCATGCCGCCACGTCCGCAGCAGCGAAGTTCGGAGCATCCCCGGAAGATTGTATGTTTCGATCTCGGAGGGGTGCTCGTGCGCATCTGCCGCAGCTGGGACCAGGCCTGCACTCACGCCCGGCTCCCCTACCGCTCTCCGGAGCTGCTGGCCACCGAAGCTTGGCGGCTCCGCCGCAAGGCAGTGGTGGACCGCTACCAGCTCGGTGGCATCGCCGCGGCCGCCTACTACGAGGAGCTCTCTCGGGCGCTCGATGGCGTCTATTCCGTCGCGGAGGTGCAGCTGATCCACGAAGCCTGGACGCTGAAGGAGTACCCGGGCGCGCTGGAGCTGGTGCGCGAGCTGAATCAGCTGCCGGGAGTCGTCACGGCCTGCCTCAGCAATACCAATGAGGCGCACTGGCGCCGCCTGAACAACGAGGACGGCAGCCGCGAGTATCCTTCCGTGCTGGAGCTGCAGCATCGCCTGGCCTCGCATCTGCTCGGCTGCGCAAAGCCCGACCCGGACATCTACACGCGCGCTCATGCGGCCTTTGCCGAGCTCGAAGGTGCGTCCGCGCTCTCGCCCGAGCAGATCGTGTTCTTCGACGATCTCGCGGAGAACGTGGAAGCGGCCCGTGCCCAGGGCTGGACCGCGTTTCTCGTCGACCACGCGGGCGACACGCCGGATCAGATGCGCCGGCACCTGGTCGACGCCGGCTTGCCGCTCTGAATTCTCAGCTGCGCTCGCGCGCTTGCTCCTGTCGCTCGCGACGCCGCAGCGCGAAGTACTGCGCCGGCGTGCGCGGGCCTTCGTAGCGGCGCGGATCGGGGAGCGGCACCGAGCCCGGGTCCTCGCGCAGAGCGGCACGCAGCCGCGCCACGTCGTCATTGGCGATGGCGTAGCGCACGGCGCTCGGATCGACGCCGTACACCTCCGCGCCATTGAGGCCGAAGATGCGCGCCTTGATCTCCGGCGTCAGCGCGGGGTAACCGAACTCCTGCTGCATCTGCTCGGGGATCTGAAACGCGCGCAGCGCGCTGATCTGACTCTGCGGCACGCCGTTGAAGACGCAGTCGGTGCCATAGACCACACGCTCCGGACCGAGATGCACGAGCAGCTTGCCGAGCACGTGCGCGGCTTGGGCGGGATCCGCCATCACATTGAACCAGGTCGAGCCGAGCTCGCCGTAGATGTTGCCGCCCGGGCCCAGGCCATTTTCCTTCAGGGCCCGGATGAAGCGATCGACGCCTCTCGGATCGGGTGCTTCGGGATCGTAGGGATGGTTCTCGTCGGTCTCGCTCTCCCAACCCGAGTGGTAGACGAGGAAGCGCACGTCGGGGGCGGCCCGGGCGACGCGCACGATATCGACGGGCGAGCCCGGAGACAGATACCCGCCGTTATTGGAGATGCCGCGGTGCGCGGCGATCAGTCGGACGCCGAGCGAGCGCGCGCGCTCGACGAACGGGGCGCCCAGCTCCTCGCTGTCGAACCAGAGGTTGCCGGCGTGTGGATAGATCTTCCACGCCGCCACCGGATACTGAGCCGCGATCGCCGACAGATAGTCGAGCTCGGCGGGGCCGTTCTCGGGATTGGCGTTGGCGTGCAGGATCAGCCGCGGCCCCGCCAGGCGCTCGATCAGCTCGCTGAGCAGCCGGTTGCCTTGCACGCCATCGGCGCCGAGATTGCGGACCGCGGGTGTGCCGGTGACGCAAGCGACGCTCGTCTCGCTCTGCACGAAGATTTGCTTGATGAAATCGAGCGCTCGGTCCGGTGGGTCGCCGGCGTCGAAAGGTGTCAGGGGGTCCGATACATGCGTCTGCACGTCGAAGATGAACTCGTCGCCCGAGAGCGCGACGCGCGCTCGGTCCTGATCCTCGAGCATGCCGTCGTCGACGCTGTAGCCCGCCGTCCTGGCCGGATCTCCGTCGCCGCACGCTGCCTGGTTGATGGCCCAGAGCGCGCTGGCGAGACCGCAGGCACTCTCCACGAACTGGCGCCGCGTGAGCCCCAGCCGGCGGTGCTTGTCCTCCACGCAGCGGCGCCAGAGCCCCTCTGCCAGCCGGGCACGCTCACTCGGCGGCCGCGGACAGAACTCGCCGTTCGACGGTGGATCGAACGGAATGGGCGAACGCAGCTCGGGGTCGGTCTCGGACTTGCGGCTGGGCATGGCGTCCAGTGTACCCAAAAGGGGCAAGCGCCAACCCGCGCTCGCTCGGGCCGTCGCAATTCGACTCCCGCTGCCGCTCTGATTGCGGGGACACCCAGCACCCCGAAACGACAACGGGCCCGCCCCGGCGAACCGGAGGCGAGCCCATTGCGTGGCTACGAAGGGCGAAGAGCCTGACTAACCGCGGAGCCCGGGGAACGGAACCTGGTCGCCCGCCGCCTTGCCGGGCCCGCCCAGCGTGCTGAGGTTGGTGGCGCCCATCGCTTCGGCCGCGCTGGCCAGCACCTGCGTGTGAGCCGCGCCGCCGCCGCTCAGGTAGCCGTTGCCGTTGCGCAGGTAGCCGCCGGCCTTGCCGGTGATCACGAACGGCATGTTGTTGCCCGCGTGAACCACGGCGTCGCCCATCTCGCGCGCCCAGAGCACGTAGGTCTGGTCGAACAGAGTGCCGCCGCCGCCGGGGGCCGGCGTCGCCTTCAGCTTGCCCACCAGGTCGACGATGCGATCGCTCATCCACTGCTCGGTCGCGATCAGCTTGGTGCGCGGCGAGCCCTGGGCATGCATGAAGTCGTTGTGCCAGTCGCCCTGCGCGTTCGGGATGCTGACCGGGCAGCTCTGGTGATGGCCGAACTCCACCAGCGCCACGCGCGTGATGTCGCAAGCAAACGCCGCCACCGCGATGTCGAGGTGCGCCGCGCTGTTCTCGATCGGCTGCAGCCCGCCCGCCAGGTTGCCGGGCTGCTGACAGGACACGGGCTGGATGAAGGTCACGGGCGGGGCTCCGGGGGTGGTATCTCCGCCGGTGCTGACGGTGCCGGTCGCCGCATCGAGCTGCTGCTTGATGCGCTGCTCGAGCTGCTGGATCGACTCGAGGTGGAGCTGCAGCTTCTGCTTCTCGATACCGCCCAGGCTGCTGTTGAGCTGGTTGATCTCACCCTTGACCAGGTCGAGGATGCTTTGCCGGCGCCTCAGGCGCAGCTCCGCGGGCGAGGGGCCCGTGGGCGCCGGAGTGGTGCCACCGCCGGTCGCCGGAGGAGGCGGCGCGGGAGCGGCGCCGTCGAAGATGTTGCTGAACGCCTGCGTCAGCGAGAACGTCGGCACCTGCAGGCCATTGTTGACGAAGCGCAGGCCCTGCTGGCCCGAGACGCCGCCCAGGTGGATCGACGGCACCTGCGTGAGGATGCCGCGACTCTTCAGATCCCGCGCCACCCACTCGTCGAGCGAGAGCGTCTGCGCGCTGTACTGGCCGGTGCCTGTGAGCGCACCGATCGAGCCATGGTTGCCGGCGCTGCCCTGGCTGTCGAAGTTGTTGAGCAGCAGCACGTCGTTCTGAATCTTGCTCAGCGGCTGCGTCATCGTGCTGAAGGTGATGCTGCCCGGGCTCGAGCCCGCCGGGTTCCACACGCCCGGCTCGGTGCCGTTGGACGTGACGATCAGCAGGTACTTGGCGTTGCCGGGCCGCGCTTGCGCCTTGGCCAGCTTCGGGTCCAGCAGCCCGATGAAGGGTGAGAACAGCGTCAGCATCAGGCTGTTGCGGGTGAACTCTCGTCGGTTCCAGTTACGCATCATGGTCTCCGAATCATTCTCCGAGATTTTGTCTGTTGCTGCCGGCGTTCAGTTGTCCAGAACCCGCGTCGTGAAGGTGGGGGCGTGCAGCACGGCCATCAGCGCGCTCTCCAGCGTGTTGCCGTTCTCGCGAGCCTCCTGGCGAATGAAGTTGTCGGTGCAGACCTTCTGATCGGAGGGCCACTTGGTGGTGTTCGCGATGCCGTAGCTGAAGTACTCGAGGTTGCTGATCATGCAGGCACGCACGTTCTCGAGCTGTGACAGGTAATCGGCCAGCCCGGCGCTGTCCGAGAGCGGGAACGTGATTTCGGGCGTGACCAGGTTGCTGCCCTCCATCAGCGGGACGCCACCGCTCGAGTCCACCGGTTTGCCCGCCTCCATCTCGCGGCGCAGGCCAAAGCCGTCGTAATGCTCGAAGGTGAAGCCCACCGGATCCATCAGCTTGTGGCAGGAGTGGCAGGGCTCGTTCTGGTCGTGCGCGGCGTAGCGCTCGCGGCTGGTGTTGCCCGAGATCTGCGGCTTGAGGTTGGTGTCGAGGTTCGTCGGCACCGGCGGCAGGTCGTTACAGAGGAAGCGCTCGCGCACCACGAACGCGCGCTGCACCGGCGAGGAGTTGTCCGCCAGCGCGTGCGCCGTGAGGTACGAGCCCTGGCCGAGCAGACCCGGCACACGATTCGTCCCGGCGAGCTGGACCTGCTGGAAGTCGTTCCCGGTCGGGCCCGGGATGCCGTAGAAATCGGCCAGGGGCTTGTTCAGGTAGGTGTAGTCGGTGCTGAACAGGTCGCCGATGGTGCCGCCGTTCTCCATCACGTCCGCGAACAGGCGATTGGTCTCCTCGAGCATCGCGTTGCGCACGTCCATGGTCAGCCCGTCGTTGCCGCTCTTGGCCTTCGGCAGCAAGCGGTCGACGTCGGTCCAGGCGCGCACGAACGTGCCGAACACACCCTTCGCCGCGTCGGTCGCGATCAGGCGCTGCGCCTGGCTGTCGATGCCCGCCGCGTTCAGCTGGTTGTTTTGGGCCGCCTGCATCAGCTCGTTGTCGGGCGGCGCGTTGGTGAGGAAGTAAGAGAGCTGGCTCGCGACCTCGTACTGCGTCAGCTGGTACGTCTGGCTGGTGCGGTTCAGTGGACCGAGCTCGCGCCGGTACAGCATGTAGGGCGACTGCACCATCGCCTGAATCACGGTCTGCGCGCCGTCCTCGAAGGTCGACACGCCCGGAGCGCTGAACAGCTTGCGGTACTCCGCGACGCGTGCGTCGGAGAGCGGCTCGCGGCTCATCTTCTGACCGAGGTTCTTGATGAACGTGTCCTGGCAGTTCTGGTTGTTGTCGTTGCAGTTGTTGCTGAACTGCGAGATCTTGCCGTTGTCCTTCGCGAAGGTCGCGACGGTCTCGGAGAAGCCCATCAGCGCGTCGGCATCGAGGCCCTGCACCAGCGAGTCATCCGCGTCCACGCCGTAGCCCAGCGTGTTCGGATCGGAGAGCACCGGCGCGTCCGGCACCTGATCGCCGAACACCGCCACCAGGGTGTTGCGATACTGCTTGGAGGTGAGGCGACGGATCTGGCGCGGGCCAGGAGTGTCGCACTGCTTGAGATCGGCCAGCATCTCGGCCGGCAGGGGCGCGCCATTGGCGTCCACCGTCGGGCTGCTGGTGTCGATGTTCGAGAGCTTGGCGTCGCCACGGTCCCGAGAGTCGGCACCCACGCCCACCGGGCTGATCGGCGTGCCGTTGGGACCCAGGTTAGTGCCGTTAGAATTTTGCGACCCAAACGGAACGTCACCCATCATGCTGGGATTGCCGTCGGTCAGGGCCGATTCACAGGCGCTGCCACCGAGGACAGCCGCGATACCGATCAGGGATAGGGTGAGCCCATGGGGTGCGGGGTGTCCCCGCAGAACCCGGCCTGTCCGAGGCGACGAGGACGCGCGGGGGGTGCTGCTGAATCCGATCATTCGAAT
>JAICTU010000104.1 GCA_025936205.1 Polyangiaceae bacterium | reverse complement strand
CGGGAGCCGCGGCGGCAAGGGGCCACGCATCCTGATGCAACGGGAGCCTGGCGAGACTCGATTTTCGCTGTGCAGCCGCCATCTCATCGGTCAGATCGAAATTGTCGAGCACGGCGGCTTGGTCACTTTCGGGGCCGCCGTCGAGGGCCCGAGGGGCGAGCTTCGGGCGTATCCGCAGGGCGGCGGCGTCATCGAGCTACACTCGGAGCAGCGCAACGCCCCGCTCGCGAGCCTGAACTGGCGCTGGCCGCGCTCGTTCGATGAGGAGAGCGCATGGGCCGGCGCGCTCCGTGCGCTGCTCGAGTTCATGACCCAGCAGCAGAGCGTTGCCCTGCTGCTCGGCTTCGAGCTGGCCCAGCAACAGGCGTTGCCTGCCGCAGCAGATGTGCCAGCGGCGGCAGTAGCGCCGCCTCCGCGCGAGCGAGCAGCGCAGCACGCGCCGGCTGCGGCCGCGGCCCCCAGCGGGGTGAGCTCGCGCGCCGTGCTGCTCGGTGGCGTTGCCGTGGCCGTGGCAGCCTTCATTGCGGCGGCGGTGTTCTGGAAT
The DNA here is from genome assembly GCA_025936205.1 of Polyangiaceae bacterium. The sequence continues at coordinate 20,798 of JAICTU010000104.1, read as the reverse complement.
CCCTCCGGCGTCCGGAATGACTCGGCCGTGCTCCTGCCTGCCGCCACGGTTTCAACGGGTGCTCTCCAGCCGGCGCCGGCGCGCTCGGGCGCTGGCGGAGATGCCGGCGGAAAGCGCTGATCAGGGCTCGTCACCGAGCGGCGCGCAGCGACGCCAGGAGGGTCCTCCTGGCGACTCCGAGCGTCGGGCGGAGCCGAGCCCACTAGCTCCTCCAGGAGGAGCGCGTGCAACGCCACACCCAGCGACCAGATGTCCGTGCGCGCGTCGACGTTCTTCGGGCTCTGCAGCTGAGCTGGGCGCTCGGCAACAACGGCGGCGTCTTGCTGCAGGCCGAACCGCTGTTTCTCTACGGACCGAATGGCCTCGCGTGGTCGCTGCCGCTGGCAGTGGCGGTTCGCTGGAACTGAGCTCGCGCGCTCACTCGATGCGCGCGTAGTCGCCGAAGAACGAACCCTGGTTGTCGAGGCGCATGACCTCGGGCTCGGCCGCGATCTTCGGGATGGTCATCACCGTACCCGACCCGTCGATGCTCAGGTTCAGCTGGTACACACCGGGACCATTCATGATCGATGTATCGATCGTCTCCCAGCTCCCCTCGTTTCCCCAGCCATGCAGCGCGGTGAGCTGGCCCTCGACCAGCGCCAGCTTGGACCACCTGCCATCGGCGTCGATCACCAGCCCCGCCTCCGACGTACCGAACACCGAGGAGTCGCTGCACTGCTGCCAGGCACCGACGATGATGTTGTCGAAATCCTGTTGGGTTGCGGCTTTGCGCGTGCCGCTCGGTGTGGTGCCGCAGGCGCTCACCAGAGGCAAGCCGACGTTGGTGTCTGTGGGGGTGGTGGAGCCCTGCTGTTTTGCTGGACCCTGCTGGGTGTCCGGGAGTTGCTGCTGAATCTCGCCACCCTGCGTTGGAGGCAGCTCCACCGAGCCCGGATCGTCCGCCGCCGCGCCGCCACACGCGGCGGCGAGCGAAGCGAGCAGAGCTGCTCCGATGTCGAGGAAGGTTCGTGAAGAGCGGTGTTTCGATTTGGTAGTAAGCATGGGTCTACCCTCTGAAGCTGCAGCATTCGTGCCTGTGCCACGGCTCGCAACTCCGCGAAAGATCCGCTCGGGCTTGTGCCAGGCTGTGCCGCGCGTGGAACGGCGCGGTAGCTCGCTCAGCCTGTCGTGTCATCGATATCGAATCTGCCCTGACGACAACTGCCTACCCTCAACAGCCACGTCTGCGGTGGCGCTACCGGCGCCTCGATGCCCGAACTCTCTCGCCACCGTGCTCGCGTCTGCGCCGCGCCGAACGCGAGCTCGAGCGGGCGCTGAAAGTCACCAAACCAAGCCGCTGACGAGCGCTCGTCGATGAACCCCGGAGCGATGGCTGCTTGGTGCTTGCGAGCGTTGAGCAGCACATAACGGAGAGCGAAGTGCACGGCCCGCGGCGTCTTCAGGGCTCTCGAATGGTAGCGATCGGCAAGCCGAAGCGCTCCCGGCCCGCAGCCAGCGCACAGCGCAGCGCCTCGAAGAGCCGTCCTGCGCGCAGCGAAGGCACGCCGGTGGCGATGCGCAACGTGACGTGCACCGGATGATGCCGAGACAATGACGGACGGCGCCGGTGAGTCGCACAGCGACGTCAGGAGGGCCCTCCTGACGACTCCGATGCCGAGCGGTGGCGAGCCCTCTTTCCGCAGAGCGTTTGGACGCGAGGTCTGAAGCCGGTAAACTCCCGGCGGTGTCGCAAGCTCTCGAGATCCAATTCGCACGAGCAGCAGACGCTGCGCTCGTGTCCCGCCATTCTGGTCGTGGCCGCAACGTGGATCGCTGCGGCGGGCGCGCCTCTGTGGTCTCTGGAGCAACTGAGCGCGGACGCCATCGCAGCGCAGGTTGGTGCGGGGAGTTTCCTTCTTGCCGGCGTGCAGGGCGAGGCGGGGGCGCCGTTATGAGCGGAGTGTGGGGTGAGTGCGTTAGGCGTCGCCGGTGATCTGCTGGAGGTGGAGCTCTTCCAGATCGAGCTCTTGCTCGATGCGCTGGAAGGCTTCGTCGCCGATGGTGCCACCGTCGCGTAGCGCGATCAGACTCTGGCGCTCGGCCCTGGTCGCGGCGCGGACGATGGCCGCGTCGCCCGACGTGTTTTGCGCCCGGTGCGGCTCGTCGCCGCGGACCGCGGCTTCAGTCCGGGCCAGCAGCAAGGCATAGCGGCGGCGCAGGACTTCGGAGACTTCGCCGGGGGGCAGGGAGTCGAGCGCCGAGTTGGCGGCGCGCAGGGTTTCGACGCGTGCGAAGCGGATTTCGCGTTCGACGGAGCCGTCATCTTCGAGGCGCAGCCAGGAGAGCAGGGGACGGAGGGTCATGCCCTGTACGACCAGCGTGCCGAGCACGACCGCGAAGGAGATGAAGATGATCAGATCGCGATAGGGGAAGCCTCCGTGACCCACTTCACCATTGGGCAGAGCGAGGGCCGCCGCGAGGGTCACGATGCCGCGCATGCCGCACCAGCCGACGAGCACGGCACCGCGTCCCGAGAGCTCGTCGGGGGCATGGCGCAAGATGCCGAGGCCCACGGCGCCCGTTACGTACGCGATGCGCGCGCCCACTGCGGCGAGGAGCGCCGCCGCTGCGATACCGACATATTCGAGCAGGGTGGGGTTGTCGATGCGTTCGAGGATCGCCTTCAGCTGGAAGCCGACCAGGATGAAGGCGAGCACGTTCAGCACGAAGACAGCGAACTCCCAGACGGCGTAGGAAGGAATGCGCAAGCGCGCCGGGGTGGTCTGCGCCGCGCGCGGGCTGACCGCCATGGCAAAGGCCACGGTGGTGAGGATGCCGGAGAGATGCAGGTTTTCCGCAAGCATCCAGATGCCGAACGCGCTGCAGAACTGGACCACGACCGCGACCGCGACGTCTTCGATGCGTCCAGTGACCGCGAGGAGCACACGCGAGAGCGCGATGCCGAGGAGCACGCTACCCAGCGTGACGCCGAAGAGCAGCGGCAGGGCGTGCAGCGGCGAGGACAGGCCCGCGACCGCGATGCCGATCGCGATACGGTAAATGAGCAGCGCGCTCGCGTCGTTGAACAGGCTCTCGCCTTCGAGAACGACCAGCAGCCGGCGCGGCGGCTTCAGCTGCTTCAAGACCGCCGTCGCAGCAGCCGCGTCGGGCGGGGCCACGATCGCGCCCAGCGCGATGGCGACCGACCAGGGCATCGCTGGCACGAGCCAGCGCACCACCAGCGCCACCGCCGCCACGGTGAGCACCACCGCGCCGATCGCGAGCCCGGCCACCGAGCGCCAGTTCGCGCGCAGGTCGCGCTGTGAGGAGTCGAAGGCGGCGTCGAGCAGCACCGGCGCCACGAACAGCGTCAGCGCGAGCTCCGGGTCGAGCACCAGCGTGGGCGTGCCCGGAATGAGGGCGAGGGCGGCTCCGGCCAGGGCGACGAGCGCGGGGTAGGGGGCTCCAAGCCGCCGGGAGAGCAGCGTGAGGACCGCGCCTCCGAGCAACAAAGCGATGACAATTTCGAAGACCTGCATGCTCCGCACCTCGGGGTGCCGAGCCGCCAGTCCTACTCGGTTCAGGGGCCCGACACCAGACAAGCGCGCAGCAGGCCAGATCTGGGAGCTGCCCGCGCGATCGGAAGCGCAGCACGGCTCCCGGCCGCGTCGCTCACTTCGTCAGCAGTTCTTTGGCGCGGTTGATGGCGGAGATTGCGCTGGGCCAGCCCACGTAAAACGCGAGGTGCGTGATCATCTCGACCAGCTCCTCGCGGCTGACGCCGTTCTCGATCGCGCGCGGAAAGTGGAAGTTCATCTGGTCGATCTTGCCGGCCGCGACCAGCGCCGCGCAGGTGATCAGGCTGCGATCGCGCTTGGAGAGCTCCGGCCGCTCCCAGATGTCTCCGAACACGACGTCTTCGGTCAGATCGACCAGCTTCGGAGCGAAGTCGCCGAGCGACTGCCGCAATGGGGTGTTCCCATTCTTGGTGCTCATGATGTCAGGACCTCCCGTGGATGCCGGACAAGGATGAGCCCCTCTGCGCAGCAGCGGTAGCTGGCTTTCTGGCGATGGCTTGTTTAGCTACACTTGACAATCTGCAGGGCCTGAAGCGCTCTCGAGGATGACAGTCAGTCCTTTCCGCAACTTCAGGCGTTCCTGGCGTTTGCGCCGCCGGTGCTCAGTCGAGCGCGCGCGCCCACGCGGGCGCTCGCGCCAGTGCCTCGACGCTGGGCAGCAGCGAACGGTAGTAGCGGGCCGTGAGGCCCTGCACGAGCGCGCTCGCCAGCAGCGCCACCCCGTACACCACGATCGCTCCGAGCTTCGCCCAGTTGCCGAGGTCGGAGACGCTCCCTCCCGCCTGCTGAGTCAGCTGGTCCAGGGTGTCGCTGATCTCGGAGGACTGGCTGGTGAGCACCGACAGCGGGTCGGGGCCGGCCCAGGTGCTGTAGGCGCTCCACGCGCAGTACACAAACACGAGCGCGAGCAGCAGCAGCTGGTTGATGGCGAGCAGGCGCGGCGCGCGAGCGTCGAGCGCCGCCAGGCCTCGGCGGCCGCGCTCCTCGTTGTAGGCCAGCGCAATCAGCCCGAGCCCCACCCAGGGCAGGCTCAGGCTGAACACGCCGACGATCACCGAGAGCAAGCCCAGGACACCCAGCGTGAGCACGTTGCTGAGCGCGATGCCGCGAGCCAGCCGCAGCTTCTTGCCGAGCGCGCGCGTCTCCGTGAGGACACGCAGCTGCTCGGCATCGAGCGGGCTCGCGGCGGGGGAGTTCACGAAGCCTGGCCGAGCTTTTCCGCCGCCTTCACCACCGCGTCGGCGGTGATGCCGAGCTCTTTCATTACGGCAGATCCGGGCGCCGAGAGGCCGAAGCGCTGGATGCCGATGGCGATGCCGTCGAGCCCCACGTACGGACCCCAGGTGGAGGGCACGCTGGCCTCGATCGCGACGCGGCGGCGGCAGCTCTTCGGCAGCACCTGCTCGCGATAGCTCTCCGGCTGGCGATCGAAGCGGGAGAAGCAGGGCATGCTCACCACGCGCGTGCCGGGCCCGAGGCGCTTCGCTGCGTCCAGCGCCAGCGAGAGCTCGCTGCCGGAGGCGAGCAGGATCAGGTTCAGGGCCGCCGTCTCGCGGCGCGCGATGTAGCCGCCGAGCAGCGCGCCCTCGCGCCGGGTCTCGACCGGGATGTCGCCGAGCAGCGGCACCACCTGGCGCGTGAGCGCGAGCAAGGTCGGGCCATCGCTGCGCTCCAGCGCCGCGACGAAGGCGCCCGCCGTCTCTTCCGGATCGGCGGGGCGGATCACGTCCAGGTTCGGGATCACGCGCAGGCCCGGGATGGTCTCCACCGGCTGATGCGTGGGGCCGTCTTCGCCGACGCCCACGCTGTCGTGGGTGAAGACGTAGATCACCGGCAGGTGGCCGAGCGCTGACAGGCGGATCGACGCGCGGCAGTAGTCGGCGAAGACCAGAAAGGTGGCGCCGCTGGGCCGGAAGATGCCGTGCGCGGCGATGCCGTTCAGGATGCCGCACATGCCGTGCTCGCGGATGCCGAAGCGGATGTTTCTGCCGGAGCGGTGGCTGGGGTTGAAATCGTCGTCCCCCGTCTTGAGGTCGCCGATGTAGTTCAGGGTCGAGCCATAGAGATCGGCGCTGCCGCCGATCAGCAGCGGCGTGACGCGCGCCAGCGGCTGCAGCACGTCCTGGCCCGCCTTGCGCGTGGCGATCTTGGTGTCGGCCGCGAACGCGGGCACGGCGGCGAGCAGCGCGCGGCGATCGGCCGTTTTGTGCTTGGTATCCTCCGGCAGGGTTTGGGTGTATGCGCGCGACACCGCCAGCTCTTCGGCGAGCTTGGGGTTGGCAGCGCGCCAGGCGTTGAAGGTCTCCTGCCAGGCGGCGTAGTCCTGTTCGAGCTCTTTCGCGCGCTGGTCGAAGAAGCTGCGCACTTCAGGCGCGACATAGTACGGCTCATCCGGCAGCCCGAGCGCCTTGCGCGAGGCGGCAGTGAACTTGGCGCCGGCTTCGCCGTGCGCCTTCTGCGTACCCTGCACCTCCGCGATGCCCTTGCCGATCAGCGTCTTGGCGATGATCGCCTGCGGCTTGCCGCTGCCCGCGCGCTTGGCGCGCAGGAGCGCCGCCTGGACCACATCCAGCTCGTGGCCGTCGATGGTCTGCACGTCGAAGCCGATGGCTTCCAGGCGCTTGGCAGTGTCTTCGCTCTGCGTCTCCTTGGCCATCGCGTCGAGCGTGACGGCGTTGGAGTCATAGATCAGGATCAGGTTGTCGAGCTGCTGGTGGCCCGCAAACTCGAGCGCCTCCATGGCCACGCCTTCCTGCATGCAGCCGTCACCGGCGAGGCAGATCACGTGGTGATTGAAGATCCGGTGCTCGCTGGTGTTGAAGCGCGCCTCCGCCATCTTGCCCGAGACGGCCATGCCGACGGCGTTGGCCACGCCCTGCCCGAGCGGCCCCGTGGTGGTCTCGACGCCGCTCGGCGCATGCGTGATCTCGGGGTGGCCCGGGGTCTTCGAGTGCAGCTGCCGGAAGCGCTTGATCTCGTCCAGCGACAGGTCGCGGTACCCAGCGAGATGCAGCCAGGCATAGAGGAACATCGAGCCGTGGCCGGCCGAAAGTACAAAGCGGTCTCGATCCAGCCACTCGGGGTGCGACGGACAGTGCCGCAGCTCCTGACCGTAAAGGACGGCCCCGATCTCGGCGCAGCCGAGGGGCAGCCCGAGATGGCCGCTCTGGCTCGCGTGGACCGCATCCATGGCGAGCCCGCGGGCGATGGTGGCGGCTCGGGCGAGGGTGTCTTTGGGTAGTGCGCGCACGGGGAATTCTCCTCAGTTCAACTCGGAGCGGGAGCTTGCGCACGCCGGTCCGCGCGAGGCAAGGCCGAGCCATCCCGAGGGGCGTCCGGGTGCCCTCGGCGATGGGCCGACGGCCCATTCCCAGGCCACCCCATGGCGCGGAGCGTTGCAGCTTCTTGCCCGAGCGCCGTCGCGCGTAGTGCATCGGGTCGGTGGCGCCGGCTGTAGAGAAGCGCAACACTGGGCAGCGTGGCAATGTCTGCGCGTGCGCTATTTCTTACGCTGGGGGGACTGATCGCTGCCGTGCCCGGCGTGGGGCACGCGCAGAGCGCGGACTGTGCACCGCTGCGCGAGGTGCATCCGCTGCCGGGCGAAGCCCTGCCGGCGGACGGCTCGATCTGGGATATTTGTTACTACGTCGCCAACGGCGACCGCACCACGGCGCGCCCGGACGAGGTGTGCGCGGTACCCAAGCTCACGGACGCGGGAGGGCGAGCCATCGAGCTGGAGCTGGAGAAGAGCGCCGACGGGCCGCCGACGCGCCTCGTGAGCCGCTATCGTCCGCTCACGGCGCTCGAGGTCGGCGCGAGCTATCAGCTCGATCCCGGGGCGTTCTCGCAGCCGAGCGGAGTGCGCAGCGTCCGGGTCGTGGCGGCAGGGGCAGCGCCGCCGCCGCCGCCGTCGATCGAGGCGCTCGACTATTCGGTGACGGGCATGCAGGCGGAGGCGCGCTTTCGTTTCGCCAAGTTCGAGGGGCTGCTGGTGAAGGATCTGGGCGCGCAGGGCTCGCCTTCGCTGGCCGCGATCGACGTGTCACACGTCGACGACGACGTGCGGCCTTTGCTACGGCTCGCGCGCACGCCCTGCAGGGAGAACTTCGCGGCGCAGCCCGGGGCCAGGGCCAGCGTGCGCTTCGGCGTGTTCGACCTCGCCGGCGGCTTCTCGGGCTGGAGCGAGACCCGGCAGGTGCAGTTTCCGCAGCGGGACACCGCCTTCCCCGATGACCCAGCCAGCACGGACGACGCAGGCGACGATGGCGGTTGCGCCCTCGGGCGCGCGCCGCGTTCCGCAGCTTCTGCGGGGACACCCCGCACCCCGAGCTTGCCGCTGGTGGTGGCGGGTGGATGGGCGCTGCGCCGTGCCCGGCGCCGCCGTCACTCGTCCGCGCCGGCGCAGTAGTCCTTCAGGAACTGCACCAGCGAATCGAAGGCGATCGACACGGCGCGCTCGCGCCGCAGCTCCTCGTGCACCACGACCCACGTCTCGAGCGGTGGCAGCGGCACGCTGCGCAGCACGCGCACCAGGTCGGGGTGACGACGCGCCAGCTTCACGTGCGTGCCCACGATGCCGACGCCCGCGAGCAGCGCCTCGAACTGCAGCGCCAGGTTGTCGGTGCGCAGCGCGAAATCCTCTCGGCGCAGCCCGAGCCGTGCGAGCTGCGCCGGCCACAGCGGGTCCGCGTCCATGCCGACCACGGTGTGGGACTGAATGTCGGCGGCGCTCTGGGGCTCGCCGTGCTGCTCCAGGTAACGGCGGTGCGCGAACAGGCCCAGCGCCACCTTGCCCACCTTCTTCGCGATCAGGCGCGAAGGCTCGGGCTGGACCATGCGCACCGCCAGGTCTGCCTGGCGCCGCGACAGATCGGCGAGCGTGTTGTCGATCTCCAGTTCCAGCGCCAGTTGCGGGTGAAGCGCGCGCATCTGCCCGAGCCAGGGCGGCAGCACGTACAGACCGATCGGCTCGTTCACGCTGATGCGCACCGCGCCCATCAGCTGCGCGCGCGCCGGCGCCTGCCGGCGCACGATGGCAGCGATCTGGGCGTCCAGGCCCTGCGCTTGCTCCAGCAGGCGCGAGCCTTGATCGGTGAGCTCCACGCCGCGCGAGTGGCGCACGAACACCTTGTAGCCGAGCTGCTTCTCCAGCGTCTGGATGTGGCGGCTGATCGTGGGCTGGCTCAGGTCGAGCTGCTTGGCGCCGGTCGAGAGCGAACCGGTGCCGGCCACGGCCAGGAAGCTCTGCAGCAGCGTCCAATCCATGCCTCCGTTGCTATTCAAAAACGCATGGCGCAGCCACACTTTTCCCGGATCGCCAGCCGGGCCCCGGCGCTCCAGGATGTAGCTCGTGACAGCGACATCGACAGGAGAAACCATGCAACGAGCGCTCGTGATCGGTTCCAGCGGCAGTTTCGGCCGTGCCATGACCCGGGAGCTGCTGGCCCGCGGCTGGAGCGTGCGCGCCCTGCGCCGCCCCCAGGGGCGCCCGCTCTCGCTGACCGGGGTGGAAGAGGTGAGCGGCGACGCGCTGACTCCGGAGCACGTCGCCCGGGCCGCGCAGGGCGTGCAGGTGATCGTGCACGGCTACAACTCGCCGTACCCCGAGTGGGACCGGACCCAGGTGGGGGCGGCGCAGGCCGTGGCCCGTGCCGCGGTGGAACAGCGCGCCTGCGTGCTCGTGCCGGGCAACGTGTACGGGCTGGGGCCGCACTTCGAGCGGCCGCTGCGCGAAGACTGCGAGCGACAGCCCGGCACGCGCAAGGGCAAGATCCGCAATCAGGTGGAGGAGGTGCTGGAGCAGTCCACGCTCGAGGGGGCGCAGCTGCTCAACATGCGCTGCGGCGACTACTTCGGCCCCGACGCGCCCAACACCTGGCTGCACTTCATCACGCAGCGGGCGCTGCGCGGTGGCGGGCTGGTCGATCCCGGCACCATCCCCGGCGTGCCACACGAATGGGCGTACCTGCCCGACGTGGCCAGCGCTGCCGCGCGGCTGCTGGAGCGCCGCTTCGAGCTCTCCAGCAACGAGACCTTCCATTTCAGCAGCCAGAAGCTCAGCTCGGCCGAGCTGGTGCAGGCGCTGCTCCAGCAGCTCGGCCCGCGGCACGTGTGGCGCATGCCGTGGCGCCTGCTGCGCTGGTTGAGCCCGGTTGCGCCGCTGCTCCGCGAGCTGGTGGAGATGAAGTACCTGTGGGATGAACCTGTGCTGCTCGATGACGGCAAGCTACAGCGCTTTCTCGGTGACTTGCAGCGCACGCCGCTGGACCGTGCGCTGCGCACGTCGCTCGGGCTCGCGGCGCCGGAGCGTGCCGAAACGGTACCGAGCCAGCAGCTCCAGCGCGTCGCGGGTTGAATCGCAGGGCTCGGCCCCCGCACCGCGAAATGCCCCGTGAGGTGCTCCGTGTGCGCGAAGTGAAGTTCCCCATGGAACATGACGCCTCTAAAAACAAGAGGGTGGCGCCGTGGGGGCCGAGACCGCTGTCCAGATGCCGACGTCTGGAGTGCAGTGGTCTTTCTCGATGGCGCAGTCGCACTTCTGCCGGGATGGGAGGTAGCAGCAGGGGCCCCTCGCGTGCCGGCGGCCGATTGGGGCGTGATGGGACAGCTCGATCGATAGGATGCGGTGACACGCCTCGCGTCAAACACCGCGCCGTCAGGCAACCTGACGGCGGAGTATGATGCAATGATCGGCGGGCGCGGAGTGTTTCTCCTTCTGGGGCTCGCGGCTTGTTCGAGCACGCCAGCTGGGTCTGCCGTCGAGTTTCCTGACGGTTCGCCCGCCATCGGCTTCGACGACCTCCGCTATTCGGTCGCTCTTCACCGCGTGCTGGTGCCCGCTGGGCGAAGCGGGCGGCTCAACTTGGTGGACCCAGACACGCTGGCGGTGACCTCCATCGCCGGCTTCTCCACGAAGGCGGAGTATTCCGGTGACCATGATGACGGCCCCACCTCGGTGGAAGAGGCACTCGGGCGCCTGTACGTCACCGATCGCACGAGCCGGAGCTGGTCGCCGTCGATCCTGCCAGCGGCGCGCTGCTGGGCCAGGTCGGGCTGTCTTCAGGGCCCGATTATGTGCGGTTCGTTGCCGCTACCAACGAACTTTGGGTGACCGAGCCGAGCGCGGATCAGATCGAGATCTTCTCACTCGACGGCTCGGGCGCCCCCAGCCCCCAGGCCACGATTGGCGTCGACAACGGTCCCGAGTCGCTGGTGATCGATGGACTTCGAGGCCGCGCTTACACTCACCGCTGGCAACGCAGCACCGTGGCCATCGATGTCCGCTCACGCGAGGTGATCGCAGAGTGGCCTAACGGTTGCGCCGCGTCCCGTGGGATCGCGCTCGACGAAGCGCGGGGCTGGTTGTTTTCAGCCTGCAATGAGGGCACCGCCGCGGTATTGGACGTAGCCGACGGCGGCAGAATCCTGTCGAGTGCCGCCCGCGGGTCGGGGTTCGACGTGATGGGTTACAACCCTGCGCTCGGGCATGTTTACCTGGCTGGTGAGTCCTGCGGCTGTCTCGTGACCCTCGGCGTGACGGCGCGGGGGCAGCTGCAGTTTCTGGAGCGACAGAGCGCGCCGGAGAGCACGCACTGCGCGGCAGCTGACGATGTCGGGCACGCCTGGGTGTGCGATCCCGATCGAGGACGGCTCTGGCGCGTCACGGATCACCGGACGGGTACGCTGTGAAGTCGCCGCACGTTCTCGCGACGTGCGCAGTCGTACTGCCGCTGGCGATGGCAGGCAGCCCGGCGCAAGCTCGAGAGCCTCGACGCTGGCAACTGGGAGTCGACCTCGGCTACGCGTTTCCAGCGGGGAGTGCCGAGCGCGGCGGGGATTTGTCCGATGTCACCTTCGGGATCATCGAAGGCGGAATCGCTGGCGCGGTTCGAGTCCATGATCAGTGGTCCATCGGGCTCGCGGCACACTACGGTGTTGCGATTCCGACGCTCTGTTCGAGCGGCAGTGAGTGCAAGGCCAGTCTGGGCCACGATGTTCGTGTCGGCGCCCTCGGCCGCGGGGCGCTCGGGAAGTGGGGCTCCTTCGAACCCGACGCGGAGCTCGAGCTCGGCTACGAGTGGTTCGCGTCGAAGCTGGTAGCTTCCAACGTGGCGTCCGAGCGGAAGTACCGCGGTGTGCAGGCGGCAATGCGAGCTCACGGCGGCTTCGCATTGACTCGCGCTCTTTCTCTCGGACCTTTCCTCGAATTCGGAACCGGGATCTTCAGCCACGCTTCGCTGGACGCACCCGGGATCCAGCACACTCGATCCACCGAGGGCACGGGCGTTCATCTCTGGCTGGGCGCGGGCATCCGCGGCAGCATGGTCTGGTAGAGGCAGATCTGCTCGACGTCTCCGCAGCCGATGGCTCAAAGCGCCGCACTGTGCGGGAGCTTGCGCATGCTACTGCATCTGCTGCGCGCCATGGCGGCGCAGGGAGGTGATCATGCGAATCAGGAACTCGTGGTTCATGGGACTGCTGTTGGCTGCGAGCGTGCCCGCTGCGCTCACGGCGAGTGCCGGCGAAGAGCACGCCAAGCTCGAGTCGATTCCGGCGGCGGCGCGCGCTACGATCTTGAAGGAGGCCAACGGCGCGCCGGTGATCGACGTCGAGGTCGAGACGAAAGGCGGGAAGAAGCTGTACGAGGCCCACGTGAAGCGCGGCTCGGACGTGATCGGCATCCTCGTTGACGAAAAGGGCACCTTGATGGGCAAGCACTCGGAGAAGGACGAGCACAAGGAACACAAGTAAGGGGGTGTACCTGCTGAGGGGGGGGCGGCCGCGCTGCCGGACAGTGGGCGGTCCTGGAGGGGGCAGGGGTCGTGGGGGGCCGAGCCCTCTCCCTGGCCCTCGAAAAAAAGATCGCTGGGGTGTCCAAGCGCGGGTGGGTGCTGCGTCGTGGTCCTGAAAGGAGACGGCAGCGAGGGATGCGAAGAAGATGGGGTACTGGACCACGACGGGGCTGTTGGCGTTTTTTCTGGCCTCGGGAGGGGCCATGCAGCTGGCGCGGGTACCCGCGAACGTGGAGGGTGTCGTGCAGCTCGGATACCCCGTGTATGTGGTGACGATCGTGGGGTTCTGGAAGGTGCTGGGGGCGGTGGCGCTGCTCTGGCCGCGCTTGCCGCGGGCCAAGGAGTGGGCCTATGCGGGCGCGTTCTTCGAGTTCACGGGCGCGGCAGCCTCGCATGCGTTCAGCGGGGGCGCTCCAGGGCACGTGCTCCTGGTGTCGAGCCTGTCGCTGCTGGTGGTGGCCTCGTGGGCGCTGCGTCCGGAGAGCCGCCGGCTGGGTGAGCTCTTGCCGGCGCGCGCCGCCCAGGTCCGCGCCCCGGCGGCCGCGCTTCCCTAGCGCAGAGCTTCGACGGCGTACTGGAGCAGCAGGTTGCTCGAACCTTCCCAGCGCCGGGTGGCGATCAGGCGCAGGGGCGCGGGGTGCGGGCCCGCGAAAGCGGGGGTGCCCGCGCCCAGCACGACCGGGCCCAGCATCAAATGGAGCTCATCGACGAGCCCGGCCGCCAGCAAGTCGTGCCAGAGCGTGCGGCTGCCGAAGATCAGGATGTCGCGCCCGGGGCCGTGCCTGAGCTCGGCGAGCTGCCGGTGGGCCTCGGCGCGGCGCACGATGCGCGTGCTGGTGCGCCAGGGTTCGGTCTGTTCGGGGCGCAGGGTATCCGAGACGACGATCTTTTCGATCGCGTCGTTGCGCAGGGAGATCTGGCGCTGAGCTTCGCTCGCCTGCGGGTTGTGTTTCATCTGGGGCCAGAAGCCCTTGAACATCGAGTAGCAGGTGGCGCCCAAGAGGAGCGTGTCGGCGGCCTGCAGGCGCTCGGCGTTGTACGCGTCGAAGCTGTGGTCCATGGGCAGGGCCATGACGTTGCCGTTCGGGCCTTCGTAGAAGCCGTCCAGGGAGATGATGTTGGCGACGATGAGCTTGCGCATGGCGATGTTCCTCTCGGTGCGAGCGGCCGACTTCGGCCTCCTCGGACGTGTAGAGACCGGGCCGCGCGAAAACTCATCGCTGCCGCGACGATTTTTTTTGCGGTGCTCAGAGCGCTGCGGGCAAGCCCAGGCGGCCCAGCAGCTGTGAGTCCAGAAATGCGTCGATCTCCGCGATCTTGCCGGCGCGCAGGCAGAGCAGGTTGATGGCCGAGAGGCGCAGCTCGCTCGCGCCCGGGGGCATCGAGTAGCAGGCAAAGCCGAGCTGCGTGTTCACGCGCAGGGGCACCAGGCGCCAGGGCATCGCGAACACGCGTTCGCCGAAGAAGCGGGCGACGTCGTGGCGTCCGTCAAACCAGGCGGGCAGAGGCGGCATGATGAAGCGGACGTCTTCGGTCAGGAGCGAGAGCAGCGCCGCCAGGTCCTTGCCGTGCCAGGCGCGCAGGAAGTCATCGACCAGCGCGCGCTGCTCGGCGGGCTGCAGGGAGCCCAGCTCCGCGTGCTGGGTGCGGCTCGGGCCGCGCTCGGCGAGGGTCTTGCGGGCGCGCTGCAGAGCGCTGTTCACTGCTGCGACGCTGGTGTCCAGCTGCTCGGCGATCTCGGCGGCCGAGAACTCCAGCACCTCAGCGAGCAGCAGCACCGCGCGCTGCGGGCCGGGCAGGTGTTGCAACGCCGCAACGAACGCGAGCTCCAGGCTCTCGCGCTGCAGCGCGGTGGCGGCAGGGTCGGAGGGATCGGCCGTCTGCGTCTCCACCCAGGGCTCGAGCCAGATCGGGTCCAGCACGGGCTGGCCGAGCTCGAAGACGTCGCTGCGCGCCGGGCCGTGCTCGGGCGAGAGGATGCGCCGGGGGCGCTGCGAGAGCAGCCGCAGGCAGGCGTGGGTGGTGATCTTGTACAGCCAGCTGCGCAAGGAGCTGCGCCCTTCGAACGGCGCGAGGCCCTTCCAGGCACCGAGCAGCGCCTCCTGCAGCGCGTCCTCGGCGTCTTGCACCGAGCCGAGCATGCGGTAGCAGTGTGCGTGGAGCTCGCGGCGGTGCGGCGCCAGCAGGCGATCGAAGGCCGTGGAGTCACCGCGCTGGGCGGCTGCGAGCAGTTCCGGCTCGGGCCGGAGAGGGGGAGCGGGCACCCCGCGCAGTTAGCACGAGCGGCCCCGTCGAGGAACCGCTCGTCCAACGAAATGCCGCGCACTGTGCTGCAATTTCGTGGGGTTGGAGCTGCTCGCGGGCTCGGGGGGAGCATGCACGGCAGCAGATTCAGTTGAAAATGGCCGTCGTGGCGCAGTCTTGCTGGTCGGGGCGGCGGCCTCGCCGGGCTGAGCTTGCTGGTCAGCGACCCCGGTGCGAAAAAGGGGCCGATGTGCCCTGCCGAGTCCTCGGTCCCTGGAGAGAGCGCTAGGTCCGTGCTGGAGGGGGGAGGGGAGATGGGCGCGCTCATGCGCTCCATCGATTGGTCGACGCGTGCCGTGGGCGCTGTGGAGACCTGGCCTCAGAGCTTGAGGACCGCGCTCAGCATCCTGCTGGAGACGGGGTTCCCCATGTACATCGCCTGGGGCAAGGACTTCACTCAGTTCTACAATGACGGCTATCGCCCCATCCTGGGCTCGACCAAGCACCCGCAGGCGATGGGCATCAGCACGCGCCAAACGTTCGCCGAGATCTGGGACATCATCGGTCCGATGTTCGACGGGGTGATGCACGGCACGTCCACCGACGTGGTCGATTTCCTGTTGCCGCTGGATCGGCATGGCTTCGCGGAGGAATGCTACTTCATCTTCTCCTATAGCCCCATTCGCGAAGAGCGCGGTAACGTGGGCGGGGTGCTCGTCACGGTCACGGAGACGACGCAGCGGGTGCTCGGTGAGCGACGCTTGAAAACCACGCAAGCGCTGGCCGCGGAAACGCGTCAAGCGAAGAGCGTGCCGGAGGCGTGCGCGATCGCCGGGCGCGTGCTCGAGCAGAGCGCGGATCTGCCCATCGCTTGCATCTACCTGTTCGAGGCAGACGGCACGAGCGCACGGCGCATGGCTCACGCGAGCTCCGGCCCGCTTCCGCCGGAGCTCGCCGAGCGGATCGACCTTGGCGGTGGCCTCCTGGATCGCGCGCTGCTCTCCGGCGCCTCGGACGTGTTCGAGCTTCCCGGCGCGCGCTCCGATCGGGGCAAGCTTCTGGCGTTACCCATTTCACTGCAAGGCGAAGCGCGCCCCTTCGGCTTGCTGATCGCGGGCACCAGCCCGCGCTTGCTGCTGGACGACGCGTACCGGGATTTTCTCGGTCTGGTCGCGGCGCAGATCGGGGCTGCGATCGCCGGGGCGCAGATGCTGGAACAAGCTCAGGCGCGCGCGGAGGAGCTGGCGCGGCTGGATCGCGCCAAGACGGCCTTCTTCAGCAACGTCAGCCATGAGTTTCGGACTCCCTTGACGCTGATGCTGGGGCCGACACAGGAAGCGCTGGCGTCGCCGGAGCGCGCTCTCTCCGGCGACGATCTCGCCACGGTTTATCGCAACCAGCTGCGGCTGCTGAAGCTGGTCAATACCCTGCTGGAGTTCTCTCGGATCGAGGCCGGGCGCGTCGACGCGCGCTTCCAGGCCACCGATCTCTCCGCGCTCACGGCGGACCTCGCGAGCGCCTTTCGCTCTGCGACGAGCAAGGCCGGTTTGCAACTCGAGGTCGAGTGCCCAGTGCTGGGGCAACCCGTCTACGTCGATCCCGAGATGTGGGAGAAGATCGTCCTCAATCTCATCTCCAACGCCCTGAAGTTCACTTTCGAGGGCTCGATCGGGGTGCGCCTGGAGATCCGCGAACAGCAGGCGGAGCTGCGCGTACGCGACACGGGGATCGGCATCGCGGCGGACGATCTGGGTCGCATCTTTCAACGCTTTCACCGCGTCGAGCAGGCAGCCGGGCGCACGCACGAAGGATCGGGGATCGGGCTGGCGCTGGTGCAAGAACTGGTCGGCGTCCACGGCGGCACGATCCGCGCGACCAGCCAGCTGGGGCAGGGCAGCGAGTTCATCGTGCGCATTCCGCTGGGCCAGGGGCATCTGCCGCCGGAACGTGTGGTCGCGAGCGGGAGTGCGCCGAAGAAGCTGCTGGGCGCTGCCGTGCCGTTCGTGGAGGAGGCCTTGCGCTGGCTGCCGGCCGGCGCGGCCGAGTCCGCCGAGAACGGTGCGCCGTCGGACAGCGACGCCCGCATCCTGATCGCCGATGACAACGCCGACATGCGCGATTACCTGGTGCGCCTGCTGCGCGCGCGTTTCCGCGTGCAGGCGGTGAGCCGCGGGGATACCGCGCTGCTCGCCGCGCTTCGGGAACGGCCCGATGTCGTGCTCAGCGACGTGATGATGCCCGGTCTCGATGGCTTTCAGCTGCTGGCGGCGCTGCGCCAGCGCGAAGAGACGCGCACCGTGCCCGTGATCCTGCTCTCGGCCCGCGCCGGTGAGGAGGAACGAGTGGGCGGGCTGCTGGCGGGCGCGGACGACTACCTGGTCAAGCCATTCTCTGCGCGCGAGCTGGTCGCCCGGGTTGACGCCCAGCTGGTGCGCTCGAAGCTGCGTTCGCTGGAGGAGGCGCATGCCCTACAGCTCGCCGAGGTGTTCGCGCATGCGCCGGTGGGCGTCGCAATCCTGCGCGGTCCCGAGCACGTCTTCGAGTTTGCGAACGAGCGATACCTGGAGCTGGTCGGAGGCCGGCCGGTGCTCGGCAAACCGATCCGCACGGCGCTGCCGGAGCTCGACGGACAGGGCATTTTCGAGTTGCTCGAGCAGGTCTACAGGACCGGCGAACCGCACGTCGGGCGCTCCGTCCGGGTGCTGATCCAGCGCCGAGGGGACACTCCCGAAGAAACGTTCTTTGATTTCACCTACCAGGCCCTGCTGGATGCGGAGGGACGGAGCAAGGGCATCACGGTCGTAGCAGTCGACGTCACTGCGCTCACGCTCGCGCGCCGCCAGGCGGAGGCAGCCAATCGCTCCAAGGATGAGTTCCTGGCCATGCTCGGCCACGAGCTGCGCAATCCGCTCGCTCCGATCCTGACCGGCCTGCAGCTGATGGAGCTGCGAGGGGTCAAGGGCGCGGACCGCGAACGCACGATCATTCAGCGCCAGGTCCAGCACCTCATGACCCTGGTCGACGACTTGCTCGACGTGTCGCGCATCGCGCGTGGCAAGGTCCAGCTCAAGCGCGAACGCGCCGACCTGGCCGACGTCGCGGCGCGCGCCATCGAGATGGTGAGCCCAGCGGTGGATGATCGCAGACACACCCTGACCGTGGACGTCCCCCGCGGCTTGATCGTCGATGCCGACACGTCGCGGCTGGCGCAGGTGCTCGCGAACCTGCTGAGCAACTCCGCCAAGTATACCGATCCGCGCGGCCATATCCGGATCTCGGCTCACTCGCAGGGCTCGTTCGCGCGCGTGAAGGTGTCGGACAATGGGCGCGGCATCGATCCGGTCATGCTGCCCCGCGTGTTCGAGCTGTTCTCGCAAGAGAGGCAAGAGATCGACCGTTCCCAGGGCGGCCTTGGCCTCGGGCTCGCGATCGTCAAGAGCTTGATCGAGGCGCATGGCGGGAGCGTCCAGGCTCACAGCGCAGGCAAGGGCCTGGGCGCGGAGTTCGTGGTGGAGCTCCCGCTCGCCGAGCAGCGAGCGGAGGAAGTGACGCCCGCGCCGGCGAAGGTCGAGCAGCGAGCGGCGGCCGGAGCAGGCCTCCGGATCCTGATCGTCGACGACAACGCGGACGCGGCCGAGCTGCTCGGAGAATGGCTGCGCACGCTGGGCCACACGACGCGCATCGCCTTTGATGGCCCGCGCGCGCTGGAGAGCGCGGCCCAGTTCCAGCCCCACCTTGCTCTGCTCGACCTCGGGCTCCCCGTCATGGATGGCTTCGAGGTGGCGCGAGCGCTGAAGGAAGTGCGCGGTCTCGGCGCCATTTCCTTGATCGCCGTGACCGGCTACGGACAGGAACTGGATCGCCAGCGCACGCGGGCGGCGGGCTTCGAAGAACACCTCGTGAAACCGATCGATCTCGAGCGACTGCGGGACTGGCTGCGCGAGCGCCGCCAGCCCGCCGCGGCGGCGGAAGGCAGTCCGGCGCAGAGCTGTTCTTGAAATCAGCCGAGAGACGCTCGGGCCCGCTCAGCTCTTTGCAGCGCCCTGGGCCCGCAAGAGTTCGCTGAGCTGCGGACGGAGGGCGTGCAGCCGTTGCTGCAGTGCGTCCGTCTCGCTCGCGACGTCCGGAAAGTCCTGCGCGCGCGCCGATGTGAGCAGAGCCTTGGCGTCGTCGAGCAGCTGCCGGAACCGAACGTCGATCTCCGGTGGCGTGAGAGCTTCACGTGCGGCCGCGCCGTTTGCGTGGTGAGTGGATTCGGCGCCGAGGTCGCGCAGCGCTCGAACGAGCTCGCTCGCCTGGGCGCCCAGCGCACGGAAGTCATCCATATGCTTGGAGAGGCTCGCCACGCGCTCTTGCAATTGCAGCGCCTGCTCCGCGAGCGTGGTGACGGCAGACTCCTGGCGCGACTGCATCTGCAACATCGCTTCGCCAAACTTCCGCAGCTGCGTCGTCAGCCGCTCTCGTTGCGCCATGGCCTCTTGCAGGTCGCGAGCCGCGCGCGCGAGGTTCTTCTCCGTGTTGAGCTTGACCCGACGAGTCGCTCGCGAAAGCGACTCGAAGCGGATCATTTCCGCCTCGACCGCCTCCGCGCAGCTCGAGAATTCGGAAACAGCTCCGCGACCTTTTGCCACGGAACGACTGTACGACGGCCCGGGTGGGCTTGTCGACGTGGGGCGACTACCGAGCTGGGCCGGCAGTCGCGGACGACGGAGGCCCAGAGGACGAGTCGCGCAGGGCTCCCGAGCGATCGAGCCAGAATGCGCCGACCACCAGCAAAGCCAGTGCGATCAGCCAGCGCCCGCGGCGCGCTCCGGAAGCCGGTTCACAGCGCGGGCAGCTCATTCGACACCGGCTCCATGAGGTACTTCTTCTTCATTTGTAGAAACCCGGCGCGGACTGCGGGTTTCTACTACTAGCATGGGCGCCCACCCGAGTCACACGTGCTGCTTGGGGCGGCGAGAGCCTCGAAGCTCGGGCTATTGCCCCACAAACGTGAACGGAAACGCGACGACCGTATCCGCGGAGGCGGCGGGAAAACGCCAGCCCCGCACACTGTCCTCGACGCAGCTCTCCAGCTCCCGGCGACGGCCGCCTGCGCGCGCGGAAGCGTCGCGCACCTGTCCGACGGGGCTGACCGTCATGGTGACGCTGATTTGCGTGCTGGTGTGCGCCTGCGAGCCCGAAGCTGGCGCCACTGACATGCAGTCTCGCCCGATGGAGCGCCAGTTGGCATCGACCGCCTGCGCGATCTCTTCCTCGCTCAACCCGCGACCTGAAGGCCCGGGCGGCGGCGGATCCGCTGCAGCGCGCACGCCATCCAGAGGGGCTGGCGAGGTGCGGGCCCGCAGCGCGCCCGCGCACGCCTGCAGCGCGAACGGCGTGGCGGGTTCCCCGCGGCGCATCGCCTGAATCGCGGCACCGTCGCACACGTTCTGGATGCGCGCGCGCCGGTAGCGCGGGGTGGACCCGTCGGCATCGATATAGCCCGCGCACTCGGGGCCGCTCAGGTCTCGCCCTCGCCAGATCGACTCGATGTACCGGTCCTCACACGTGGCAAGGTCGGGAGCGTTGGAGGCGGGCGCTCCGGTAGCAACGGCGGGAGCGACAGCCGGAACCCCGCTGCCAGCACCGGCCTTCCCGCGAGCATTGCGGAAGAACCTGGCGAGCGCGTTGTCGGCGACTCCCTCCGGAGCGCGCTCCACGCTCGCGAAATTGCTGGTTCGAGTTGCCAGAAGCTGGTCGCTCTTCGCCGCGACCCTGGCGGCCAAGCGTGCCGGCGCCGCTGGCAGGTATTTTTCACAGGCGACCGCTTGTGCGTCGTTGAACTCCTCTTCATTTGCCTTCAGCGCGCGAGAAGCTGTGTTGCATGCTCGGGCGATGGTGGCCTGTTCGTAGGCCTGCGCATGACTGGCGCAGGCTTCGCGCGTGAAGCGGCTCGAGGGTTCACCGCTCAGGATGGTGCGGATCTCGGTGTGCTCACACACTCTCTCGATCCGACCGCGGACGAGCGGGTCGTGCTGGTCGGCGTAGGCGGAGGGATCGGCGCAGCCAGGCCCGCCCAGGTGTTGGCCCTTCCAGATCGATCGGACGAAGTCATCGACGCAGAGCACCTTCTCGCCGGCGATCGCGTCAGCGCTGCGAACCGGCGGCAGCTCGGCTTCCGTGGACACGCAGCCCAGTACCGGGCAGCAGGCGACCGCCG
>JAICTU010000358.1 GCA_025936205.1 Polyangiaceae bacterium | reverse complement strand
GTGGCAGCCTCGAACGATGGCCGACGCGCGTGGCCGATACCGTGGAGCAGCTCCGCGACCTGGAGGGCGCGGTGAGTGAGCGCCCGGTGGCCACGCCCGTGAACGTGACGCTGCCGCCGCGCCGGCGGCGCTGGCTCGCGGCCGTGGCCGGGCTCGGAGTGCTCAGCTGCGTCGCGGCCTGGGTCGCGCAGGGGGCGTCGGAGCTGCGGCCAGCGACCGCCGCGGCGCGCGCGCAGGGGCCGAGCGCGGCGCCGCGCAGCGTGAGTCTGCGCATCGGGGCATATCCTGGAGAGGCCACGATCACGCTCGATTCCGAGCCCCTCCCACGCAATCCCTACGAGAGCCGGCGCAGCGCCGATCTGGGGCCCCACACGCTGGAGGTGAGCGCGCCGGGCTACCTCACGCAGCGCTACGAGGTGCTGCTCGATCGCGATCTGGACGTCCAGCTCGCGCTGCTGCCGGCGCCGGCACCGCCGCAGCGGGTGCCCAGCCGCACGCGGCCACGGGGGGCGCAATGAAAATGGCCCGTGGCTTCGAGCCCGTGGGCTCGGATGAGACGGCAGCGCGCCCCGTGCCGCGGCTCGTGCACCACACCAAGTTTCTGGTCAGCGTGTGTCACGGCCCCGACGCGGGTGAGGTGCGCGAGCTCGCGGGCAGTCCGCTGCGCGTGGGCAGCGCCTCCGACAACGACCTGGTGCTGGCGGACGATAGCGTTTCGCGCCGGCATTGCGCGATCGAGCCGTTGCCGATCGGCGTGCGGGTGCGCGACGAGGGCTCGACCAACGGCATCTTCGCCGCTGGCGTGCGCGTGTTCGATGCGCTGTTCACGGGGCCCGTGGAGCTGCGGCTCGGCGACAGCGTGCTGGCGATTGTGCCGTCGGGCGAGCGCGTGGCGCGCGAACAGCTGGCCACGGATCGCTTTCATGCGCTGGTCGGCAGCGCGCCGGCGATGCGTGAGCTGTTTGCGGATCTGGCGCGCATCGCGCCCAGCGACGTGACCGTGCTGATCGAGGGCGAGACCGGCACGGGCAAGGAAGTGGTGGCCGAGTCGCTGCACGCGGCGAGCCGGCGCGCGCAGGGGCCGTTCGTGGTCTTTGATTGCGGGGCGGTGGCGCCGAGCCTGATCGAGAGCGAGCTGTTCGGGCACGAGCGCGGCGCGTTCACCGGGGCGGTCGCGGCGCGCGCCGGGGTCTTCGAGCAAGCCGAGGGCGGTACGTTGTTCCTGGATGAGCTCGGGGAGCTGCCGAAGGACTTGCAACCCAAGCTGCTGCGCGCGCTCGAACGGCGGGAGGTGCGGCGCCTCGGATCGCAGCGCGTGCTGCCCGTCGACGTACGGCTGGTGGCGGCGACGCACCGCAACCTCGCCGCGGAGGTGCAGCGCGGAAACTTTCGCCAGGATCTGTACTACCGACTGGCAGCGGCGCGCGTACGGGTGCCGCCCTTGCGCGACCGCATGGAAGACTTGCCCCTGCTGGTGGGACATTTCCTCGGGAAGAGCAAACCGCCGCGCAGCGCGCAAGAGGTGCCGTCTCAGGTCTGGGAGCTGTTGCGCGCACACCGCTGGCCCGGCAACGTGCGGGAGCTGGCCCACGCGGTGGAGCGCTTCCTGGTGACGCCGGAGCGGGTGCTGGCGGAGCCGGCGCCAGCGACGCCGATCGAGGTGGCGATGGAGGCGTCAGGGCCCGCGCAGCCGCTGCGCGAGGCGCGCCGTGAGGCCAGCGAGGCGTTCGAGCGCGCGTACGTCAACGGCGTGCTGCGGCGTACGCAGGGCAACGTGACGCGTGCTGCGGCGATCGCGGAAGTGTCGCGGCAGATGCTCCAGAAGCTGATGCGCAAACACGGCGTGGGGTGAGCGCCGCGGCGCGCTGCGCTAGCGCGCGACCGCGCGGCGCATCACCGTGTAGTTCTTCACGACCTCGATCGGCTGGAAGCCGCGCGCGTCGTACATCGAGCGGGCCCCGCGGAAGTGCGCGGCGTCGTTCGGCTTGGGCTCGTTGTGCGGATAGCCTTCGATCCAGGCAGCGCCGCGCGCGGGCGCGTCGGCGATCACGCGATCGAGCAGCCCGGATGCGATCCCGTGGCGACGATAGGGCGGAGCGATCACGAAGCACGAAACGCCGATCACTTCGCGCGGGGCGGGGCCTGCGCGATCGACCAGCTGAAACAGGCCATACTCGGAAGCGTTGACCCAGCCCACGGCCTTGCCTTCGACATAGGCGAGATAGCCGTACGTGGAGTTGCAGCGCAGGCGATCGGCGACGGTCGCTCGCGATTCGCGCCAGGCGCGCTCGGGCTGCTCCGGCGGAGCGGGCACATGCGGCTCCAGGCAATAGCAGGAGGCCCAGTCGGGGTTGCCGGCGAAGCCGTCGCAATCGAAGAGGAGCAGCCAGTCGTCGACGCGGTCTGCCGTCACCGGATGAATGGTGACCGCGCCGATCTGCGAGAGCCGCTCGGTGTCATCGCTGACCCGCTCGGTGGCTTCGCCATAGTTGCGGGCGTAGTTGCGCAGGGCGGTTTCCGGGAACGACCAGGTGTGCTTTTCCTTGCCGTGCTCGAGGAAGAGGGCTTCGAGCGTCGACGCGTCACCGGCCTCGAGCAGTGCTTCGCATTGAAAACATTTGGCGTGCATGGTTTCCCTCCTGCGCGGGACCCTAGAATACATCGATCGTAGGGAAGCGGGCGGATCCTCGCACGCATTCGGCCAGGAACAGGGCAGCGCCGATATCACCCGTCCACAGGCTGTGACGGCCTTGCGAGAACAGCTCGCGGCTGCGCTCCACCTGCCACAGGACGTGCATTGCAAATTGCCGCGCGCGTTGCAGCCAGCGCTCGTCGTTCGTTCGCTCATACAGCTTCAGCAGCGCGAAGCCGTTGCCGGCGGTGCCATGGCACAGGGAAGACCCCTTGCGCAGCGCGCCTGCATCGAGGATGAGTTCGCCGGCTTCCAGCAACAGCGCGTCGAGTGCGGGCGAGACGTCCGCGGGAAACGAGGCGAGACTGGTCACGATGCCAGGGCGCCGTGGCAGTGATAGACTCGAAGCGGAGCTCTTGTGCTGGGCGAGCGCGGCCAGTTCGCGCGCCCAGCCCGGCGTACTACCGTGGCCAAGAGTGTCCGGGGAACTTCTGTCAGGATCAGCGCGCGCTCCTTCTCTGACAGATAGGGGAATCCCCGGAGCAACGCAGCCACATTGCCTGCGAAGCCATGCACCGCGCCGAGCCCGTCGAAGCTCTTTCCGTGGCGCTCGTCGAGCCAGTGAAAGCCGAGGCCCGGTAGCTGCTCTCCCGCGGCCAGCAACTGGCTCGCCTGGCGCTGATAGAGCTGGATCCAGCGCTCCGCGGCCGTTGCGGTGTGCATGTGCAGGGTGGCCAACATGCAACCAGCAACACCCCACATCAGCTCATGCACGGGGCCCGCCAGCGCTCTCTCCAGGCGCGAGAAGATCTGATCCCCGAGCGCTGCGTCGGGTCGGTGAACGTAGAGCAACATCAGCAGAGGGATGTCGCCAAACAAGTAGGAGCGACGGGTATCGAGCACGAAGCTCGCGCGCTCTTGCACATTGCGCTCCACCAGGGCTCTGAGCTCCTCATCAAACCAGCCTCGCGGCTCCTCCAGCCAGCCTTCCCGGATCGCGTGCGAGACGCCCCAGAACACGCCGCCCGCGCCGAAGTAGAAGCCGGTGCTCGTCGGATCGTCGCCGTCGAGCGGGTGCCGGGGCCACAGCTCATCGGCTTCGAAGCTGTCGATGCTGTGCTGCAGGATCTCGCGAACTGCTGCGCACACCCTGCTCGGAGACCAGTCTTCCCCGCGCAACGCGCAGTGCATGCTCAGCGGGTACAGGGGAGAATCCAACGTGTTCACACCGGGTCTTGGACGAGCGACTTATACCAGAGCAGCTGCGTTTCTTCCGGCAGCAACGGGTAGGCGAAGCGATGGACTCCGCCCAGCACGCAACCCTGACGCGCGTAGAAGCGACACGCCGCCACGTTGACATTCTGCGTTTCAATCTCGAGCCACTGTGCGCCTCGCGAGGCCGCACAAGCCTCGACCGCTCGAAAGAGTGAGGTGCCCACTCCGCGACCGCGGGCTCCGCTGGCAATGCGCAGATCCCACAGGATGGCGAGGTCCTCTCGCGCGGCCAAGCGCCGGAGTTCGGAGCTGCCCCAGGCGATGATGGCTCCTCCGATGCGCACGCCGTCCTGCCAGGCGGAGAGGACGTTCCACTGGCTGACGTCGAACTGTGAAGGCCAGTCGCTGGGACGATTCTCGGGCTGGAGATCGTAGTCCTTCACGTAAGGACGCGGCAGGGCGCGAGCTTGCAGGTGAATGCCACCCAGGCCCCGGCTGGGAACGGAAACGCTATAGATCTCCCGGACCTCGAAGGCGCCCGAGACCGTCGCGTACCCGACGAGATCGGACGCCCGCTCCTCGCGAATTTCGAATGTCATCGTGTGGGGACTGGCTTCTTAGCAGCCCGAACCACGACGCTTCAATGCTGCGAAACGCTGCGCGAGCTCGCTGCGGAGCGGACGGAGGTGAGCGTGCGACGGCGCTGCGCGGGCAGGTCGTTGACGCGGAGTACGGCGGGTGCTTCCTCGCTCTGGCGCTCCACGGTACTTGCTGTCGGTTCCGGCTCCGCGGGTGCCATGCAGGCGGCCTCGTCTGCCGGCGAGAGCGCGTGCGTCGCGGTGTCGATCACGGGCGTGGCCGGCTCTTCTTCTGCGCGCGGTACGGCCAGCGACACGCCAACGAGCGCCAGGAGGTCGCCCGCCTCGGGCCAAGAGACGTTGATCAGCCCGAGCGCGCTGCCGACCAGCGCCCCGACCACGAGCCAGCGGCCGTATCGCTTCGAGGGCTCCGCCGGAGCCTGCCTGGGAATGGCCTGCGGAGCTGCGGGAGCCGCGAGCTCCACCGCGTGCGGAGAGAGCGTATTGGAGGCCCGCGAGGGCGGCGGCGAGGAGGGCGATGCAGTCGTGGCGGGCGGCTGTTCGCCGAAGGTACCCAGCTGAAGCCGACTCCAGCGCTCGGCGCTGCTGCCGGCGATCGGGGCGCCCAGTTGCTTCATGGCGCGCGCGGCCTCGAGCATGGCCGCCGCCGGCACCTGCGAGGTGACGAGGTCCTTCTGCAACTGATCGCGGTCGCGAAAGGCACGGCGCTCGGCCTGCGCCGGCGCGAGCGGGGCCGCGGCGGCAGGCAGTGGTGATTCGCTGAGCACGTCCTTGGCCAGGAGCCGCAGGCGAGGATAGTGCGCAACGGGCACCGCGGGGGGCTCGATGTTGCTGGCTGCAGCGCGTGCAACACGCCGGCTGCCCGCGGTCACGCGCGGGAAGGCAGCGGCGAGCTCGGCCACCTGCATGGCAGGCAACCATTCGCCCCAACCGTGCTTCCACACCAGCGTGTGCGGCGGCAGCTCCCCCCGCGCGAGCCAGGAGATGAGCTGCTCGGTGGACGCCCACTCGGGCGCGCCGTGCTCGGTGGCCCATGCCCACGTCGCGGCATCGGAGCTCGGTTCAGAGTGGGCGGAAGCCTCGTCAGCGGCGCTCGCGTCTGTGGGGGCAGTGAGATCGGTCTCGGGGAGTTCGTCGTGTGACATGTCGATCCTCCTGAGCTCGTCTTCGAGGGCTGACCGCAGGGAAACGGCACGACCACCCAGCGAGGGCAGCAGGGCCATGCGGGGCGGCAGACTCCGCGGGGCCGAGCGCCTCGAAAACGCGTCGTCACACGATGACACATCACGAGCGCGGAGCAATTCGCAGAAAACCTGCGAGGCGCAAACCCACAACAGGGCAGAACGGGCGCGCAGGGTGCACGGCATCGCTGCGAACCAGCTGTTTTCTTGCTGTCACATCGCGAGCTTCAGCGCTGCAACCGAGGGCAACTGACGACATCGCGCGACGCGTCGCGAGCGCTGTCGCAGTAGGTCATCGATGACTCAGCGAGCCGCGTCCGGAAAATGTGACGCGACCGGTCACGAGCCGTCGTCGAGCGAGTTGCGCTGACTCGGCAAGAGATGAGGCCACTCGAAGACGAGCGCTTGGTCCACGCGCAGCGCGCGCCAGAGCGGGGCGAGCACGTTCAGACGGGCGACCACGCGGGCCACGTCCGTTGCATCCTCGGAGCGAAGGGATGGCGCTGGCCGCCCGGGCTCCGGCGTTTGACCGTGCTGGCGCCGCCAGCTCAGATCACTGAGCGCCGCCAGACGTTCGGAGCGCGCCATCTCGTTGCCGTTCTGCGCATCCTGCGCGCTCAGCGCGCGCTCGCGCTTTTGCTGCTTGCGCTGATGCCGCGCGCGCTCGCGCGGGCTGCTGTCTCGCTGCGAAGTTGCGATGAACGTGCCTGCGCGGCGCGCGGCGCGGCCGTAGACACCGTTCGTGAGACCTAGCTCAGCCTCGACCACGTAGTGTACGAGGTCGTGTGGAATGTCGTCATCGTAACCGGGTGCCGGATCCATCGCTCGAGCTGCCGCGCCAGCGCGGGTGACGATGACCGCATAGCGCCGAGTGCCGGTGCGTTGGAAAGCGACGTGCATCGGGGCGGAGGATAGCGCAACGTTCGAGGCAGGGCACGGCCGCTCACTGGCAGCTGCGGATCGAACGCCAGAGCAGATGCGGCGGGCTCGTGCCGGCACCCCGATCGGAAGAGAAGAACAGCTCCCGACCATCGGCGCTGATGGCGGCGTTCATGTCATTGGCGGCACTGTTGAGCACGGTGAGATTGACGGGCGCGACAAACGCATCAGCCTTGCTGGCGCGCGTGCTCATCCAGATGTCGAGCTCACCGGCGCCATCGGCCCGGTCGGAAGCGAAAAAGATCGTGAGCTCGTCCGCCATCAAGGTGGCGCCTTCATCGTTGCCGGGGGTGTCGAGCTCGCTGAGGCGCTTCAGGCTGGTGAAGGAGCCATCGCGGGTGGCGCGCGTCGCCGTCCAGAGGTCGTAGCCGCCCGCGCCGCCCGCGCGAGCTGAGGTGAAGTAGATCGTGAGCTCGTCGGGGGAGAGCCACGGCAGGTGATCCGAGGCCGCGCTGTTGACGCCACCGACCAGGCTCGCGCTCTGGAAGGTGTCGAGCACGCTGGGGCGGGTAGACACGTAGAGATCGCGCGCGCCGACCCCGCCTGAGCGGTCGGAGTAGAAGTACAGCCGCGAGCTGTCGAAGCTGAGAAACGGAGTGCCAGTGTTGGCGCTGGTGTTCAGGCTCGTCAGGGCGATGGCGGCCGAGAACATCGCCCCTCGGTCCCCGCGCGTCGCCTGGTACAGGTTGTCGTAGCCGCCCGGCAGCGAGCTCGACAGGATCAGCGTCGCGGCGTCCGGTGCGAGCGTCGGGCCCCACTGCGAAGCGGTCGCTCCAAGGCCGAGCCCGCTGAGCAGCTCGGGTGCGCCGAAGGGTGTCCAGACGCAAGCAGGCTGGCTCGCGTCGGGCAATTCCACGAGGGAGCCGCCGGCACCGGAAGCTCCGCCGCTGCCGGTCACCGCTGCGGCGCCAGCTGTCGCGCTCGAGCCAGCTACGCCCGGCGAGCCGCCGGCGTCAGCGCCGCCAGCGCTCGACAGCGGACCGAGGGGGCCGTCCAGATCGGGCGTCGCCGTCATGAAGCTGTCGTCGAGCAATTGGGGACATCCTAGAGCCGGAAGTGCGAGCACCAGCGCCGAGCCCACACTCCAGTACGCACGCTGGCGTAGCATTCGTGGGGGACCGGTCACGGTAGGGGTAACGGTCGTCCCCATCCCGCCTGTGAGGCACGCCACGCAGCGACGCTGCGGAGCGGACCACAATGGTACACGCGTGGGGAGCTCAGGGGTAGACCGGCTCGCTGCCGGGAGCGCAGCGGCGGGACCACCGCCGGCATCATCGGCCACGGGCGGTGCCACAGAAGGCTTCGTGGGGGATGGAGTCGACATCGAGCCGCCACCGTTCGGCCCTACGGAGCCCACTGTTGCACCCGGCACACCATGGCCGCTGAGAATTGCAGCCGGAGAGGCGGCCTACCATGGCCCAGAGTGGAGCGGCTCGTGGTGTTTCACGAATTCAGCTCCTGCCGAGCCACACGAAAACTCCGATCAGCCAGGCCAACACGACCGCTCCAGAGGCGGCGTTCAGCCACAGGAATTGCGCGGGCAGCTGCTGCTGGGAAGCCCGAAGGTGCAACCGGAGATACGTCGCGAGATTCGAAAGTGCGAGGACGGCGAGGCCGTAGCGGAACTCGACCAGTGCTGCCACTGCGGCTCCCAGCAGTGCCCAGCGCCCTTGTCGCCAGAACGCGGCCCGCACGTCTTTCAGCCACGCCCGCTGAGCCTCGGACAATGAGCGCTCCGCCAGCGTTCCCAGCCCAGCGCCTGCGGCCAAAAAGAGCAAATAGGACGCGATGAAAGCGACGGGAAATCGCATCACGATGTGACGGTGCAGCGCCGGGGTTGCTGAAGCCCGAGGGCCCGAATCGGGTCAGCGCTCGCTGCTCGGCACCAGGCCCCCTCGCTGTTTTGCGGCAACGTATCCTGGATCTCCCACCATGGTGCTTTCGAATCGCCCCAGACGTGGGCGGACGTCTCGTGCCCGGGTCGTCATCGAGAGTGCCGAGGGGTAGCCGCCAGCTCCCCTCGAGCTTCATCACACACCTCGTTGCTCGATCAACCCGAAAGCGGCACCCTGCGGGTCGTCGCACGCCGCCACCCGAACGCCATCCGGCAGCTCCGTGGGACCGATCGCCAGTCCGCCGTGCTTCAGCACCTGCTCGATCGCGGTATCGAGCGAAGGAACGGCGAAAAAGAACAGCCAGTGAGTGTGAACCTCCGGGCGCCCCTCGACATCACAGAACGCCCCGCTGGTCGGTTCGCCCGTGCCAAAGGCGAAGCACTGATGTTGGCCCAGCGCGCCGAGGTCGAGTGGATCAGTGAACGACCAGGCGAAGAGCGCCGCGTAGTTCGCCATCGCCTCAGCCCGGGCGCGCGTGTTGAGCTGGTACCAGGCGACCCCAGTAGCGGATGGGGTGCCCGCGTCAGTGAGTGCGAGGATGGCGCCGCCCGGGTCTCGCAGGATGACATCGCCTGCCGTCGAGGATGGGCCGAGACGCAGGGCACCGCGCTCGACAAATCGGCTTGCCACCGCCTGCGCGCCGCCCAGCTCGCTCACAGCAATGTGGCCGAGCCACAGGGGCCGCGCCCCCCGTGAGAGTGCGGCCTCCGGGATGGGAACGATATCGTCGCGCCGCTCTCCGAGCACAGCGTCATAGAACACGGTGGCGGCGACAACGTCGGTGGTGCGAAGCACGTGACGAGAGAAGCGTGAGAGCGACATGCGCGCAGCATAGCATTGACAGCGCGGGTTTGAATTCGTGCTCAGTCGCGCCGCATCTCGAAAAAGTTTCGGGCGTTTCGCACAAAGCCCGCCGCCTCGTAGAACCGAAGGGTGGACGGGCGCTGCGAACCTGTGGCGAGCGAGACCTTGTAACAGTTGGCGGCCCAAGACGCTTCGACCGCCGCGGCCAACACCGCGCTGCCCATACCCCTCCGGCGGCACTCCGGGTGGGTCACGACGTTCTCGATGACGGCGTAACCTCGACCCCCGCGCGCGAGGCTGGGAATGATCGT
>JAICTU010000312.1 GCA_025936205.1 Polyangiaceae bacterium | reverse complement strand
CCCGACGATCTCCGTCACGCGCTTCTTCACGGCGCGCGGTCTGCGCGTGCTGGAGAGCGAGCTGGTCGTGGTGTGGCTGCCCGCGCTCGCGCTGGCGGGACTGGGCTGGCTGGTGCGGAACTGGCGACGAGGGGACGCACCCGGTTAGCTCCCTTCCTTGGCCAGGCGAGCGCTGACCAGATCGGCGACCTCCGACACGGCGCTGTCGAGCGCCTGGGACAGCGCGCGCGTGAGCCGCAGGGGCTCGTCGCTCGAACCCGCCGGCAGCGGCAGCTCTTTGCGCAGCGTGCGCTCGAGCAAGGCGAGGCGCTCACCGCGCAGCACGATCGAGAGCTCCACGCGGGCCCGGGCTGGCTCGGCACGCAGCTCCTCGAAGCTGGTGAGCTCCACGTTCAGCGTCGGGGCGTTGCCCGATACGACGCGCACCAGCCCCCGCCGTTCGAACAGCTCGCGCGCGAGCGCGCGCCGCAGGTAGGCCTGGGGCGGCTCGGTCCAGCGCCAGCTCTCGTAGTAGCCCAGCTCGCCCTCGCTCGGGCGATAGGCGATGCGCTCCTCCAGATGGGCCGCCGCGGACACCTCGCCCAGACGCAACTCGAGCGGGGCAGAAGCAGGCGGCGCAGGCGCCGCGGCGCTCTCCTGCTCCGGGCTGAAGTAGCGCGGCGTGAGCGGCTCGGCCTTGGAGGTCAAGGCGCATGCGGGGCAAGCGCACAGCGCGAGAAGAGCGAGCCAGCGCATCAGCGATCCCTCCTGGCGCGACCTTTGAGCAACATATCCGGATCTCGCTCCAGCGCATCCAGGAAGCGTTGCAGCGAGCGCGAGGCGCCGCGGAGGTCGCGCAAGGTGGCGTCCAGGCCTCCTCCCAGCGACTGCGCGCCCTGGGCCACGTCGCCGAACGAGTCCAGCGAGCGCTGCGCGCTGGCGAGCAGGCCGTGCTCGCCATCCAGGCGATCCATCATGCGATTGGCGCGTGTGAGAGTGGCGTCGAAGCTGGCGAGCGTGCGCCGCGTGTCCCGGGAGAGGCCCGCGGCATCCAGCGCGTTCAGCTCCCGCTCCAGCGCGCCCAGAGCGCTGCTGGCGCGAGTGAAGCTTTCGGCGGCCCGCTCGGGGAGGCGGCCCTGATCGACCTGGCTCAGGATGGTGTCCAGGCTCGATAGCGCGTGCGCCGCCGCGGCGGTCATGTCGGGAAGCCGGTCGGCGCTCTCGCGCACGGTGTCCTCCAGATTCTGCAGCAGCGAAGGCACCGCCGGGATGTAGTGGGCCGGGGGTGGAAACGGCAGCTGCGGTGGCGGATATTGCGCGGGATCGAAGTAGTCCAGGAGCACGAACTTGAGGCCCGTGATGCCCGCCGAGCCCAGCTGGGCACGCAGGTCGGGGTGCAACCCTGCCCTACCCTCTCCGCTCGCAGCGCGCGACCTCAAGCGCTCGAGCTGAGCATCATCGATCTCGAGCGCGACCTCGATGTGACGCTGATCGGGCGCGATCTCGATGGCCGCCACGCGCCCCACCGGCACGCCGCGAAACTTCGCCGCCGAGCCCACGTCCAGGCCCTGCACTGACTCATCGAAGTAACTCACGTAGCGTTCGCTCGAACGGCTGAAGCTGTGCGCGCCGAAGGCGATCAGCCCGGCCAGCGCGAGCACGGTGCCGACCACCACGAACAAGCCCAGCTTCCAGCGGTTGGTTCCGGTGGCCATGGTCAGCGCGCTCGCCGCTGGAAGAATTGCTGGACACGCGGATCCGTGCTGGTCTGCGCGAGCGTGCGGGGGTTGCCGCGCGCGATGATGCTGCGCGACTCGGGATCGAGCAGGATGCAGCTCTTGCCAACCTGGAAGATGCTGGGCAGCTCGTGCGTGACCATCACCACCGTCAAGCCCAGCGTGCGGTTCAGAACCGCGATCAGCTCGTCCAGCTCCGCCGCGCTGACCGGATCGAGGCCCGCCGAGGGCTCATCGAGGAAGAGCAGGCTCGGTTCGAGCGCCAGTGCGCGGGCGATCGCCGCGCGCTTCCTCATGCCCCCGGAGAGCTCCGCGGGCAGTCGGCTCTCCGTCCCCTCGAGCCCGACGAGCGCGAGCTTGGCCTTGACGATCGCGTCGATCGCCAGCGCCGGCAGCTCCGTCCATTCATGCAGCGCGAAGGCCACGTTTTCGCCGACCGTGAGCGAGCTGAACAGCGCCCCCGACTGAAACATCACGCCGTACTCCGGCGCGTTGCCGTCGAGATGCGGCGCCCCGATGCCGGCGATCTCGATCCGACCGGCGCGCGGCTCCTCGAGTCCGATCAAATGTCGCAGCAGCGTCGACTTGCCGGAGCCGCTGCCGCCCAGGATCAAGAACACGTCGCCGCGCTCGACCTCGAAGCTCGCGCCTTCCTGCAGCAGCCGCGAGCCCCAGCCGTAGGACAGGCCTTCGACGCGAATCAACGGCTCGCTCATACGTGCAGCGCTCCAAACAGCACGGTGAACAGCGCATCGAGCAGGATCAGCACGAACAAGATCGAGACCACCGCGCCCGTGGTGCGCCGGCCCACGCCCTCGGCGCCGCCGGAGGTGGCCAGGCCCTGCTGGCAGGCGATCAGCGCGATGGCACCCGCAAACACCACGCTCTTGGCCAGGCCCGACAGCACATCGGAGAGCTGCACCGCCTGCCTCAGCTCCGTGAAGAAGGCCGCCAGGGTGAGGTCCAGGCGCAGCACCGCCACCAGCGCACCGCCCGCGATGCCGATCGCGTCGGCGAGCAGCGTGAGCAGCGGCGCGGCCAGCATCAGCCCGACGACTCTCGGCAGGATCAGATAGCGCAAGGGCACGATCCCGAGCGTGCGCAGCGCGTCCACCTCCTCCGATACCTTCATGGTGCCGAGCTCCGCTGCAAAGGCCGCGCCCGACCGACCGCAGACGATGATCGCCGTCATCAGCGGTCCGAGCTCGCGCGTCATGGCCACCCCCACCAGGTCGGCGACGAAGATGTTGGCACCGAACTGCCGCAGCTGCACGGCGCTCTGGTAGGCCATGACGAAGCCGATCAAGAAGTTGATCAGCAGCACGATCGGGACGGCGTCCGCCCCGGCTCGCTCCATCGTGAACGCCACGTCGCTCAGGTTCAGCGTGCGTGGGTTGCGCAGGGCGTGTAACGTGGCCGTGACCAGCTCGCCGAGAAAGTCGAACACGGCCAGCAATGCGCCGCTCGCATCCACGGTGGCCTCGCCGATCTGCTCCAGCACACTGCGCGGGCGCCGCGTCAGGCGGCGCTTGATCCGTCGCCGGCGGCTGTACAAGGCGATCAGGCGCTGCACGTCGGGGCGGGCGCCGCGCAGCTCGCAGGGGATGCGACGGCGAGTGAGCTCGGTCTGCAGATGCACCAGCAGCGCGAGACAGGCCCCATCGATCTCATGGACCTGGTCCAGCTCGACCGTCACGCGCTCGAAACGCTGCGCGCGATCGAGCACTCCGGCGACGCGCTTCCAGAGCGCGGCCGCTTCCTCCAGCGTGATGCGGCCACCGAGGGAGATCGCGAGCTCGCCGGGCGCGCCGTGCGTGCTCCAGGAGAAGCGCGAGAGCACCGCGGCGGCGCGGCCGATGCGGTCGCCGAACGAATCCGGCGCGGGCTCGATGGGATCGGCGTCGATCAAGAAGGTTCAGCGCGGAAACGATGTCCTGAAGCAAAGCGCCGTAGCGAATTCCATACCAGTGGTCGGAGCGCGGCTTGTTGCGTCGGGTGCTGTGGAGCGGGGGCGGGGCGGAGGGGCGATCTTGCGAGCGCTGAGGCGAACTGGTGCGGAGCTCCGCCCGGGCACCTGCGCCCTCGCATGGCTCGCGCCTTGCACCGCTCTGGCGCATGTCAAAGATTCGAGCCGTACTCCTCGATATCGACGGCACGCTCGTGGACAGCAATGACGCGCACGCGCGAGCCTGGCAGCAAGCCCTCGTGCGTCACGGCCAGCAGGTGCCCTTCGAGGAGCTGCGCGAGCTGATCGGCAAGGGCGGAGACAAGCTGCTGGCCGAGACGGTCGGCATCGACAAGGATACCCCGGCGGGTCAGGCCATCGACCAGCAGCGAGCCCAGTTGTTCCTGCGCGAGCACTTGCCCCGGCTACGGCCGCTGCCGGGTGCGCGGGAGCTGATCCTGCGCCTGCGCTCGGAGGGGCTGCGGCTCGTGGTCGCCACCTCCGCCAAGTCCGTGGAGATGAACGCGCTGCTCGATCTGTGCGGTGTGCGCCACTACATGGACGCCCACACCTCGAGCGACGAAGCCGAGCGCTCGAAGCCCGATCCGGACATCATCCAGGCGGCGCTCGACAAGGCAGCGGTGCCGGCGAACGCCGCGCTCATGATCGGGGACACGCCCTATGACGTGGAGGCTGCGGCCCGGGCAGGCGTCGGCACGGTGGCCCTGCGCTCGGGCGGCTGGGGCGATGACGCGCTCGCCGGCGCGCGGGCCATCTACGATCACGCGGCGCAGCTCGTGACCCACTTCGAGACGAGCCCTTTCATGCGTGGGGCACACGCGTCAGGGTGATAGCTCCTGATCGCGCTGCTCGAGCAGCGCGCGGATCAGCACGCTGAGCTCCTCCTCCACGGCTCGGTGGTCCGCTGCCGGTGACTTGCGGCAGCGGCCGAACAGCTTGGTGAGGCGCTGCCGCGCGGCCGCGGGCAGCTCGCGCGTGCGGCTGCCGGCCTCGAGCGCCAGCTCGCCCACCGCGTTCAGCGCATGAGCGCGATAGCGGATCGCCTCGTGATGGAGCAGCGCGCGGTCCAGCAGCACGAAGGGCAAGTTGGGGTGCTGATGGGGACCGACGCGGAAATGACGCTGCGGCGCTGCCGCATTGCGCAACCGATCGCCCAGCGCTTCGACCGCCGTCACTCCCAGTGCGCGGCTGCCGAGCTGCCAGAGCGCCGCCGCGCCCCCGAGAGCGGCGCCCACGGCCGTGCCGGCGAGCATGGAGGCTCCGCCCACCACCGCGTCCAGCGCGCCGCCGGCGGTCGCCCCTGCCAGCGAATAGGCGGCGATCAGCTGACCCGCGCTCAGTCCGAGTGAGCTCCAGACCCGCTCGCTGAACAGATCGCGCGAGAACTGCGGCGGGTCGAGTGGCGGCGCCTGCGTCGCCACTCGGTGATGCCGGTAGAGCGCCTCCACCCGGCGCCGCGCACGCCGTTCGAGCTCGCGGAGATCGTCGTGAAAGCGCTGCTCGGCAGCACTTCGCTCGGCAGCGCTCAGTCCCTCCGGGCTGGCCCAGACCTCGATCGTGTGCGTCAGACACTCCACCAGCAGGGCCGCGATGGTGGCGGCACTCTCTCCGAGCCGCCGTGCCTGTTCCGCGCCGAGCCGTTCGATCGCTCGCCCGAGCGGCGCTCGCCAGTCGTCCACCAGCTCGCGGAACAGCGCCAGCAGCTGCAGCCGCTCGCGGAAGCTCGCCGCATGCGCGTCGAAGTTGCGCACGGCGCTGAACGCGGACGCGAGCGCCGCGTGCCAGGCGCCGAGATGCTCGCCCGTGCGGCTGCGATTGACGAGCGCCATGCGCGGCTGCCCCGTCCAGCGCAAGATCTCGACCTCGGCCATGATGTTCTCGCGGAAGGGCGTGCTGCCGTCGACCACGTACAGGATGGCGGCGCCGTCCAGCACGGGGCCGAGCAGCTCGCACTCTTCGACGAACTCGTTGCTGCCCGCGAACGTCTGCCGGAACGCCGCGACGCGCGCCCGGCGTTGATCTGCGCTGGGCCGCTCGCGCTGCATCCAGCTGAGGGCGCGCGCTGCGTCTTCGAATCCGGGCGTATCGATCAGCCGGAACAGGATGTCGCCCCCGAGCAGCACGTCGTAGTGCGTCGCGCGCCGCGTCGTGCCCGGCAAGGGCGAGATGGCGATCGAGTCTTCCTCCGCGAGCGTGGCGATGATGCTGCTCTTGCCGCGGTTGACGCGGCCCACGACGGCAAACACCGGCACCCCGGCGGGCAGCGGCGGGGTCATGCCTGAGCCACCTGCGCGGGGGAGCGCCGGACGACCGCTTCCACGCTCACCAGAGGATCTTCGAGCAGGCGCAACCGGTCGCGCCAAATTGTGAGCGCCTGCCCGTGCTCCGGCTCGAGCAGCACGCCGACGAACACCGGGCGGGCGTTGCCACGGCGCAGGGACGCGATGAATCGGCGCGTCGCCTTGTCCGGAGCTTCCCAGCCCTCAGCGAGCAGCAGGATTGCCGAGAGCTCCGCGTGCGAGGCGATCAAGGCTTCGTCCTGCTCGAAGTCTCCGTCGCCGGCGGCGTCGCGCCGCTCGGGACGCAAGCCGAGGCGAGCGCACAGGGCGGCGAGCTCCGGTTCGCCGAGCGCGGCACCGCGCCAGGCGATCAGCCAGCAGGGCAAGGCGCTGGCGACCGGCGAAGCGTGCGCGGACTCGAGCGGCTGGGGCTGGAGCACCTCGGGCTGCCAGGGCGTGCCGCTCACGCGCACGGTCAGACCGAGCAGGCGGGCCCGCAGCTCCGGGACGCGCTCGGCGAGGCGCGCCGAGCGCCGCCAGACCAGCGCCCGCAGGCTCAGCGAGAACGCGAGCCGCGGCAGCACACCGTAGAGCAGCAGGCAGCCGAGCAGCGCGGGCCACCACGCACCGGAGAGCGCGGCGCCCTCCGGCAGTGAGTAGTGCTCCGTGAAGCGACTGAACTGCGTCGCCCTCACGAGCTCTGGACTCACGCAGCCTTGCCCCAGAGTGGCGCACCAGGGAGCCGCGACCACGGCGAACAGCGCGCTCAGCGTGGCGGGCTGCAGCGAATCATTCGTGGTGCTCCAGGCAAACGCCAGGTCCGAGAACAGGGCGGAGGCCGTCAGGGTAACCGCCGCGCCCAGGTGAAAAGCGATCGGATACCACTGCGCGGCCGAGAGCAGGGAGGCGACCTCCAGATCGCGGTAGCGCCGCGCGCTGCGCCGCAACGCCCGCCACTGTGCAGCGATGTTGTCCTCGGCACCCTCCGCACGGCGCGACAGGCGCGCGAGCGCGCTGAGCCCGAACAGGTACAGGTCCGCAATCAAGATCGAACGCCCGAGGCGCCCCCGGAACGCCAGTAGCAGCAGCGAGCCGGCGAACAGCGAGAGCGGCGCGATCAGAGTGACGGACAGGAACGTCAGCACATTGGTCGGCTCCCGCGCGGATGGGCCGTGCAGCAAGGCCTCCGCAGCGCCCATACCGGCGAGCAGCGACAGCACCACCAGCACGAGATGGAGCGCCGTCAGCAGCTCGCTCGTTCGCGCCCCGACCGTGCGCCCCTCGTGCTCGCGCCGGTGCCCGGCGAGCCACTGCTCCAGCGCCGTCTCCGCGTCCGCGGGCAGCTCCGACCCGAGCAGGGCGCGATCCTGGCGCAGCAGCTCCTCGCTCGAGCGCTGCTCGTCCCGGCGC
Source organism: Polyangiaceae bacterium (assembly GCA_025936205.1). Next base: position 3,676 of record JAICTU010000312.1, on the reverse strand, counting down.
AGCAGCCATTCGAGATCGAGCAGCCTTCCGAGCAGCGCAAACGACATGCGCTGCACAGCATACGCCAACTCGGGGTTGGAAGCCTGGACAGCGGGCAGGCGAACCGGGGACACTGCCGCCATGCAAGAGCTCGAGGCCCGCTTGTTGGTCGACTGCCAGAATCTCCTCGGCGAATGCGTGCTCTGGAACCCCGCCGATCAGCGCGTGTACTGGACCGATGTCTACGGACAAAAGCTCTACAGCTGCGACCCGGAGGGGCAAGACCTGCTCGCGCGCGACCTGCCCGACAAGCTCGGCTCATTCGCCTTCGACCCCGAGGGCAACCTGCTCGCGGCCTTCGCCAAGGGCCTGTACCGCTACCAGCTGGCGAGCGGGCGCGCCGAGCGGCTGACCACCTTCGAGCCCGAGCTCGCGCCCACCCGCCTGAACGACGGACGCACCGATCGCGCCGGGCGCTTCGTCGTGGGGGGCTGCCACCAGGGCTTCTACAACCCGGTGAGCTCGGTGGTTTCGTATTCGGGCGGCGACAGCGCTCGCACGCTGATCCAAAACGTGGCGCTGACCAACGGCATCGCGTTCTCGCTCGACGGCTCGCGCATGTATTTCTCCGACTCGGAGACGTACCTGTACCACTGGTACGAATATGACGTGCGCAGCGGAGAGCTGGGCGCCCGCCACGTGCTGACCCAGCTGGAGCGGGGCAAAGGCTTCGTCGACGGCTCCTGCGTCGACGCCGACGACAACCTGTGGAACGCCCGCTACTACGCCGGGCTGGTCCAGCAATATCGCCCGGATGGCAGCGAAGCCCTGCGCGTGCGTTTGCCGACCGCGTGCGTCACCTGCGTCTGCTTTGGCGGCCCCAAACTGGACACGCTGTTCATCACCACCGGTAAGAAAGATCGCACTCCGGAACAGCTGCGCGCGGAGCAGGGCGCGGGTGGATTGTTCGTGGTGAAGCCGGGAGTGAAGGGCGTGGCGGAGACGCGATTTGGGGAGCGGTTGTTTGGGCGTTGAAGCGTTTCATCACTCTCCCGGCAAAGGCCAGAGCCCCCGCTCGTCCTCATAGGGCAGTGCGTCCCGAAGGAACACCCTTCCGGAGAGTTCCCCATCGGTCACGGGAATGCCGTCTGGGCTGTATAGGTTTGGCAGTCCTCGAGTCTCGCCGAGGTACCGTTCACGAAGTGAGCGCAGGTGCGCCGCCTCCGCCGCCGGCACGAGTTTGCTGTTTCCCACTGGCTCCTCGAAGAATACCTTCGTGTCAGGAGCAAAGTAGTAGTCCTGAAGCGCCAACTCATTGGGCCAGGGGTAAAGCTCGAGATCGGCTCCGCCGGTTCCCGCCCAGGCTGTGATGTGCAGAGCTTGGTTCAGCGGATCGCCCTGCGCCCACAGTGCCTGCGCTCTCTCATAGACGGCTTCGAACACAGCGAATGACAGTGGGAAAGCGGGCTTTGGGACGCACTGCGCGGCACAAAGCCCGCTTTCCCACTTCCTGAGCTTTCTGGTTGACGCGTCGCGGGCGCATGGAGACGTAACGACCGCTGCCCCCTCTCTGAGAAGGCCGGCAACACGCCTGACGAGCTCGTCTTTGCGCTGGGGCGGCGAATGGGGCAACAGACTCGAAAACCTGCGCAGAACCGCAGCAGCGCGTCGCCGGAGGCGTCCAAAATCGCGGGTGTAGAGTGAGTTCATGACGCTTCCTTCACTCGCGGCGCTGCCCGATGAAACCCTACACGGCGAGGTCAAACGCCTCGCCGGCCGCGCGAACACGCTCTTGGCCGAGCTGCTCGCGCACCTGGCCGAGATCGAGGCGCGCGGCATCCACCGAGAACGCGCTTGCTCGTCGCTGTATGCGTATTGCGTCTACGAGCTGCGCATGTCGGAGGACGAAGCGCAGCGCCGCTGCCGCGCCGCACGGCTGGCGCGACAATTCCCGGAGCTCTTGCAGATGCTTACCGAGGCGTCCATTCATCTCACTGGCATCCTGCTCATCGGGCCGCATCTGACACCAGAGAACCGCGACGAACTGCTGGCGCGCGTGCGCTTTCGGACCAAGCGCGAGATCGAACGACTGGTTGCGGAGCTCGCGCCCGCACCAGACGCCCCGGCGCGGATCGAATTTCTGCACGAGGGCGCGACAGACCGCCAGGAACCAACGATCGAGGTCATCGTGCCGCCTCGGAGGCGCAACACTTGGGCCGCGTTCGTGCGCAGCCTGGCGGGACCCGTTCGACAACTCCAGCACGGCCTCGGCGCGGGCGAGGCGCCGCCTGCTACTCCAGAGTCGAACGCCGTTCTGACCGGCAATGTTCTGCCGGGCGCTAGCGCACCTGGAGCCATTACCTCTCATGGTCCTGTTCCGAATGCACCCGTGGCGCAGAAAGCGAATCCCGGTCCCCGTTACCGGATCCAATTCACCGTCGACCAGTCCTTTCTGGAGCTGCTGGAAGAAGCCCGCGCACTTCTGCAACACACCATACTCAACCGCGATCTGGTCGAAGTCCAACGTCGCGCCCTTCACGACCTCGTGAAGAGACTGCGAGCGCGAAAGCTCGGCATGACCGACCGGCCGCGCCGCAACCAGTCTGCAAGCGGGCTCGAAGGTGCCCCCGAAACAGTTGCTGCCACAGCAGCTCGCACGATGGGGACCCCCACAGCCGACGTCGAAACACCTTCTGCCGCCGAAGCATTGGCTCCCCACGGGGCGATGCGCGCGCCAAACGCGCCTAGCACCGCGCCGGCGCGGCGCCATCACCTACCGGTTTCGGTCCGTCGCGCTGTCTGGCACCGCGATGGTGCTTGCTGCACCTATATGGACGGGAGAGGGCAACGCTGCCGGGAGAACTCCGGGCTCGAGCTCCACCATCTCGAGCCGCACGCGCGCGGAGGCCCAGCGACGCTCGAAAATCTCACGCTGCGCTGCCGGGCACACAACGCATTGGCGGCAGAGCAAGACTTCGGTCGAGCGCGGATCTTGGAGAAGAGATCTGCGCAGCGTGCCTCGCCGTGCTGACCCGCGCCAGCGCGGTCTGCCTTACTTCCGCTTGCGCTCGGGCTTGACCTCACAAGCAGCGGCTCTCGCCAGCAGCAGCGTTTGCTCGCGCGCGTTGCGCGTCAGCGACGCGGCGCGCTCGAACTCGCGGCGCGCTTCGGCGTGGCGGCCCAGCTTGAACAGGAGGTCGCCGCGCACGCTGGGCAGCAGGTGGTAGCCAGCCAGCGCTGGCTCGTCCTTCAATTCGTCGACCGCTTGCAGGCCCGCGGCGGGGCCGAAGGCCATCGACAGCGCCACGGCGCGGTTCAGCTCGATCACCGGCGAGGGGGTGAGCTCGAGCAAGGTGCCATAGAGGGCGGTGATGCGAACCCAATCCGTCTCTTCGGCGACGCGCGCGCGCGCATGGCAGGCGGCGATCGCCGCCTGGAGGGCGTAGGGCCCGAGCTCGCCCAGCGCTTCGGCGCGCTCCAGCGCTGCCAGGCCACGGTGGATCAGCAGCTGATCCCAGCGCGAGCGGTCCTGCTCCAGCAGCAGGATCGGCTGGCCGTCGGGGCCCACGCGGGCCGTCGATCGCGAGGCCTGGATCTCCATCAGCGCCGTAAGGCCGTGCACCTCGGACTGCTCCTGCATCAGCCCGCACAGGATGCGGCCCAGGCGCAGCGCGTCTTCACACAGCCCGGGGCGCAT
>JAICTU010000762.1 GCA_025936205.1 Polyangiaceae bacterium | reverse complement strand
CGGCGATGCTGGGGCTCATCAGCTTGAGCGCGACGGCTGATTCGAGCTGGCGATGCCGCGCGCGCCAGACCGAGCCCATGCCGCCCTCCCCCACCAGCGCCTCGAGCTCATACTTGTCGGCGATCACATCCCCCGCTCGAAAGCCGCGGTCTCGAGGGTTCGCCTGCACGCACTCATGGTAGCGCCTTTGGCGCACGGCGCCGGAGGCTAGTACCTCGTCGCCCGCGAGGCAGGCCGCCGCCGCGAGCCGTGCCCAACGCCGGGGCCGAGCCGAAAAGGGCTGGCAAAAATGGCATCTCCTGGAGCCAGTGACCGCGGCCGGCAGCCCTCGACAGGGGTTCTCAGCCCCGGAATGGGGCGGGACAGAGACCCGGGCTCGGATGGATTGCTCCGGAGGCGGTACCGGCGTAAGTTCGTATGCCGCATGCTCGCCTCCGCGTTTTATCGCCGCGTGCTCAGCTTGGCCGTCCCGGCGCTTCTGGCAAGCCCGGCGGCGGTGCGCGCGCAGGCGCCGGACACGGGGGCCACGGCTCCCTCTGCCAGCCCGCTCGCGCTCAGCTGGACGAGCACGGATCCGAGCTGCGACGGGGCCGCCGTGGCGACCCGCGCGGTGGAGCTGGTGGCGCGCGGAGTGACGCCCCGTCCGACGGAGGCGCACGCTCAGGTCAGCCGCGACGGCAATCAGTGGCTGGTCGATCTGGAGACGCGCAGCGAGAGCAGTCTCGGGCGACGCACGCTGCGCGGAGAGAGCTGCCAGGAGTTGCAGCAAGCCATCGCGCTGCTGCTGGCGATGATCATGGAGTCGGAGGCCAAGGCTGCTCCCCCGCCCCTGCCAGAGCCCGCCCCGGCGCCACCTCCAGCGCTCGCTCCGAGCCCGGATCCGGAGCAGCCCGAGCGCGACGAACCGCCTCATGCGCCGCCTCTCGCGCCTCCGCGGCGCGGCTGGGGTGGCGTGATGCGCGCCCACGGGCTCGCTGCTCTCGGGTTACAGCCCGGTCTCGGTCTGGGCGTGGGCGGTGCGCTGGGCGGAGCCTGGGGACCGTTCGAGCTGCTCGTGAGCGGAGCCTATTGGCCTTCGACCAGAGTATCGATCTTCGATCGCGATGGCGTGCTGGAGATGAACCGCAAGGTGCTCGGCCTGACCGCGTGCTACGAGGTCTGGAGCGCCGGACCGTTGCGCGCGCTTCCGTGTGTGAGCCCCGAGTTGATGTGGCTCGAGTGGCGCTCCCTCGGCCTGCGCGCGACCAATCAAGGGGGCACCAACCACGTCGAAGCGCTGACCGCCTACCTGGATCTACGCACCGAGGTATTCGGCCCGCTGTTCATCTCCATCCTGCCCGGGCTCACCTGGGAACATCCCCGTCCCTTTCGGGCGAAAAGGTGCGAGAGTTGCACCTTCAGTGATGTCTTTCAGCTGTGGGGTATCGGGCCCATCCTGGGGGCCGGCGTCGGCGCGCGTTTTTGAACGGATGGGTGCCTCGCGCCCCACTCAGCTCATGTGCTTTCCACCTGTCTACCGATCCCGGCGGGAGCGGGCTCGTGGAGCCTGCTCACGCGCTTCGCCGGCAGTGTGGGCGGCTCACTCGTCCTGTGGGGGCGCGAGTCCCGCGGGACGGAGGCCGAATCCCGCGGCACGGGTGCGGGAGCGGAGCCGCGGATGGTAGACGCCGAACGAGACGAGTGCACCACCCCGGAACAGGCCTTCGAGCGGCACTTCGCCATGGTGTGGCGAAGTCTTCGAAGACTCGGCGTGGCCCCGCACGCGCTCGACGATGCAGCACAGGACGTGTTCCTCGTGCTGCACCGCCGTTGGCTCGATTTTCAGCACCAATCGAGCCTCAAGACCTGGATCTACGGAATCCTGTTACGCGTTGCCAGCGATCACAAGCGCCGCGCGCGGCGCGAACGTGCGCGTTGGAGCCCCGAACAGTCGGAGCTCGAATCACCCACGGAAACACCAGATCGCATTTTGCAGCAACGCGAAGCTAGTCGTTTGTTGCACGTCGCATTAGGCCAGCTCGAGGACAAAGAGCGGCAAATGCTGGTGTTGGTGGATCTAGAGGAGGGAAGCGTCGTGGAAGCTGCCGAAGCGCTTGGCATCAACTTGAACACGGCCTATAGCCGACTGCGGAGAGGTCGGCAGAGTTTCGAAAAGGCATTGCGTGCTGCTTCCAAGTCCCCGCCCTCGAAGTCCCGCGGGGACGGCTCGCAGCCAGAGGGGTCCGAGGGCGCCAGGTCAGAGGCCGTAGGCATCACAACCGAGACGAACGGTGAATGATCAGCTAGGTCCGGAGTTGAGCGCAGCGGCGCGTCAGCTGATCGCGGATGCCCGCGGTGCGGACGAGCCTTCTGCGGAAGACGAAGCGCGCGTGAAGGCACGCTGGCTCGCCGGTATCGCCGCTGGCGCTGGCGTCTCCTCGCTGAGCGAAGCGGTGCGGGCTGCGGCAAGCACCGGCTGGGGCCTGAAGGCGGGTGCGTTGGTCGCGGCGCTCGCCGCTGCCACCGCGGGAGTCCTGTTGGGCTGGCCGCAGACGAACGGGCATCCCAGCGGGCATGCGCTCGAGAGCGCGCCGGCGGCGGATGGCCCCGCTGCCATTCCACAGCCGGTGACCGCGCCGCCGCAGCCAGTGCTCGCAGAGCCTGCTCCGGCACAGCCGATCGCTGGGCAGGCGATCGCTGCACAGCCGGTCGCTGCACAGCCGGTCGCTGGGCAGCCGGTACCCCCGCAGGTTCAGCCCTCTGCACCGGAGGTTGCGAAGCCCGTCGCCGAAGCCGCTGCGCCGGCTGAAGCACCCGTGCAACAACCCGAAGTGGCCGCGGCTCCGCCGCGCGAAGCGAAGGAAGCGCGTCCCACCTCGGCGCGCG
>JAICTU010000523.1 GCA_025936205.1 Polyangiaceae bacterium | reverse complement strand
GGGACGAGCACGGGGTGCTCGTGCGCCGCATGAACGAGGTCGTCGACGGCGAGTACCAGCGCTACACGACCGCGTCCGCCGATTACATCCGGCAGCATCTGTTCGGCACCGATCCGCGTTTGCTCGAGCTGGTCAGCTCGCTCGATGATCAGGCCATCACCAAGCTGCGTCGCGGTGGGCATACTCCGCAGAAGATTTACGCCGCGTATCACCGCGCCGTGCACGAGAAGAACGGCAAGCCCACCGTCATCTTGGCGCACACCGTCAAGGGCTGGAGCCTGGGTGAGGCGTTCGAGGGCGCCAACACTACCCATCAGAAGAAGGAGATGGAGCTCGAGGAGATCAAGGCCTTCCGCGATCAGTTCGGCTTGCCCATCCCCGATGATCAGCTCCAGGACGCGCCCTTCTATCATCCGGGCATGGACAGCCCGGAGGTCAAGTACATGCTCGAGCATCGGCGTGCGCTTGGCGGCTCCGTGCCCAAGCGCAAGGGCCGGCCTTCGGTCAAGCTCGAGTTGCCCTCGGCGAAGCTCTACGAAGAGTTCAAAGCCGGCATGAAGAAGGGCGAAGCATCGACCACGATGGTCTTCGCTCGCATGCTCTCGAAGCTGATGCGCGATCCGAACGTCGGGCGCCGTGTCGTGCCGATCATTCCGGACGAGGCCCGTACCTTCGGTATGGACGCGCTGTTCAGCCAGGTCGGCATCTACTCCTCCAAGGGCCAGCTGTACGAGCCCGTGGATAAGGGTCGCTTGCTCTACTACCGAGAGGCCAAGGACGGTCAGGTGCTCGAAGAGGGCATCAACGAGGCCGGTTCCACCGCTTCGTTCACTGCCGCCGCGACCTCCTACGCGACCATCGGTGAGCCGATGATCCCGTTCTACATCTTCTACTCGATGTTCGGCTTCCAGCGCACGGGCGACCAATTCTGGGCGCTGGGCGACTCGATGGGCCGCGGCTTCGTGCTGGGCGGCACGGCGGGCCGCACCACGCTGAACGGCGAAGGGCTGCAGCACGAAGACGGCCATAGCCATCTGCTGGCCGCCACGTACCCCAGCGTGCTGTCCTACGACATCTCGTTCGCGTACGAGCTGGCGACGATCATCCAGGACGGCCTCTCGCGCATGTTCGAGCGCGAGGAGAACATCTATTACTACATCACGCTGCAGAACGAGAACTACGCCATGCCCCCCTTACCGGCGGAGGGCGAGGCAGCGGTCGCCAAGGTCAGCGAAGGCATCGTAAAGGGCATCTACAAGTACGCTGACAGCCCCAAGCCGGGCAAGCACAAGGTCCAGCTGTTCGGCAGCGGCTGCATCATGCTGCAGGTGCTGCGCGCGCAGGAGATCTTGGCTGAGCGCTTTGATGTCGCGGCGGACGTCTGGGCTGTGACCAGCTACCAGCAGCTGCGGCGCGAGGCGCTGGCGTGCGAGCGTGAGAACCGCCTGCATCCCGAGCGCGAGCAGCAGGTGCCGTACCTCACGCGTCTGCTCAACGGCGTCCAGGGCCCGTTCATCGCCGCGAGCGACTACATGACGCTGGTGCAGGATCAGGTGGCGCGCTGGATCCCCGGGCGCTACGTGCCGCTCGGCACCGACGGCTTCGGCATGAGTGACACGCGCGAAGCTCTGCGCCGTCACTTCGAGGTCGACGCCGAGTGTATCGCGGCGGCTGCGCTGTCCGCGCTGCACGCAGATGGCAAGCTCGATGCGAAGTTCGTCGCCCAGGCGATCCAGGTCTTGGGCGTGAACCCCGACAAGATCTACTCGGCTCGAGTCTGAGTCTGCGCCCGGGGGGGGGCCGCAGGCTCAGGGGGTTCCGGCGTCCGCTGCGGCGGGCGCCGGTACGGCGCGAGCGCTGAGCGAGGCGGCGGATGGTGCCGTCCTGCGCTCGGATTCGACCAGGTCCTTCAAGCGCTCCAGCCCGGTCGACATGTGATCGTGCAGGCGCTTCTGAAACTGGTCGAGAAATAGCCCGCCGACGATCGGGGGGAGGCGACCGCGATCCAGCCAGGTCACGAGGGTCACTCCTGGTCGTTCGCTGTAACGCACGCTCGCCTCGGAGGCGTCCCCGCCCTGCGTGTGGCTCTCAAACCAGACGCCTTCGGCCGGATCGCTGCGCACGATTCGGGTCTCGCCGCTGGCCAGGTCGCCGTGACTGCTCGCTCGACCGTACCAGCGCAGTGTCGCGCCCGGGCCCGTACTCGGGTCGCTCACCTGGTTCTGTGGCCAGAGCTCTGCTTGGTTCCACTGCGCCCAGCGCGGCCAGCGTCGCAGATCACCGACCCAGGCGTGCACGGCGCCGGCGGGTGCATTGATCAAGATCGACTCTTCGACCTGCCAGTTGCGAGGCAGCAGAGCGCCGATCCCAACGATCAGCAGGGTCACAAAGAGCAGTGCGCCCACCACGATCTGCGCGACTCTGCCCAGTCCGGGCTGGAGCGACCGACGGTTCATGTTCCCGATTCCTCGCTGGCCGTGAGGGCGCGAGCGATCTTGCGGTGGGAGAGCGGCATCGCCAGCGTCGAGAGCAGATGCGGGGCGCACCAACGCAGCTCCGAGCCATCCCGCGCGCGCGCGCGGCCGCTGACCGCCTGCGCCCGGTACACCTCGATCTGGATGCGAAAGCGCGTCACGTGGTGCTCCAGGCTGTAGAAGTGTTCGCCGAGCGCGATCTCGACCCCCGTACTTTCAGCGATGGCTTGGGGCAGGCGCGTCACCGCGGGCTCGTCCGCCGCCAGCTTTAGATCGGGGAACTGCCACATGCCCGCCCAGCGCACGGCCTCGGGTGCTGCGCGCAGCATCAACAACTGGCCGCGCCGGGCGATGACGGCCACCGCCCGTCGCTCCTCGGTCAGCGCAGGTCGCGGCGGCGATTCCGGAAATGCCTCGACGCTGTCCAGCGCCAGCGCCCGGCACTGGCGTGCCACGGGGCAGTCGGTGCAGCGCGCGCCGCGCGGCGTACAGACAGTTGCGCCGAGCTCCATCAGCGCCTGATTGAAGTCGGCTGCTTTGCCGCTGGGCAGCAGCAGCCGCGCGAGTTGCCAGAGCTGTCCGGCGAGAGGGCCACGGCGCGGATTGCCCCGCAAGCCGAAGATGCGGGTCAGCACGCGGATCACATTGCCGTCGACCACGGGCTCGTCGGCGTCGAACGCGATGCTGGCGATGGCACCGGCGGAGTAGGGGCCGATGCCGGGGAGGGCTCGCAACTGCTCGATCGAGCGCGGCAGGCGCCCGCCGTGTTCGGCCACCACGCGCTGGGCAGCGCGCTGGAGATTGCGGGCGCGCGAGTAGTACCCGAGGCCCTCCCAGGCACGCAGCACGTCTTCCCCGTCGGCTCGTGCCAGGGCCTCCACGTTCGGGAAGCGCTGGAGCCAGCGTTCATAATAGCCGACCACGGCTTGCACGCGCGTCTGCTGCAGCATGATCTCGCTCACCCAGATGCAGTAGGGGTCGCGGGTGCCGCGCCAGGGCAAATCGCGGCGCCTCCGGCTGTACCAGCTCAGCAGCACAGACTGGATGCTCCGACACAGCTCCTGGGTAGGGGCAGTAAAGGCCGGCGCGCCGCGCTCGGGCGCGCTCTCGCTGCCCCCAGGGCTGCCCGAGCGAAGAGCAGCGGCGCTCTCCAGCGCGCCGCCTGCGGGTGGCTGCCGGGTGTAAGGCGAGGTGCGTCGCGCTCGGGGCGCGGGGTGTCCCCGCAACAATGGCGGTGCGGGCTGTCCCTGCAATAATCGGCGCGTCATGCTTTTGACGATCGGCGGCGCGCCGCGAGGCTGATGCTCGCTGACGGAGAAATCGGTTGTTCTTTGAACGTACGTGCGTTCCGTGCCATTCTCCAACTTGGCGCCATGCCCCAACCCCGTTCGATCTCGCTCGATCTAGTTCGCACGGACGGTTGGTTCGATCGGGTCGGGCAAACCGTCTCGAGCTTCCAGGCACTTTGCGACATCTTGGGGGAGCGCTTCTTCGCGTTTTCTCTGATCACGGGGGCGCGCATCACGGCCCTGACCGTCGATCGCCGCCATCCCGAGAACACGCTAGTCGACTTTACCGTCGGAGCGAACGAAAGTTCGAACGAGGATGCCGAGCGCTTGCCGCTCGCCGACTTCCAGCGGCGCCTCGTTTCTGCCTTGCTCCTGGACGCGCAGCACGGGCCACCGCCTCAGCGCGAGCAAGACGCCGAGGCCATCCAGCACTTCATCGGTCCCCAGTTCCTGCTGCTGGCTCCCCTCTACGGGCTGTCGTTGCAGGAGTTGACCTTCGAGAACGGTGAGGCTCAGCTCAAGTTCACCTGCGACAGCATCGAGCACGCCTCCAGCCTGGACGAGTTCCGGAGCAATCTGCGCGAGCGGGTGCGCGCCGAGTTGAACCACGTGGCGCGCCCCGAGACGCGCAACGCCATCGACCTCAGCCACGTGGCGCAGGCAGAGGGCTTGTTTGGTCGCCGCGACTATGCGGGGGTCAAGGAATTGCTGGGCACCTGGCCCGCGGCGCTGACCATCTTTCTCCGTACTCCAGAGGCCCAAGCTCTACCCCCTGATACGCGCGGGACGCTGGCGCACGCTTTGGGCCTGCTGGGGTCATCATGCTCGGCCCTCGGGGAGGCCAGCCAGGCCGAGGAGATCTTGCGGCTGGCGGTTCAGTATGCGGGGGACACGGCGGTTGCCGCGCAGATTTACGAGCGGCTCGGCTCGGCTTTGTTGGCCGAGCGCCGGCACGGCGAGGCGATCGGGCCCTTGCGGCGCGCCGCGATGCTGGGCTCGGCGTCGGTGTGGCCCCGACTTTCTGAAGCATTTCTGGAGCGGGGGAGGTTCCTCGCTGCCCTCGGAGCCGTCGAAGAGGCGCGCCGTTCCGGCTTGGAGGAGGCGGCCGTGGCGGACGTGCGGCGTCGGGTCGAAGAGCGTCTCGCGGGGGTGCTCCAGCCCTGGCGGGACCTCGTTGGCTGATCCCCGTCGGTTGGGGCTGACGCCGGATTGCCTGGACGCTGACGCAGTGCGCGGCAAGTTCGCGTGGCCAGTCCTTTAGAAGCTTCGAGAGTCGCTTCGGGAGCCGTCGACCGTCGGGCCCCCACCTGTCATTGACAGGGCTCGGCCAAAGAACTATCAAGCGCTCGAAACAGCGGCATTTTTCGGCTTTTTTGCAGCCGGAGCGCTGTTGCGGTTGCCTTTTTCGTTTCGCGGTCGCGCCGGGCACGTCGTGCCGGGCGCCCGCGCCCGAGTGCCGAGGGATGCTCCCTGCGGGCTCGGACCTCCCGCTCGCTGCCCCACAACCACAGACGGACGATGCTCGCGCAGTACCTACCGATGTTCTTCATGTTCGGGGTCGCGCTCGTGATCTGTGCCGGCATGTATTGCGCCGGCCACTTCCTCGGGCCGAAAAACCCCACGCCCGGAAAGGTCATGCCGTTCGAGTGCGGCAATGACAGCGAGGGCTCGGGCCACGCAAAGATGAGCGTGAAGTTCTACCTCACCGCGATCCTGTTCGTGGTTTTCGATATCGAGGTGGTCTTCATGTATCCGTGGGCCGCCTTGTTCAAGACGCTCGGCTGGACGGGCTTCGTCAGTATGTTGGCGTTCATCAGCTCGCTCTTGATCGCCCTGGTCTACTGCTGGAAGAAAGGGGCCCTCGAATGGGAGAGCTAACCCCCAAGAAGTCGGCGGAAGTCATGCAACCCATCGTGGTGGATGGCTTCGCGACGACACGGTTGAAGGACTTGCTGGCCTGGGCGCAGAAGTATTCGCTCTTCATGTGCCCGTTCGTGACCGCGTGCTGCGGCATGGAGTTCATGGGAGTCACGAGCCCGCGTTACGATCTCTCGCGCTTCGGCTCGGAGATCCCGCGGTTCTCGCCCCGGCAGAGCGATCTGCTCTGGGTCGTGGGCACCATCACCCAGCGCCAGGCGCCGATCTTGAAGCGCATCTACGATCAGATGGCGGAGCCCAAGTGGGTCATGGCCTTCGGCACGTGCGCCTCCTGCGGCGGCTTCTACGACAACGACGCGACGGTCGCGGGGATCGACAAGCTCATCCCCTGTGACGTCTACATCCCCGGCTGTCCGCCGCGCCCCGCAGGGGTGCTCGACGGCCTGATGCT
>JAICTU010000610.1 GCA_025936205.1 Polyangiaceae bacterium | reverse complement strand
CGGTCGACTTGATCGTGGTGGCATGCGCCACGCCCGACCAATCTCAACCCGCGGTGGCCTGCATCATTCAGGAAAAGCTCGGCATCGCGGCACGCCATTGCCCGGCCTTCGATGTGAACTCGGTTTGCGCCGGCTTCGTATTTGCGCTGGACGTGGCGCAGAGCATGATGCTCGCGAGCCCCGAGCGGTTTCGCAACGTGCTGGTGATCGGTACGGACGCCTTCTCCAAGATCCTGAACTGGCAGGACCGGCGAACGTGCATCTTCTTCGGCGACGGAGCCGGCGCAGTGCTGCTCAGCAGCACCGACGATCAGCGGCGCATGCGCTTCATCCTGGGCAGCGACGGCCGAGGACGGCACTGCATCGAGGTCCCGGCGGGCGGCACGCGCGCGCCGGTTACACGCGAGGTACTGGAGAAGCGCTCCAACACCTTCGTGATGCACGGGCCGAAGGTCTGGGACTTTGCAGTGGAGACGGTCCCCAAGGTGATCCGCGAATTGCTCGGGCAACAGGGGCTGCAGCCGCGCGATCTGGACCTGCTCGTGTTGCACCAGAGTAATCTGCGCATGATCGAACGCATCGTCGCCTCCCTGGAGATGTCGATGGACCAGACGGTCACCACGCTGGAGACCTGCGGCAACACGGCGGCAGCAAGCATCCCGCTGACCCTGGACCGGGCGGTGGAGCTGGAGCGCCTGCGGCCCGGAGCGCGGGTGCTGCTCTGCGGCTTCGGGGGAGGGCTCTCCTGGGGTGCGGCGCTCCTCGAGTGGTAGCGAAAACTCAATTGGGCAGAGCCTCCTCAATTGGGCAGAGCCTCCTCGATCTGAAAGAACAGCGAGCGCTCGCTGCGGCAAGACCGGCAACGTAGGCGCGCCTCCCGCAGCCGTACGCCGTTCACCGTGACGGCCGCATGTTCGAGCAACTCGTGCTCGCCGTCGCAGCGCGGGCAGCGCTCCGCCAGGGCGAGGCCCTCCACGACGGAAGGGGATGGGATGAGCAGGGGCCGCGCGGCAGCGCCGCCCGGCGAGAGTGAAAACAGCCGCTCCCGGTCAGCCATGAGCTTTTCCACGCCACGGGCGCTGCGGCGCGCTTGCGTGCGGGCCCGTTCCGGGCGAGGCTTTTTCTTGGTCAAGCGACATGGAGCATACCGCCGCGGCGCGCACCGTGTTCTGCGAAGATGCGCTGCCCTGGCTCCGGCAGCGACCGAAGCTGGCCCGTTGCTCCTTCGTCACCTCGCTGCCGGACGTCTCTGGGCTGGCTCCCGAGCTGCGGCAGGAAGAGACGCCGGCCGGCGGCGGGGCGCTGGAAGCCTGGCAGCGCTGGTTCGTGCGGGCCGCGGTGCTGACACTGGCGGCGACCCCGGATGACGGGGTGACGATTTTCTACCAGACGGACATCAAGCGCGATGGCGTCTGGGTCGACAAGAGCCAGCTGTGCCACGAGGCCGCTCGCGAGCAGGGGGCGCAGCTGCTGTGGCACCGCATCGTATGCCGCAAGCCGGCGGGGCGGGCGTACTTCGGCCGCCCCGCGTATTCACACCTCCTGTGCTACTCGCGCGGCGTGCGCGATCGACCCACGCCCCCGTACCCGGACGTGCTGGAGTCCACGGGGGAGATGACCTGGGTGCAGGCGATGGGCATCGCGGCGTGTGAGCTAGCTTGCCGATACGTTTTGTCTCACACCGCGACGCGGACGATCGTCGATCCGTTTTGCGGCTGGGGGAGCGTGCTGGCCGTGGCGAACGAGCTCGGGCTGGACTCGATCGGGGTCGAGCTGAGCCGGAAGCGAGCACAAAAAGCGCGCAATCTACGGCTCCAGGGAGGCTCACCCTACGGGGCCGTGCCCGACGAAGCCGAGTAGCCGCGCAGCACTTCAGTGCGCGCCGTATACGCGGCGATACGTGCGGCGCTGCTCGGTGTAGGAGAGCTCGCCCGAGTAGTTGGGGATCTCCAGCCGCGCCCAGTCGTAGCCATGTGGCGCTGGGAGAGGGTCGCCCGCAGCGAGCGAAGGCCCCCAGGAATACAGATTGCAGTCATCGATGTACATCGTGCCGCCGGTCGCGCTCGGCTGCATGGTGATCACGAAACGGACGTGCCCGGCCTCGCTCGGCGGCGACACGGCTGCGTGATGCTCCGTCCAGTCGTAGGTACCCGCGGGCCAGCTCATCAGCTTGTCCTCGCCGATCTTGTTGCGAGTGCCGCGCTGGATGTATTCGACCGTCACCGTGACCGCGCCGGCGTGATCGCCGAGCGCGTGGCAGCCGAAGGTCAGCTCCGAACCCGGCTCGAACGTGATGCGGTTGCGCAGCTGGGTGTTGACCGTGCCTTGCGCTCCCTGCTCGCGATACAGCGCGATCGAGTAGCGGCCGCTGCGGGCGCGATCGGCGGTCGGGTAGCGCGTATCGGTCTGCCACCAGTTGTCGTTTTCGGCGATCTTGTCGTCCAGATCGTAGTCCTCGAAGTCGCCGTAGATCAGCAGATCCTGCGCCAGGCGCAGGCGCGCGCTGTCGGGCGCGTCGCTGAAGCCGGTGAAGTAGTCGGTGGCACCGCCCTCGTCATTCAACGGAAATGGGCTGCTCTTGCCGGCGTCGAGCGTCAGCGTGCGCACGCGCGTGTGGTCCGTCTGCTGGTAGTCGCTGGCGCGCAGCATCACTCCGATCCCGGCTGCATCCTTGAACAGCACGGCGGGCCGTAACCCGTCAGCGCGCTCCGGCAGGAACGTGGAGATCTGCCCGACGTGCCGCGCCAGGCGTTCCGCCTGCCAGCCGCTGATCAGGCTGGGCACGTAGTTCTCTTGATGGAACGGGATGAGCCGCGCCTGCAGCACGTGGTAGCTCTCATCGTCCGCGCGGTCGATGTCGACCACGGCCATGAACGAGTTGAAGGTCTCGAACACGTCCTGATCGAACAGGAAGTTGCCGAGCGAGAGCAAGCTCAGCCCGGGATCGTTCAGGTCACCCCACAGCGCCACGCCGTAGACGGAGTGCGAGTGATGGGCCACCACCAGCTTGGCGCCGGCCTGGAAGGCCTGCGAGAAGCGGTCGCGCATGCCGCTCGTCGGCGTGTCGCCGTATTCCTCGCCGCCGTGCATCACCGGAATGCGCAGGCGCTCCGGGTCGCGCTGCATGAAGTTGGCGACGTTCGCCGAGCTCAGCAGCAGCGCCCCGCCTTTGACGATCGGCGTGTCCATCGCGTAGTACATCAACTCCGGTGGCCACTCATCGTGAGGTTCCGGATAGAAGGTGTTGGGCTTGATGCCGTCGAAGCCCTGAAAGCTGAGCGGCACCCCGTTGATGTCCACGTCGAGGAACGAGCCGCGCGCGTCCAGCTCCGAGGCACCGGAGCCGAAAAAGGCAATGCCCTGGCGATTCAGCACCTGCGCCGTCTCGATGCGGCCGGCCTCGCGATAGTCGTAGCTGTGATTGTTGCCCAGGCTCACGGCGTCGATGCCGACGCGCTTCAGCGCGGCCAGCGTATCCGGGTGCGAGCTGAAGCTGTACTGCTTGAAGGGGTGGCGGCTCTCGATCGCCGTCGACGCAGGCGATTCGAAGTTCGACATGCGGTAGTCGGCCGACTTCAGTGCGGGCTCCAGAAAGTGCAGCAGCTGGTAGGCGTCTTCGGCCCGCGTGCTGGGATGGATCAGGTCGCCGTCTTCGCCGATCTGTCCGTCCTCGTCCGCGTCCTCGAAGCGCCGGCCAAACATCGTGTCGCCGGCCAGCCACAGGCGCACGCGGTTGGGCCGCTTTGCCACCAGCCCCAGCGGTTCGAGCTGCACGGTGTCGGCCGTGCCCTCCAGGTAGACGGCGGCGATCTCGCTGTAAAAGCCGTCCGCCTCGAAGCGCAGGTACGCGTTGGCATCGAGCAGCCCCGTCAGGCGGAAGGCGCCGCTCGCATCGGTCGTCGTCTCCGGACGCGTCTGCGCGGCGTGGAAGCCCGCCGCCGTCACGCGCACGTTGGCGAGCGGCTTCCCGTCGAGGTCGACGATGCTGCCCTGCACCTCGCGCGAAAAGGTGGGCGTTTGCGCCACGCGCGAGGGTGCGGGCGGGCCCTCATGCCGGTCGATCCAGCAAGCCGCGGCCAGGCCCAGACACGCCGCAATGGCGCTGGTGCGAGAGTCGATCCGGAAGCGTTTCGAGCGTTGAATACCGGAGTCTAGCGCGTCTGGAACAACGTGACCGTGCTCCTCGCGGGTGCGGCGCGAGAGTTTGCAGAAGTGGGCGGTGATGTGCGCTCAGAGCCCCGAGGTGGGTACAGGCTGCGTGAAGCGCAGGCCCGGCCCCACCTCTGCAAGAGAGTTGCAAGTGCCGCTCAGTGGCCGTCGTCGCAGCTCACCGGGATCGGGGCAGGGGCTGCGCCCGCATCCGGCGCGCCAGCGTCGGGATCGAACACCACGTTGGCATTGCAGCTCAGATTCTTGCCGGCGAGCGCGCTGTTCTGAGCCAGCTCGTTGCGCACGAAGACGGCGTTGTTGCCCTCGATCCGCGCGCGGCCGTGCACCACGCACTCGGCCACCGTGGCATTGTTCCCCTGGATCGTCAGGTCACCGCCGATCTCGCAGAAGGCGAGCTGTGCGTTGTTCTTGGTGATGGTCACATCGCCTTCGATGCGCACGCCACGCACGATGGCGTTGTTCTTGTCGATGGCGAGCTGCCCGCCGACGACGGAGAGCCCGGTACCGTGGCCGTACAGAATGGATCCATTCCCGGCCAACGTGACGTCACCGGTGACGTCCGCGCCATCG
>JAICTU010000270.1 GCA_025936205.1 Polyangiaceae bacterium | reverse complement strand
TCATCTCTCCGCCGCGGACTCTGGCAGCGTCGATCCCCCATGTCAACGCCAGGTTAGCGGGTTCGGAGCTGTTCCGGCCACCCTGTGCTATCGTCGGAAGGTGGGCCCATACGCGAGCTACGTCGATGCCTGGAGGAGGCGCTGGGCTGAGCAGGCCGACGAGGGGCGTCGCTCCGCTTTGCGGGCCCGTGGCGTGGCCGGCGGCCTAGCCCGGCTGCTGAAGGAAAAATACGGCGTCCGGCGCGTCCTGCTCGTGGGTTCGCTGGCGCGAGGGGACGCTCGTCCGGGTTCCGATATCGACTTGGCGGTGGAGGGGTTGGGCGCTGCGGACCTGTTTCGCGCCGGCGCCGAGCTCGAGCGCGAGGCGGAGGGCTTTGAAGTGGATCTGGTGCCCCTGGAGGACGCCAGTCCCGATTTCCGGCTCGCGGCGGAGCGCGAGGGAATCGAGCTGCACTGAGCCCGCCGGTGAACTCGGGGGCTCGCTTCGCGCTGCTTGCCGCAGCGATTCGCCATGAGCTGAAGCAGCTCGCCCGACTCCAACAGGAGGCGGGGCATTTCGGGCAGCAGTTCGAGACCGCGCTGCCGTCGCTGCTCGAGATCCGGGGTCTGGGCAATATTGTCCACGATTTCTACACCGGCGCCGAACGCATCTTCGAGAAGGTGAGCGTGGAACTGGATGGCGGAGTGCCCGCCGGCAGGGCGTGGCATCGCGATCTGCTTTTGGCCATGACGCTGGAGGTGCCCTCCCGGCGCCCGGCGCTGTTGTCGGAGGCAACCGCGCAGCAGCTCGAGGAGCTGCTGCGGTTTCGCCATCTATTTCGGAACGTGTACGGCTTCGAGCTGCAATGGGCGCGGCTTCGTCCGCTGCTGGAAAAGGTAGGCAGCGTCGGTGGGTTGTTTGCCGCAGACGCGCAGGAATTTCTGGCGTTCTTGGATTCGGCGTCATCCGCCCCAACCTGATGTCGCTGGTAGACGCGCGGATTCCAACCGCGTGCTGTTTTCGCGCCTTGCCGCGCGAGCAGGTTCTTGCGAGCGTTTCGGCGTCGTGGACCGCGCTGGCGCGGGTTCGCATTTCGGTGAGGGGAGAGATCGAATGGCCAACGACCGCACGCCGGGACCCCTGGGATTTGTGCCGGCAGCGGCTCGCCTTCACGTCAGCTGGCATCGGGAGCCGCCACGGCCCGAGGCGTATTCCAGCACGCGGCGTGCTCCGCCCGGGCCGACCCGCACAAAAGCCGCGTCGCAGCTGAGTCAGCGCCCGGAGGCACCGCAGCTGTCGGTGTTCTCCTCTGCCGAGCTCCTAGGCGCGACCGAGGAGCTGGAGTTGCTCACGGGAGCGTACGAGCTGGCGATGCAGTCGAGCAACGCGAAGGTCGACTTTGCGCGGCATCGTGCGGACCCGGGCACATACAAGGTCGAGGCATATCTCCGTGCGCGCGATGCTTGGTTTGGGTCCAGTCTCGAGTACCAGGCGTACCGGGAGCTTGCGGCGCGGGAGCTCACGGACGGCGAGCTGCGCGGCAGAATCGACCCGAATCCGAAGCAGCGTGCGCGATTTGGCCGTTGGAGAGAAGCTCAGGCGATCTTCTATGCATGGACACGCCGCGGCTATGAACGAAAGCTTGGCTCCAGCATCAATATTCCGGCGCTGATCATCGGTCAGGATTCTCCGCGTCTCAAAGCGGCTCTAAGCCAGGTCAGCCTGAGGAGCGGACATTCGTTTGCTCAGGGCACCTTCAACCCGCGTCCGGAGAAAACGCCGATCGGCTACCGGCTCGGCACCATCAGCGAGCATGCGTTCGGCAATGCCATCGATATCGATGCGACCCACAACCAGCAACTCTATGCCAAGGAGTGGGCGGCGATTCAGTCCTTCACGGACGCACCCAAGGAGCTGGCTGACCCGGCAGTCCGCAAAGCGCAATGGCATTCGAACCCGAAGGAGTTGCACACAGCGATTTCCGAGCTGAGTCGTGAGTTCAGCGCGCGCTTTCAGCAAGCGTTGGACGTTCAAAAGCGTGTGCATCCGGATGTGTCCCAGGAGGCGTGGTTCGAGGCGCTGAAACGCGATACTCCGAAGCTCGCGGCCATCACAACAGACAGACTCCGGGCGTTGGCTCGGGGGTTCTTCTCGCTCTCCTGGGATGTCGTGGGCGCACTGCACGAGGCACAGTTTCTCTGGGGTGCGACGTTCAGGACCCCGGATCTGCATCATTTCGAGCTGTTGCCGCTTGGAGAGTCGCAGTGAGTTGCAGCTGCAAGCCGCTCTTCGCTTGGGTGTCCCTCTACCTGGGCAGCGGGTGCTCGTCGAGCGCGCCCCTGCAACCCACGACACCTTCGCTACGAACTGGTTCGCGCGTAGAAGCCGCTGAGGCGCCAAGCACAGCCATCCCCTCCTGCAAGGATGTGGGGATCGTGGCCTGCGATGTTCCACCGGGCCCCGTGGAGGAACTCTGTGTGCGCTATACCCCGTGCTTGATCGGGACCGACGGAACGGAGTCCAACCCGGGCCCAGTCCGCGACTTCAAATGCGACCCGCTTCAAGAGTCGCTGCCCGCGCCAGGTACAGCGGGCTTGAGGTCCACGGCTGCGATCCACATCGATGCCGGCTTCGATGCGGACTCTCCCTGGCGCGAGGAGGCCTGGTACCTGGTGGGGGAGACACCTCGTGGCTACTGCCTGGTCGCTCCGCTCTTGTCCTGGGAGCTCGAGAAGGACTGGTGGTGGGAGAACACGTTCAAATTCAGCTGGTCGAAACAGAATGGCTCAGCGGCCGAGTTGCACGCCGAGACCCAATTCGTCGCCATGATCGACGAAAGTGGTGAGGTCTTCCCCGACCACAAATACTGTAACCGCTATCAATATCGGGTCAGCGGCGGCAGGTTCTCGCTCCTGTCGAAGCAGGAGGACTCAGAGCGCTGCTTCCCCGAGGAAGACTCCGCGCCCTGACCCCGCCTCACCAGCTCGCTGTCATGCCCGGCGCACGGCGCCGGTAGATGACGGTGTGCATTCGCCCGGCGCGGCTGATGGAGAAGCGGACTTCCGGCAACCAGCCGACGCGGTGCCAGGCCAGCAGCAGTGTCTCGAGCCTGGTGACGGGCAGGCCGTCGACTTCTTCGATGCGGTCGGCGGAGCGTAGCCCGAGGTAGCTGTCGTCGTCGTTGCCTTCTGTCGCGTCCTTGAGGAAGACGCGCACGCCGAGGGTGTCGCGACCTTTCGTCACTGGCACGAAGCGCAGGGCGCCAGCGGATTCGTCGAAGGTGTTGGTGTCCACCGCGACCACGGTCTCTTCGACCACGTCGAGCTCGCCTTCGCTCGGGTCTTCGCGCGTCTGCACCTCTTCACTGGCTGAGCTCAGGTCGAGCACCGCGATGACCTGCTCGGGCATCGGCTCGCGCTGTGAGACGCGTTGATCTGCCGCCGTGTGCAGGGCAGCCCCTGCCGGAGCGGCGGAGTGGCAAGCTGGGGCCGCCACACACAGGATGCCGATCGGAATCAGCCGAAAAAGCAGCGCTCGCATCATCAGTAGTCAAAGGTGCCTCAGAGTCCGATATTGTCAACGCGCGGGGGGCAGTGCGGGCGCGTGCGGTCCGTTTCGAAACGAGAGCGACCCGAGCTGGGTCGCGAAACCTGTTCGCCTGCCGCTACAACTTTGCGCTGCCGCGCCTGTTTCGCGGCCCAAAGCGCGGCCCCGGCGCATGACAGCTCGGTCGCTGTTCTGCTACTGCTGGCCTCGATGACACGTTCTGATGCAATTCTTCGTCGCGGCGGCGCTGCGCTGGCCGCTGTCCTGAGCTTCGCCGCTTGCAAGGCGAACGAGACCGCAAAGGCGCCGGACCCGGCTCCCGCCACGCCGGCAGCGGCTCCCGCCGCAGGCGCCGCTCCCGCAGCTGCAGCGGCTCCCGCCGCGGCCGAGCCCGCTCCCGCTGCGGCCGCCGCCGCGCCCTCGATCTACCCCGTGAAGATGAACCGCCTCGACGGCACCCCCGCCACGCTCTCGGAGTGGTCGGGCAAGGTGCTGCTGATCGTCAACACCGCCTCCAAGTGCGGCTACACCCCGCAGTACGAAGGTTTGCAGAAGCTGCACGCCAAGTACTCGCCGCGCGGCTTCGCCGTGCTGGGCTTCCCCTCCAATGACTTCGGCGGGCAGGAGCCGGGCAGTGCGCAGGAGATCGCCAAGTTCTGCACCAGCATCTACGCGGTGAACTTTCCGATGTTCGAAAAGACCAAGGTCAAGGGCGCCGAGCAGAACGAGCTGTACGCCCTGCTCTCCAAGGCGCTGGGCGAGCCGCACTGGAACTTCCACAAGTACCTGATCGACAAGCAGGGTCATCCGATCCAGGCGTGGGAGAGCAAGGTGGAGCCCGGCTCTGACGAAATCGCCAAGGCCATCGAAGCGCAGCTCGGCGCTTCCTGAGCCCCGACCTGAGCCCGACGCGAGTCGTCGTGGAGGGCGCCCGCGCGGCGCCCTCCGCTGCCGCCGTGCTCAGAGCTTCTCGATACCGTAGCCCACATCGTGCTCGTTCAGGCGGCACACCTCGCGGGTGACGCCCTCGACGAACTGAGCCGCCAGCACTTCGCGCGCCACCGTGGTGGCATGCTCGGTGAGGGCTTCGCGGACCATCGGCGCCGCGCTGGACCAGCGGACGGCGATGCGGTCCGCGACCTCCAGCCCGGCTTGCTTGCGGGCGTTCTGCAGGACGCTCACGAACTCGCGCGCGATGCCCTCGCGTTCGAGCGCGGCGTCCAGCGCGGTGTCGAGCACGACGGTGAGATCGCCGTTGGTGGCGACCACTGCGCCGGCGAGCGCGCTGCGCTGCAGGATCACATCGCCGAGAGCGAGCGCTTCTCCCGAGACTTCGATCGTGCCGCCGCTCTCCAGTCGGGCCACCTCGTCGAAGCCCCACTTGCCGAGCTCCGCGCCGATCGTCTTCAGCTTCGGCCCGCAGCGCTTGCCCAGGGTCTTGAAGTTGGGCTTGACGCTGATGCTGGTGAAGGAGCTTTCATCGGCTTCCACGCCGAGCGATTTGACGTTGAGCTCGTCCTGGATCAGGGCGCGCGAGGCGAGCGCCATTTCGCGCACCTTCGGGTCGCGGTGGACCACGGTGAGCTTGCGCAGCGGCTGGCGCACGCGAATGCGCTGCTCCTCGCGCAGCTTGCGGCCGAGCGCCACCACGTCGCGCGCGACCTGCATGCGGGCCTCCAGCGCGCTGTCGATGGCGCTCGAGATCGGGGCCGGGTAGTCGCAGAAGTGCACGCTGGCGGGCGCCTCGCCGTCCACGGGGCGGACCAGGCGCTGGTACACCGTCTCGGTCACGAACGGCATGAAGGGGGCGAGGACCTTGGCGAAGGTGACCAGCACCTCGTACAGCGTGGCGTACGCGCAGGCTTTGTCGCTGTCGTCGCTCGATTTCCAGAAGCGGGGCCGCGAGCGGCGCACGTACCAGTTGGTGAGGTCGTCGATGAAGTGCACCAGGCGCGGCACGACGTTGTACAGCCGGTAGCCTTCCATCTCCCGATTCACGTCCGCGATCAGGCTCTGCAGCACCGAGAGCACCCAGCGGTCGATGTCGGGGCGCGTCTCCAGCGAGGGCGGGGCCGCCCGGCGCGGATCGTAGCCGTCGACCTCTGCGTAAGTGGTGAAAAAGCTGAGCGCGTTCCAGAACGGCAGCAGCACCGTGCGCACGATCTCCTGCAGCCCGCGCTCGCTGAAGCGCAGCGGCTCGCCGCGCACCACGGGCGAGTCGATCAGGTAGGCGCGCAGCGCGTCGGCACCGTAGTCGACGAGCACCTGCGTCGGCGCCGGGTAGTTTTTCAGGCGCTTGGACATCTTCTGGCCGTCTTCGGCCAGGATCATTCCGTTGACGATCACGTTCTGGAACGGGCTCTTGTCGAACAAGGTCGTGCCCAGGACCAGCAGCGTGTAGAACCAGCCGCGCGTCTGATCGAGCCCTTCGGCGATGAAGCGCGCCGGGAAGAACTGGTTCAGGGCGTCCTGGTTCTCGAACGGGTAATGCACCTGCGCGTAGGGCATCGAGCCCGACTCGAACCAGCAGTCGAGCACTTCGGGCGTGCGCCGGTAGGTCTTGCCGTCGCGCTGGATCAGCACGCGGTCGACCACGTCCTTGTGCAGGTCGTTCACGCGCACGCCGCTCAACTGCTCGAGCTCGGCGATGGACCCCACGCAGATGCGATCGTTCGGGTCTTGCTCATTGACCCAGACCGGAATGCACGAGCCCCAGAAGCGGTTGCGGCTGATGTTCCAGTCGTTTGCGTCCTTCAGCCAGTTGCCGAAGCGGCCTGAGCCCACCGCCGGCGGCACCCAGAGCACGTTGTCGTTCTGCGCGACCAGCTCGGAGCGCAGATCGGCCACCTTGACGTACCAGGCGTCGATGGCGCGGTAGATCAGCGGGGTGTCGGTGCGCTCTTCGAAGGGATAGCTGTGCTCCAGCGTGCTCTGGTGGAACAGCTTACCGTCTTGCTTGAGCCGGCGGATGATGGCCGGGTCCGCGTCCTTGCAGAACTGGCCCGTGAAGTCGGGCACCCGTGCGTCGAACTGAGCTTCCGCGTCGAGCGGGTCGACGAGCTCGATGCCCGCGGCGCGGCAGATCCGGAAGTCGTCCTCACCGTAGGCCGGGGCCATGTGCACGATGCCGGTACCGTCTTCGGTGCTGACGAAGGCATCCGAGAGCACCACGAAGCTCCCGGGGTGCGTCGCGAAGTAGGGCAGCAGCGGCTCGTAGCCGAGGCCCACCAGGTCCGCGCCGCGCAGCCGCTTCTGTACCTGCCAGCTGGGCTTCAGCTTCGCGTACTCCGGTAGCCGCGCCTCGGCCAGGATGTACGTCACGCCGCTCTCGGCGTCGTGCGCGCACACGTAGTCGATCTCGGGTCCGACGCACAGCGCGAGGTTGCTCGGCAGCGTCCAGGGCGTGGTGGTCCAGGCGAGCAGCTCGACGCTTCCGCTGAGGCCCAACCTCTCCTGGCCGCTCTTCACCCGGAAGGAGACGGTGATCGCTGGATCCTGGACGACCTTGTAGTTGCTGTTCGCTTCGAAGTTGGAGAGCGGGGTCGTCAGCTTGTAGCTGTAGGGCATGATCCGATACGACTTGTAGATGCGCCCCTTGTCCCAGAGCTGCTTGAACACCCACCACACGCTCTCCATGAACGCGGTGTCCATCGTCTTGTAGTCGTTGTCGAAGTCCACCCAGCGCCCGAGCCGTGTGACCGTCTTGCGCCACTCCGCGACGTAGGTGAGCACCATCTGCCGGCACTGGCGGTTGAACGCATCCACGCCGAGCGCGAGGATCTGGCTCGTACCGGCGAGCCCCAGCGCATCTTGCGCCAGCGCCTCGATCGGCAGGCCATGGCAATCCCAGCCGAAGCGCCGCTCCACCGGATGCCCTCGCATGTTCCAGTAGCGAGGCACGATGTCTTTGATCGTGCAGGTGAGCAGGTGGCCGTAGTGCGGCGTACCGGTGGCGAAGGGCGGCCCGTCGTAGAACACGAACGGCTGCGCTCCCGCGCGCCGGCGGTTGGACTCCTGGAACGCATCGAGCTCGTCCCACAGCTCGAGCACCGATTGCTCGAGCTCGGGGAAGGTGGCTCGCGCATCTACCTTGCGAAAGGGACTCAAAGAGCGGGGAGTGTTGCGTTCCGGGTGATCTGAATCGTTGGGGGGCATGGGGACGGTGTAGGGATATCAGCGCGCGCTGCGATCCACCAGAACACCTGGCAACGCTTCCAGCAGCGTGCTTCTAGCGCGGCTGAAATATGGGCCGTTTCGCGCGGGGGACAATGTGAGTTTGGCTCGCTCTCGCACGATTTGGTGCCGGCGGGGAAGCTTGCGCGTAAAGAGGCCTTTTGGCAGGCTCCACGCGATCCACCCAAGGGTTTGACCGATCGCCGCCAGTTTCCTGCAGGAGTCACCTCGGACCGCTTTCTCAATGCGGCTCCGAGGTGCTCGGCCGGAGTGATGGGGTCGAGACTCTTATCGAAAGGACTTTTGCAATGAAGACCCCTCTTTCTTTTTATCTCGTGGCGGCCGTCGCCGGCACGCTCGCTTGCTCCGATGAAGGCGGCACCGCGCGCGGCACCGGCGGCAGCGGTCCCGCCGTTGGGCAGGCAGGCTCGGGTGCGGGCGGCGCGAGCGGCGGCGCGGCAGGCAGCGGGCAAGGCATGTCCGGCGCGGGCGGCGGCAGTAGCAGCACGGGCACCAAGACGGGTCCGGCCTTGACCATCAGTGCCGACGGCACCGTCAAGGACGAAGCGGGCACCTCGGGTATCAACGGTGGCGCACTCACGGTCGCGGCGCCGATGGGTACGACGATCAACTCCGCTTTCCGGGACGGCGCGCTGTGCATCAACGGCAACATGGTCGCGGTGCCCAACAGCGACTACAGCAACTACTGGGGCGGCTTGGTCAGCGTAGATCTCAACCGCGTGGCGAACCCTGACGCGACCGGTGGTGGCGCGGACGCGGGCTCCGACGCGGGTGCTGGCGATGCGGGGCAGGTTCTGGGCCTGGTGCCGCAGCCGTGGAACCCGGCGACGGGCAAGGTGGTTGGCTTCTCCTTCAAGCTCGACGGCCCGATGATCCCGCCCAATCCCTCGCTGCGCTTCCAGGCCACTCCCACCAACAGCAACCCCAGCAACGATCACTTCTGTTACACCGTGCCGGCGGTGCCTACCGGTGGCGGAACGGTCGAGGTGAAGTTCACGCAGATCGTGCGCAACTGCTACGACGCAACGCCGGGCGCCTCGGTGTTTCAGGATCCTGCTGGATTCACCGAGCTCCAGAACATCAACTGGCAGGTCAGCTCTTCCGACCAGATCCCGATCACGTTTGACTTCTGCGTGAGCGAGCTCAAGCCGATCTTGAGCGAGTAATTTCGGTCAGCCCCCGGATGTGCTCACCAGGGCTCGAAGGGCCCTGGTGAGCTCGGTTGGGTTGCCGGCGTTTCGCCGGAGCGCTCACGGCTGCGGAGGCCGTGAATTGGGCTCCGGTGACGCAGCGACGGCGGCCACCGGCTGAGGCACCTCGGCAGCGTTGAGCGTGCTGTGCACGGTCAGGCTGGTGACGCGGTGGGGCGCGATCACGACGGTGCGCGCTGTGCCCGGCGGAGCTTCCGGTGGGTCCAGCGCAGTCCCCGCCGAGAAGTCACCGGGCTGATCGCGCGCTCGCCAGCGCAGGCTGTAGACGCCCGGCGGCAGCGCCACGCTGCGCGTCTGATAACCAGCACCGTCGACCGCGATGCTGGCGTGTACGGCGCGGTCCAGCCCGCGCAGTTCGAAGCTACCCTGCAGTGGGCGGCCGCTCGCGATCAGGCTCTCGGGCATCACGGTCAGATCGAGCCGACCGTTGCCCGTAGCTGGCGCCGTATCGGCGCAGCCGCCCGCACTCGCCACCAGCATCAGCAGTAGCAAGACCAGGCTCTCGATTGCTTGGAACGGCATGCCCCACTCCCTTCCGCAGGGAACACGTCCGCCGCTCTGCACAGCGCCCCGGGGGGTGGCGCTCGCGACTCGCGCTCTCCCTCTGCGAGCAGCCCGTCGCCGTTGTGCGGTGCTGTCGCTTCTAGCGCAGCATTGCACCCCTTGCTGCCCGTGCAACGGAATTTTGCATTTACGCTGCGCCTTGACTGGTCTGACCCGAGCGATGTCGCAACTGGCGAGCAACTGGGCGCCAAAGCGCGAGCCGGACGCCGATCGCGCCGTGTGCTCGCTGCTGCTGCACGCCTTCATCAAGCTGGGTTGGGGGCGCGCGTGGCGGGCGAGAAGCGCGTGTTCCTCCATGTCTCGCACGACGGGATCAGCGGCGCGTTCCTGGTGGGGCTGGTCAGCGCGCTTGGATGCGTTGTTCGAGCGCCCGCCCGAGCGCATCGTACGCGAGCTGCTGCTCTCGCCCGAGGTCCAGGCGGCGGCGCTCGAGCAGCGAGGGTTGCTAGCGGGCGACGCGGTCGACGCCCGGGCGTGATGCCTCGAAAACTTCCGTGAGATTACCCTTCCACGGGGCCCAGAGTGTTGCGTGGCGTTTTCACGGCACCCGGAAATCAACCGTTCGCATTGGCTGAGCCGCGTTATGCTCGCGCCCGCGTGACGAACCGTGTCGAAGCCCGAGAGCAGAGCGGTCGCAAAGCTGGGGCGATTTCCGCGGGGGCACCCCGCACCCGGAGCGAAGAGCGAGTGTTCGTGCGCGACGGTCTGCGCTCCTTTCGGCGCACCTATCGCTTGCAAGAGGTGTACTGGGGCGCCGCGATCGCCGCGGGCTTGCTGGGGGTGTTCCTCTGGGTGCGGTACAAGGGCGCGCATCCGGACCCCAGCCTCTACGACATGAGCGCGGCGCTCGCCGGCGGCAAGGCGCCCGCAGCGCAGCAGGGGGTCGGCGCCGAGCGTGCTCCGCTCGCCGATCGCGGGCGCGGCGCCGCCGTGCAGGAGCCTGCGCGTGCGAATCCCGCTCCCGCACCTGCCTCTGAGGCGTCTTCCGGAGCGACCGAGCGCGGGCCATTGCCGCCGGACCTGTCCGCGGGCGCCTTCCGCGAAGGCAAGATCGGCGCATACACGCCGGAGAACCTGTACGTCAAAATCGACGGGCGCGCGGAGTACTACCTCGGCTTCGGCCTGAAGGGCATGCACTCGGTTACGCTGGAGGCCGGCTCCGGCGCGAGCGTCGAGATCGAGCTGTACGACCTCGGCGCAGCGCGCAACGCGCTCGGCTGCTACAACGGCGAGCGCGCGCCCGGCGCCGAGTCCACGGTCGAGAGCGGCAGTACCTTTCGCTTCGATCGCAACGCGGCCTTTCTCACTCGCGGCCCGTACTACGCCCGGTTCGTAGGCTCGGATGAGACGCCCGAGGTCGTCGCCGAGGTGAAGCGCCTGGTCGAGCTGTTGCGCCAGAAGCTACCGGCAGAAGAGCGGCCCTGGGCCTTCGACTTGTTCGTGGATCAGCTGAAGCTGCCCGCCTCACAGGTGAGCTACGCGCGCGAGAACGCCTTCTCGTTCGGCTTCGCTCGCGACGTGTACAAGGTCTCGCTCAGCGCCGCGGCCTCGCAAGAGAACATGGAAGCGTTCGTGGCGGTGAAGGCCGACGCCGCCGCCGCCTCCGCGCTGGCCAAGCAATTTCAGGACGGCTTCCGCAGCCTGGGCGCCGCGGCGGGCCAGACGCCGGCGGGCGTGGCGCTGTTCAAGGACGAGTTCCTCGGCAGCTTCTCGGGTGCCACGGCCAGCGACCGCTGGGTGTTCGGCGTGAACAGCGCGCCCAGCGCCGAGCGCGCCCATCAAGTCTTGCAGCAACTCGAGCAGGGGCTGCATGCCCTGCCGGAGGCCGTGCGGGCCAAAGCCCAGCCTGCGCCCGAGCCGGCCAAAGGAGACGAGAATGAGTAACGAGCGCCGTCGAGCACGCCAGGCACAGGCCGCACCGGAACCTTCGGCACAGGACCTGGAGCAGCAGCGAGATCATCAGCGCATCGAGCGCCGGGCGTTGCTCAAGGGCGCGCTCGGCCTGGGAGGCGCGGTGGCCGCCGCGGGCTGGGTGAGCCTGGCGCCGTCGAGCTGGCCGCTCTCGCTGCGCGATCCCGATGGCGAGCGCGGCAAGCCCAAGGCCGCCGTCCGCAGCTTGCCGGAAGGCGGCTTTCGCGTGCCCGACGCGCCCTCCGTGGCCGACCTGGGCGTAGCGCACGGCACGCAACTGAAGCCGATGCTGCTGGGCGCGCTCGACGCACTGGGTGGCATCGGTCGCTTCATCCAGCGCGGCGACGTGGTCGTGATCAAGCCCAACGTCGCGTTCGAGCGCCCGGCGGCGCTCGGTGCCACTACCAACCCCGAGGTGCTGACGGCGCTGATCGAGATCGTGCGCGAGGCGGGAGCACAGGAGATCCGCGTCGCCGACAACCCGATCGAGTCTCCGTCCAGCTGCTTTGTGCGCAGCGGGATCCAGGCCGCGACGCAGGCCGCGGGAGCGCGGCTGTTCCTGCCCACGCCCGAGGAGTTTGCACTCCTGGGGACGCCCGGTGCGACCTGGATCGAGCGCTGGCCCTTCTTCTGGGGGCCGTTCGTCGGCGCCAACAAGGTGATCGGCGTTTCACCGATCAAGGACCACAACCTGTGCCGCGCCTCGATGACGACCAAGAACTGGTATGGTCTGCTCGGCGGCAGGCGCAACCAGTTTCATCAAGACATCCACGGCATCATCGCCGACCTGGCGTTGATGCTGCGGCCCACGTTCGTGGTGCTGGATGCGACGCGCGTGCTGTTTCGCAGCGGCCCGACGGGCGGCAGCCTCGGTGACGTGAAGCCCGGTCACACCGTGGTCG
>JAICTU010000771.1 GCA_025936205.1 Polyangiaceae bacterium | reverse complement strand
CTCGCAGGTCGGCGATCGTGTAGTCGGGGAGCACCTGCTCGGGCTGCGGCTTGCCCTCCGGATTGTACCAGCAAGTGGTGAAGCCCATCGCGCGCCCGCCGGCGATGTCCGAGCTCAGGCCGTCTCCGACCATCAACACGCGCTCCGGCAGCACCGGCCGCGGCGCGAGCGCCAGCGCGCGATCGAAGACGGCGCGCGCGGGCTTGGCCGCGCCCGCCGCCTCGCTGGTGACCAGGAAATCGATCCACTCGCGCAACGGCGAGGCCGCGAGCCGCCGCGTCTGCACCAGCTCAAAGCCGTTGGTGACGATCCCGATGGGGTGGGTGGCACGCAGCGCGCGGCACACCTCCAGTGCACCCTCGATCACGTGCCCGTGCCCCGAAAGCAGCTCCAGGTACGCATCGGACACGACCGTGGCGATCCATTCGAAGCCGAGCCGCTCGCCCAGCTCCCGCCAGCGCCCGATGCGCAGCTCCTCCTTGCCCACGCTGCCCTGTTCGAGCCGCTGCCACCAGCTGGCGCTGATCTCGACATACGCTCGATACGCAGCGTCGTGGCTGCGCTCGCCCAGGCTGCCTTCCCCGAGGAAGCTGTTCAGGCAATGGTCGAAGGCCAGCCGCTCGCTGCGCTGGAAGTCGAACAACGTTCCATCGGCATCGAACAAGATCAGGTCGAACTCGCGGGCCATGCGCGCGGACCGTAGCTCCCGCAGCGCTCCGTGCAAGCTTCGTCTGCGGTTTCGCTCCGCCGGGCACTGTGCGATAAGGGCTGGCATCATGAGCTCTCTGAGCTGCCCGTACTGTGGCGAGCCGATCGAGGTCTACGTGGACCCGGGCGGCGGGGAACAGCAAGATTACATCGAGGACTGCTCCGTTTGCTGCCGCCCCATCCGTCTTCGGGCGAGCTGGCGGGAAGACGACAACGAGTACGACGTCGAAGCCTTCGCGGAGGACGACTGAGCATGCGCGGCCTCGAAGCCTCGATCGCGGCCCTGCACGCGCGCGTGCCGGAGATGATCCGGCTCACTCGCTCCTGGGTGGAGGTGAACAGCTACTCCGGAAATCTTGCCGGCTTGAATGCCGTCGCAGACCTGCTGGCAGCAGCCTTTCGCCTGCCCGGGCTCGAGCTGCAGCGCCAGAGCGGCGGCGCGGGCTCGGGTGATCACCTGTTCTGGTCGAGCCGTGCGGTGGCGCGCAAAGCGCCCGTGCTCTTGATCGGTCATCACGACACGGTGTTCCCGCCAGGTCACTTCGAGGGCTGGCGCGAGCAGGGCACGCGCGCGCAGGGGCCGGGCTGTCTGGACATGAAAGGCGGGCTGGCGCTGATCTGGGGCGTGCTGAGCACGCTCTCGGAGGCGCAGCTGCTGGACGAGCTGCCGCTGGTGGCGATCAGCGTCGCCGATGAAGAGGTGAGCTCGCTCGACTCGCGCCCCCACCTCGAAGCGTGGGCGCGGCGCGCGGAGTGCGCATTGGTGTTCGAGTCGGGGCGGGCCGGCGATCAGATCGTCACGTCCCGGCGCGGCGTGGGCGGAGTGCGCGCCATCGCGACCGGCAGAGCGGCACACGCCGGCAATGCCCACCGCGACGGCGCCAACGCGATCTGGGCGCTGTCGCGCTTCATCGACGCCGCGCAAGCGCAGACGGACTACGCGCGCGGCGTGACCGTGAACGCCGGCACCATCAGCGGCGGCACCGCCACCAACACCGTACCCGAGCGCGCCGAGGCAGCCTTCGACCTGCGCTTTGACAGCGTGGCGGACGCGCTGGCGCTGATGCAGGCTCTGGAACGGGCCGCGCGCGACTGCGCCTTGCCGGGCACCCAGCTGCAGCTCGAAGGCGGCGTCCGGCGCTTGCCCATGGCCAAGACGCCCGCGTCCGACGCGCTCTATCGAGCCTACGCCGCCTGCCAGCGCGCCGCAGGCCTGGGCGACGGCGAACATCCGCTGGTCGGCGGCGGCAGTGACGGCAACACCGTGGCCGGCGTTGGTTTACCCGTGATCGATGGCCTGGGCCCGCGCGGGCAGGGCTTCCACACCACGAACGAGACGCTGGAGCTCGACAGCTTCGGGCCCAAGGCGGAGGCGTTGCTCAGATTCTTGTGGAGCAAGCTGGGGTAGCCTTGGAAAGGGCCCCTGGGCAGCGGACACGGTTGCTCCGTCTTGTCGGGCGGAGCAAACACCTCGAGCCGGTCTGTGGCGCGCCGGCCTCCACTCCGAGAGAGAATCGTGAACGGCTCCGCGTGTTCCACGGACAGTCCGAGTTCGGCCAAGTAAGCGGAGAACTCCGGTACCCTCCGGCGTCGCACACGTGCGCCGGAGCGGAACCGAGCGTGCCGGGCGCCGCTGCTCTCAGCGATGGCGCGCGGGAACTCGATGCAAGCGCTGCAACGCTTCGCGGAGCCATTGTTGCGGAGCGGCGGCGAGTTCGCTCCGCTGCCGCAGCTCCGCGATCACGGCATGGACGTCCGCCGCGCGAAAGCCCAGCTGGCACAATCCAGACGCCACCTTTGCCGGGACATCGAGCGAGCTCGAGGCGGACAGCGGCGCGGGCGGATGTTGCGCGCCGAAGGCGCCGGGCAGCACGCGAAAGTCGCTGGCAGCGCCTGCGCCGCGCAGCTCGCCCCGGTGCAGCGCGCGGTGATGGGCGGCGCACAGCGTGACGAGGTTGTCCGCGCTGTGGCTGCCGCCTTCGGAGCGCGGCCGGATGTGATGCAGATCGAGGAAGGTGGCGTTCCGGCAGCCG
>JAICTU010000364.1 GCA_025936205.1 Polyangiaceae bacterium | reverse complement strand
CTCACATTTCCCCCCTTAGATAGAATCGGCGCGCAAGCGCTCTCGAACGGAACGCCCCTTAAAGTTCCAGTCCGACGAGCCGCTCCGACAAAGGATTTCATGCCGCCACCAGCTGCCAGAAAGCAATCCGGCGAACGGACTACTGGCCGAGGCTTCACGGCGCGCAGCGTCGGTCGCACCGCGGTCTTAATCTGGCATACGGAAGTGTCGCTCGAGGGCGCCCGAGCGATTGCCGCTGTATTTTCGGATCTGCGCTTGAAGCACGTCTCCGAGGGCCTCGGATTTCTCACAATCCTCGAGCGAGACACCGATATCCGCCCTTCAGCCGCGGCGCGCCAGGCGGTGGCGCAGGTGCTGACCGATTTCGGAAACAATATCGGGGCTGCCGCAATCGCCTACGAGGCAGATGGCTTCAAGGCAACGATCGTCCGCAGCGTCATTACCGCAATCAACTTGGCAAGTAGCACGCGCTTCCCGAACCGGGTCTTTGCGGGCGCGGATCAAGCCATCGACTGGCTGGCGGAGGCCCTCGCGGACGACAAGCTGGCATTGCAGCTGCGTTCCGGGGTAGCCGCGCTGCGTAAGTTACAGACCGGTGTCAGTGGGCAGCGGCTGCGAACTCCCTAGATCCGCTCAGCTCTTCTTCGGCCCGACCCAGGCACTCGCCCAGGAAGTCGAGGTACGCCGAGAGGGCGCGCGAGCCTGCAGCCACGAGTGCGTCGACGGCATCGGGACGCTCCTCCAAGAGCTGGGACAGCATTCTCCTGTTTAGAGCGGTGTGACCCACGTCCAAAGCTACGTGCTCCTGAAGGAAGCTCAGGCAGCCCAGGACGTCCTTGCCAAGCACGCCTTCAAACTGAGCGATGAGCTTGGGCCCCAACGAAACGCTCAAGCCTTCGATCTCCAGCTCAATAGCCACTTGAGCGAATGGGGTCGGCCCGAGGATGGTTTCCTCATGCAGATCGATGTAGCGCGCCATTGCGGAGGTGCGAGGACGGTCGATCAGGGCCGCGGCGTCCAGCCGTTTGCCGAAGCGCGTTGAATAGGCAACGATCAGGCTCTTCGTGTCCGCGATGAACAACTGCTCATGACCGGCTTCGTGGGCTGCGTGTTTGATCAATCGTTCGCCGAGCGTCGTCAGGCCAATCTCGCGGCACCGCGTGCCAGCGCGCCGAATCCAGCTCTCTACGGGTGCAGTCATCTGGACCCCCAACGAGCAGTACTCAATCAGGAAACGATGAAGGGTCATCGGCGCCACGTTCGGCGAGAGGAGCCGCTTGACACCGGCATGGTGCGCCAGCTCCGCACGAACCCGAGACATCTGACGTTCGTATCCGTTAGGCATGTTTGCTGTCATCACGGTCCTCCTGAATTGAACGCGGCTTTGGCTGCCGCGGCTGGCGTAGATAAAGCTGTCCCATCCGAAATCGACAGTAGTCTTCCCACTGCCTGATACCCTCACTGGCCATTGCGACGCAGCCCATCGACTCGGCGAGCTCGGTCCCAGGCTCTGCTGCAGCGGCGAAGGTGCCGGTGGGCGCAACGATGATGGGATCATGGACCCCACGTTCGCCATAGAACTGACGGACGGTACCGAGCAGTGCCAATTGTGCTTCGTTCGTCAATGCGCCATCGCGGGTCACGAAGAAGAACTGCGCAATGTTCAGAAGATTAAACAACGATGCCGAAACCGGCCCGGTTTCGCAGAGGGCCACGCCCAGCAACTGCTCCTCCTTGAAGAGAGCCAATGCACGACGAGTACGGATCGCTGCACCGTTGAGCCGGTCTGTTTGAAGCTGCTGAGGATGGATATTCAGCGCATTTGCCAGGAGCGCTGGCAAATGGGACCGCACCAGCGCAGTGGCGGGAACGGACCAGTGCTCTGGCAGCGTCTCAACACGGTACCCGCTACACCCTTCCGCGCTCGGCGCAATCGCAATGGCGGGATCGTGCTCAAACCGATCCCAGGTAAACACGACGCCGAGGGCCTCGTTACTGAGCCACTCGACAAACTCGCTAAACAGCAACTTGTGCCAGCGCAACTCCAAGTTGAAATATGCGAGCGCGAACGCTCGCTGGCCGTCGAATGCGTTGGGCACGGAGCTCACCAGCTCGTACAGCATCTTCCGGCAAATGCCGCTTTCGCGATGACCGCCCAACGTGGCTAGCTGGTGAAACATCCAGGTGCTGGAATACACGCGCGTGGCGGAGATGTGTCCAATCAGTGACTTGTCGTCGGCTTCGTACACTACGTCGACCGAGTAACCCTCATCAAACTCGGACCAGGCCGCGGACGCACCTTCTCCCGGTCGAAGATCAAGATATCCCGATGCACGAAGCAAGGATGACAGTCGGTTGGCGGAAACTTGCCGCCGCGGCACCAGCCTGGGAAACCGGTACTGGAGGTAGGCCCGCACCAGAACCTCATGACAGTCTCCCGTATTCATGTGCAGCCCGACCAGATCGCTCGACGGCTCATCCTCGCGATGCCAGCGCGCATCGACCGTGATCGGCAGGCTAACGTGACCAAGGCATAGCTCCGCCGGAACGGGCGAGCCTGAAAAGAAGTCGTAGTGTGGAGGCCGAAGACGTATCGCTGCCCCCGTCGGCGTGAGGTCTACAACTGGGGACGCCACGACCTTCAGAGACCCATCGCGGGCTTGAGCCCAGCGCAGAATGACGTCGCCCTCGGCCAGAGGCAGGCGTGTCGCGCGGCGTTGATTACGAACGTATACCTTCGGGCTCAGCCAAATGGCGGACACGGATCCCCCCGTTGCGGTGGTTTGCTCAACCCTGCGAAGCTTCCCTCTCAAGACAAAGGCTACTCCGTAGAGCTCGCACGACGCGGTCCAGTAGCGCTCATCGACAGCACCATCTACCTCGATCATTACGTCGAGATCATTCACGCGCAGGGCGTTGGCCAGGACACGCCTGGTGCCACGCCTGAGAGAAAAATCCCCGTGTAGCGCCAGCATGCACTGGAGCACGGCTCTACGACTCGATGGCGCCTTGAGCTCAAACCACCCATCGCCGATCAATCGCGAGACACGGCGCGAGACATGCTCAACCGGCGTGCGGCTCAAGAAGGCCCCGGTATCCGCGCTCAATACCATCGTATCCTCCTCTTCCCTTGACGCTTGGGCTCAGGTGTCGCGTGCCACTGCATTTAGAGGCCCTCCGCGCACGCCAGGTGGATCAGTAACAGCGCTCCAGAACTTACGCGCAACTTGCCATTTTACAGGCCTTTTGCGCGACGCGTCGGCAACTCACTAGAGCGCGCTACCTTCCCATGCAGGTCGGTACGCATGCTCGAGCGGTGATCATGAAGATCCGCTTCGAGCCAATTGGATGCCTGCATACCAAAATCGCCCCAGGTCGTGCAACGCACCCGCTGGGTGATACGCGAAGATGAAACACTTGGGCCACAGCAATCCATGGCAACGTCTGTTCCACCATGCGTTCGTCGGTCAATGCCGATCGATAGACTTTCGATGGAAGCACGCGCCAACAAGAATGATGATGCGCGCGATGCAACGGTCAACGTGCGCTGCAGATCGTCGGACGACCCCATCGCTGCCAGCCATCTCTTCTCGAGCAAACCCCGGTAAGAGCCGCGGCAGTACTGGCCTATTTGCGATGACCAGCGCCGATCAGTGACGGCGAGCAATTCGCTCTTCTCCACCAGAGTTCGAGACGCCGAGCTGTCACTGCGCCCCAACACACGTGTCTTGCCTCGGCTCACGCTCGAAGGCACCTCGACTCGCGCTCACCCAAGAAGGTGACGCGCAAGGCACCCGACGGGCGCTCCTTCTCATCGATCACGAAACGTGGTCACCCGAAGGGGTGATTCCTTGGTGCAAACGACAGCGGCTCCGCGCCCCTCACCGATTGATCACCACCTCAACCACCGCCTTCGGCTTCATCGTCTGCCCCGCGCTCGGCTTCTGCGTGAGCACGTGATTTTCGATTGTTTCCGCGCGCGATACCCAGCGGATCTTCATTCCCAGCCCCAGCTCCGCGAGCTTGTCCTTCGCCTCCGTCAGTCCCAAGCCCAGCAGCTTCGGTGCTTGGACCTCCGCGGGGCCGCTGGAAAGATGCAGAGTGACGGGGTTACCGGACGGGAGCTCGGCGTCCGCTGCTGGGAACTGGCTGACTACGCTACCCTGCTTCAGTGCCGGGTGCGCCACGGTTTCCCCCTGCAAAATCTTGTAACCGGCTCGCGTCAGCTTGTCCGTGGCCTCTGCCAGCGACAGCTCGGTGACTTTGGGCACCGTCGGTAGGCTCGCCGCGAAGACGACACCAACGCCAGCGCCTTCCGGTACCGGCTGCCCCGGCGCGATGGACTGGCGCACGACGGTGCCTGCAGGAGCGCCGGCGGTGGGCTCGCGCCCTTCCACCAACAAGGCCAATTGCAGCGCGCTCGCATTGGCGCGCGCGTCTGCCTCGGTCAATCCGAGCAGCGACGGCGCAGGGGTCGAGCGCGGCGGCGTTTCCTGGGGGAATACCTGGTAACGCTGAATGAGATAGGTGGCCCCCGTCGTGGTGAGCACCGAAGTGAACAGGCTGACGAGGATTACCGATGAGCCGTGCATACCGTCGCGTCCATGTGGCATCTGGGCCGTCTCCACGTTTCAACGACGCACGGGTCGGAAAATGAACCACTCGCGAACGTCGTGGCATTTCACCGCGGGGGTGGATCCATCTCGCCCCGTACCAACGCCGGACTCGCGCCGCGCGCCCCAGTTTCGACGGCGATTCGAGTCAATGGTCGTCACGATCAGCCGTCTTAACTGCTGGGGGCCGCCGGGGCGCGATCTTTTTCGCCAAGCGTATTTCAACGCAGTCCCGGGGGTCACGAGGTATTCCAAGATGGGAGCGGAACTGACACTGCGCTACGCGCGCGCCGAAGAGCTCGAGCAGGATTTCGAGTCCAATTTGCGCAAAGGTCGGGCCTTCGTACCCGGAGCCTCCGGGCTTCCTCAGCGCGCGCCCTGCACGCTGCACATCGAGCACCCCGCCGGTGGGGGCACGATCGAGCTGCAGGCGGAAGCCGTGTGGATCAGCGACAACCCCGACGCGCAGGGGGTCGGGCTCGAGCTGGTGAACTTCAACGCCGAGGCTCGCGATAGCTTGCGGGCGTTCGTCGCCTCCGCGACGGAGCCGCCGCGCGCACTCTCTGGCACGCGCCCGCGGCAAGCGCCCCTGGAGGAGCTGGCCGCGGCGACCCGGGAAGGAGCTCCGGAGTCGGAGCTGACACCCGCCGATCGCAATCTGCACGATCGCGTGCGCAACTTGAGCCTGGCCGACCGCGATACGATGGCGCGCCAGGGCAACATGCCGGAGCGCGTGGCCCTCGAGCGGCGCTTCGGCGGCTCGGTCTGGGAGGGTCTGCTGCAGAACCCTGCCATCACCACGCGCGAGGTGTGTCGCATGGCCAAGAGCGGCAATCTGCCGACGAACCTCGTCAATCTGATGGTGTCCAATGCGGGCTGGCTCGCCGATCCCGGTATCCGCAATGCGCTGCTGCAGAACCCGCGCGTCATGGGTTTGCATCTGGAGCGCGTGCTGCGCTCGCTGTCGCAGAACGATCTCAGCCATCTGTCCGAGAACTCGGGCGTGCGCCTGCAGGTGCGCCAGGCCGCCAAGCGACTCATCCGCCGCTAGCTCGTCGCACGGATCGCCTGCTCCAGAAGCCAGGGCAGATTGCAAGATGCGGTCCGCTCTCCCTGAACGCTGGTGGTAACCTGAGACACGAGCAGTCGTCGGTCGGCGCTGACCAGATCAGCCGCTTTTTCCAATCGCATCACGTCACTGGAGCTGGGCTGAGTCGTCAGCTTCACTTCAATGGCCCATCGTTCGCGTGGCAGGTCCAGAACAAGGTCGATCTCATACTGGTCGCTCGTGCGCAGATGGAACGCTTCGACGTATTGGCCCGCCGCAGACAGGGTATTCAGCAGCTGCTCGATCACGAAACCCTCCCAGCTCGCCCCCACCCACGGCTGGACCAGGAGTGCCTCGCGATCGGGAACGTTCATCAGAGCATGGAGCAACCCGCTGTCGCGCCAGTACACCTTCGGAGCCTTGACCAGCCGCTTCTTCGAGTTTCCGTGGAAGGGCGGCAAGCGCCGTACGAGAAATGCTCCATCCAGATAGTCGAGATAGGAGTTCACGGTTTGATAGTTCAGACCGAGGCTTTGCCCCACGCGCGAAGCATTCCAGAGCTGACCGTGCACCGCTGCCAGCATGCGTGCCAGGCGCTCAGTGACATGCGGGCGCGCGGGCAGGCCCCAGTTTGGTAAGTCGCGCTGCATGAGCAGCTGCAGGTAGTCCCTTTGCCATTGCGGAAAGCGCGGCTCACCAAGCACACCGCCATCAGGGTAGCCGCCGCATAACCAGAGCTCATCGAGCTTTGCCGTGGCCGAAAGTTCCGTCGCGACGAACGGTGTCAGCTCCGCGAGCGAGAGCCGGCCTGCCAGGGACTCCGCAACCTGCGTCATCAGAGTCGGCGCCACAGATCCGAGCAGCAAGAAGCGGCCATTGCGCCGGCGCTCCGCGTCGATTGCTCCGCGCAAGCGGTTGAAGACCTCCGGCCACGCCTGGGCCTCGTCCAGGATGACCAGCTGCCGGCCTTGGACGAGAGCAGGCCACTCCAGGTCGAGCCGGAGCCGATCAGGCCCTTGTTCGAGATCGAAGTAGACCCCACCGAGACCGCGGGCAAGCGTGGTCTTTCCGCACTGTCGGGGACCGACCAGGGCGACGGCTGGAAACTGCGTCAGCCTCCGCTGGACCATGCGTCGAGCAAGGCGAGCCTGCACATTTGCAGATTAACATCTGAATTGCAATCTGCAAGGGCTTTGGAGGGCTGCCCTTGACCCGGGAGAAGCGCCGTCGGAGGCTCGGCGCCATGACCGAGCGCCTGTATTACGGGGACTCTTACCTGACGCGGTTCGACGCCACGCTGCTCGGGCGCGATGACTCCGGTCGCCGGCTGTACCTGGATCGCACCGCCTTCTATCCGACCTCCGGCGGGCAGCAGTTCGATCTCGGCCATCTGCAGCCCGAGGGCTCGCCGCTCGCGCTGCACGTGGTCGACGTCGTGGATGAAGGCGAGCGCATCGCGCACGTGCTCTCCGAGGCGCCCGCAGACCTGCCCAATGGGATACACCTCGCGGGCTCCGTGGACTGGGCGCGCCGCTTCGATCACATGCAGCAGCACAGCGGCCAGCACCTGCTCTCCGCCGTGTTCCAGGAGCTGACCGCTAGCGCCACGCTGAGCGTGCACTTCGGCGAAGAGACGAGCACTCTCGATCTGGACGCCGCGGCCTTGACGCCAGAGCAGTTGCGCTCGGTGGAGGAGCGCGCCAATGCCCTGGTGTTCGAGAACCGCGAGCTCGCGGTCTCGGTCGAAGACGCCAATGCCGTCACCGGCCTGCGCAAGGCCAGCGCGCGCAGCGGAGCGCTGCGCATCGTGAGCATCTCGGGTATCGATCGCAGCGCTTGCGGCGGCACCCACGTGCGTCGCACGGGCGAAATCGGGCCTGTGCTGCTGCGCAAGCTCGACCGGGTCCGCAAGAGTGTGCGGGTCGAGTTCGTGTGCGGGGGGCGCGCGACGCGCCGGGCTCGGGCCGACTACGAGGTCCTGTCACGCTCCAGCGCGCTGTTCTCGACTGGTATCGACGAGCTGCCCGCGCTGCTCGAGGCGCGCGCCGGCGAACTGCAGCAGGCGTTGAAGCGGGAGCGCGAGCTTCAGCAGCAGCTCGACGAATACCGGGCTCGCGAGCTGTATGCAGCGGCGCTCGCGCGCTCTCCCGGAGCAGAGCGCGTGTGGATGGTCGAACGCCGGCAAAGCGGAGGGTTGCAAGAGCTGCGAGGCCTCGCCCAGCAGTATGCGGCGCTGCCCCGCGCGGTGTTCATCGCGGCGCTCGAGCAGCCCCCCTCCCTCTTGATTGCCAGCGCGGAGGACTCCACGGTCGATGCTTCCGTGTTGCTGCGCGGCGCGCTCACGGCAGCCGGCGGCCGCGGCGGCGGCAACGCGCGGCTGGCGCAAGGCAGCGCCCCTACCGTTACTGCGCTGGAACAGGCATTGTCCGCTGTCACGGCGCAGCTCGGGCCTCGGTGATCTGTTCGATCCCATGCCCTTCGCGCGCTCTCTTCATTCGCCCCGCTGACAAACGCGCCCGCACGCGTTAGCCTGCCCGTCGTTGGCCGCCTCTGTTGCTCCTCGGGTCTCGCAATTATTACCGCAGGCGCTGGCACGCGAGCTCGTGGCGCGCTTTCAAGACATCGTCGGGGCGGAAAATTGCATCTTTGAAGCCGACCAGCTGGTCGCCTACGAGTGCGACGCATTACCGCATCTGCGAGCCCGGCCGGGTCTCGTGGTTTTGCCGAAGAGCCGCGATGAAGTGGTTCAGGTAGTGAAGCTGGCGTACTCCGTCGGCCTGCCCATCGTGCCGCGCGGCTCGGGCACGGGGCTTTCGGGCGGCGCGCTGCCCGTCGAGGGGTGCCTGTTGCTCGGTCTGTCGCGCATGCGGCGCATCATCGACATCGATCTCGACAATCAGCGCATGCGCGTCGAGCCCGGCGTCGTGAACCTCGACATCTCGAAGCGGCTGGCGCCGCACGGCTACTACTCCGCCCCGGACCCTTCGTCGGCGCAGATCTGCAGCATCGGCGGCAACGTTGCGGAAAACTCGGGTGGCGCGCACTGCTTGAAGTACGGCTTCACCACCCACCACGTGCTCGGGGCGGAGCTGGTGCTGGCCGATGGCAGCGTCGTGACGCTGGGTGGCGCAGTGCTCGACGCACCGGGCTATGACTTGCGCGGCGCGCTGGTCGGCAGCGAGGGCACGCTCGGTGTCGTGACGGAGGTCACGCTGCGGATTTGCCGCTTCCCGGAGACGACGCGCACCCTGCTCGCCACCTTCCCCTCCACGACCGAAGCCGGCAACGCGGTCTCTCTGATCATCGCCAGCGGCATCTTGCCTGCGGCGATCGAGATGATGGACAAGATGGCGATCGACGCCGTGCGCAGCGTGATGGGCGGTGCCTGGCCCGAAGTCGGCGCGGTGCTGTTGATGGACGTCGATGGCACGCTCGGCGAGGTCGAGCACACCGCTGAGAGCGCGAGCGAGCTCTGCTCCCGAGCCGGCGCGATCGAGCTGCGCCGCCCGAAAGACGCGGCCGAGCGCGACGCCATGTGGCGCGGCCGCAAAAGCGCCTTCACCGCCATGGGCCGGCTCAGCCCCAATTACATCGTGCAAGACGGAGTGATCCCCCGCTCGCAGATCGCGCGCGTGTTGAGCGAGATCACTCGCCTCGCCGAGCACTGGGGTGTGCGCGTCGCCAATGTGTTTCACGCCGGCGACGGCAACCTGCATCCCCTGGTCTTGTACGACGCGTCCGTGCCGGAAGAAGCCGAGCG
>JAICTU010000113.1 GCA_025936205.1 Polyangiaceae bacterium | reverse complement strand
CCAGATGTCGGAACGCTGATCGGTGGGCATGTCCTGGATGCGCTCCGGGGACATGTAGGCGGGCGTGCCGAGCAAAGGGCCCTCGGCGTCTTCCAGCGCGATCTCGCGGTAGGGGAAGCTTTCGGGGCCGTGCTGGGCGATGCCGAAGTCGAGCAGCTTGAGCAGGGGGGCTGTGCCGCCGCGGATGGCGAACAGGTTTTCCGGCTTGAGGTCGCGATGGGTGATGCCGGAGGCGTGCGCCACAGCGAGCGCTTCGCAGGCTTGCAGCAGGTAGTCGACGGCGAGCGGCGGAGCCAAGGGTCCGCTCGTCTCCAGCAGGCGAGCGAGATCCATGCCCACCAGGTGCTCCAGCACGACGTAGGGCCCGACTTCATCCGTCCAGCCCGTGTCGAGCAGGCGCACGACGCGCTCGCTGGCGATGTGCGCGAGGACGTGCGCTTCCCGCGACATGCGCGCGACCGACACCGGGTCGTGGCACAGGTCGGGGTGCAGGAGCTTGATCACGACGACCTCATCGCGGGCGAGGTGGCGCGCGCTGACCACGGCGCCCAGGCTGCCCGTGCTGAGAATGCGCTCGACGCGATAGCCGCCGAAGGTGTTCACCCGCAGGTAGAACGCGCGCGAGCTGCGCTGCGTGCCTGCGGTCGTCGAGCTGCGCTGTTGTTCTCGCACTCGTGACTCTGCTGGCTGCGATTCCAGCAGTCGTGAGTCGGAGACGACTCGCAGCGATTCGGGATTGGTTGCCCTCCGCCCAGC
This sequence comes from Polyangiaceae bacterium, assembly GCA_025936205.1. The sequence goes on along the minus strand of JAICTU010000113.1, from coordinate 19,593 downwards.
CATTGAGCCTCGAGTCTGCCGGCGCGCGGCAGGCATGCGCAAGGGCTACTTCACGCGCTGCGCAACAATCTTTCGCGCTGCGTTGGCGGACCAGCTCGCAGCCGCAGCACGCAGCTGTTCTCATGCTGCTCGAAGCGTCAAAACGCCTCAGCAGCGCTCGCGCCACGATCTCCGTGATCGTGCGGTGCACGTTTGCCGATCGCTCCGCTCGTGAGCCACGAGAGCGCAAATCATCCATCTGCCTGCAACGAACGCGAACGCGCTCGAAGGGGCGCCCTGAGTAGTCGCCACGCTCGCAATCAGCAAGCACAAACTCTTCACACTTCACTTCAGCAGCGAGGGCCTTGGCCTGGGCTCCCGGGGGCACTGCAGCTCGCTACGATCTCTACACGTCACCTGCGAGAGGTCTGCGCACCAAAGTGGGTCTGCCAGCGCGGGGAAAGGAGCAGCAGCCGGCGCGTTGCTTTGGGCGTGACGGGCAGAGCAAGGTAGCGCTAGAGGCATGCCCGAAAAGACGGTCGCCGGCTGGCTCGCGGGGCTCGCTCTCGCGCCGCTCACCGGCAGCGTGAGCGCGCTGCGCCGCAGCCGCATGTTCCATCCGAGGGGGGTGTTGTATCGCGCCGAGGTCGAGCCCGCCCCGGGCAGGCCCGCCCTCGCGGGCCTGGCCTCGGCTCTGGCCGGGCCTGCTCTGGTCCGCTGGTCTTCCGCCTGGTGGAAGCGCGGTGAACACACCGACGTGCTCGGATGCGCCATTCGCTTTTGCTCCAATCCAGCCAATGCCGCTGCCGAGCCGGGCGATCAGGATTTGTTGCTCGCCACCATCCGGAGGCCCTGGAGCATGCCGTTTGCACCGTGGACGACCGACTTCCACGACTTTCTCGCCAACCATTACTACGGCGTCTCGCCGTTCCTGGTCGGCACCCGGCGCGTCGAGTGGCGCCTCGCCCCGGAGCGCAAAGCGCCCGCCGGTCTCAGTCGCGACGAACGGCTGGAGCGAGCCGTGCGAGCCGGCACCGCGAGTCTGCGCCTGGAGCTGGCCGAGTACTCGGGGCCGCTTTTTCCACCTGCCGGCGAAAGCTTTCAGAGCGTTGTCCAGCTGCAGCTGCGCGAGCGGGTGGAGCTGGATCAAGAGGCGCTGCGCTTCGACCCGTTCCGCGATGGTCGCGGCATCACGCCCGTGGGCTTCGTGCACTTCATGCGCAAGGCGACCTATCTGGCGAGCCAGCGCGCCCGACCTGGTCATCGGCGCTGAATGCCTCGCTTCAGCTGGCTCGGCGCGAGCGCGGGGCGCTCCACGCGTGCAACGCGTGCACGAAGCAGCGTTCCGCCGCTGAGTCCGGCGGACCACCCGAAATGATAGCTGGCCCGGAGACGCTGGCAGTGCGAGCGAAAGCGCGGCGAAAGCCCGCTGAAACGGCAGGGAAAACTCCCTCCGGAGCCGACAAGTTGAGTTTGCCATGGCCACGTCCTTCTCGTTAGGTTCGGACATGGGGCGTGCGCCGGGCGAGATACTGGGTGGTCGATACCGCCTGATCCGTCCATTGGGACAGGGGGGAATGGGCTCGGTCTGGAAGGCCGAGCATCTGTCTCTGAACGCGGCCGTCGCGCTCAAATTGATCGAGGGGCCTGCGCATCCCGACGCCTCGGCGACCGCGCGCTTCCTGCGCGAGGCGCGCCTGGCTGCCGCCCTGCGCAGCCCGCACGTGGTGCAGATCCTCGATCATGGCTTCGACGGCGTGACGCCGTACATCGCGATGGAGCTGCTGGAGGGAGAATCCCTCGCCGAGCGCCTGGAGCGCGTGGGCTGTCTCAGCCCCGCCGAGACGGCGCGCGTGATCCAGCACCTGGCGCGCGCCATGACCCGCGCGCACGAGGCTGGAATCATCCATCGTGATCTGAAGCCGGAGAACATCTTCATCGTGCGCAACGACGACGAGGAGCTGTTCAAGGTCTTTGATTTCGGCATCGCCAAGGTGGAAGCGCCCCCGGGCAATGCCACCCGCACCGGCTCGCTGCTCGGTACGCCCTCGTACATGAGCCCGGAGCAAGCGGAGGGCGCCAGCAACCTCGACCAGCGCACGGACATCTGGGCGCTGGGGGTGATCGCTTATCGCTGCCTGCTGGGCAAGCTGCCCTTCTCCGAGCCGACGCTGCCGCAGCTGGTGCTGGCCATCTGCACGCGGCCGCTGCCCGTGCCGTCCCAGCGGGGCCCGGTGCCGGACGGCTTCGACGCCTGGTTTGCGCGCGCGTGCGCGCGCTCGCGCGCCGACCGCTTCGCCTCCGCACGGCGCGCTTCGACCGAGCTCAGCGCCGTGCTGGGCGAGGCGCCGAGCTCCTCGGACGACATGCCGAGCTCGGTCACGAACCCGTTGCTTGCAAATGCCGTGCTGCCGGCGCCGGTGGCGCTCAGGCCGTACCCCGCGCAGCTCGCGGCGCCCGTGCAAGTGCCTGCCCAGAGAGGAACGACGCCGCGCCCAGTCTCCGCTCCGGTCCCCATCTCGGGGCAGTTCGTCCAATCCGAGCTGGCGGGGAGCAGCCCGAAGAAGAGCGCCAAGCACTGGGCGTTGCCGATGCTGCTCGCCGTCGCCCTGCCAGCCGCCGGGCTGGCCGTGTCGCGCGTCACGGAGTCGCTCGAGCAAAGCTTCGGCGAGTCGATGACGTCCGCGGCCGCAGTGCCGCCGGCGATCGAGCAAGCGACGCTGTTACTTGCTCCGCCGGCACCGGCGCCCGAAGCGCGCGGCGCTGTGGCCTACCCCGATTTGCCCTCGGGCGTGCGTCTCTCGCAGAACGTCCGCGTGGTGCCCTCGGTGCGCGCGGCCGCACCGGCGCCGTTGGCAGAGGCGGCGACCGCGCCGGAGCCAGCCCCGCTCACGCCGCCTGCCATCGTAGCGGTGCGGGGCGCGGATGCGGCGCGTCCGGGGCGCGGTGCGGAGGCGGCTACGGATCCTGACGCAAGGCCGCCGACCTCCGCCACCAGGCGGCGTACCCACCGCGCCCTGCACCCGCACTGAGCGCCAGCCTCCTGCATGAGGAGGCTCGCCGCCCGCAACCGGGCAGACCCGAACTCCAGGCCTGATAGCCAGAAAGGGAATGGACTCCATCTGCTCGCTCGAACGGCGGCGCCCTTGGCAGCGGGCGCCAGGGATTCCGCGCGGCCGACGCCCGTTGGACCGCGAGTATGACTCGAGTTATACTACACTTGTGAAGACTGCGATTTCGATTCCCGATCAGGTATTCCAGCAGGCGGAACGGGCGGCAAAGCGGCTCGGCCTATCGCGCAGCGAGTTCTTCACGCTAGCGGTGAAGGCGTACCTGGTCCCCCGACTCGATGCCAGTATCAAGGCCTCCTACGATGCCGCGTTCGGCGAGGCAGCGGATGATGACACCGAGGACCTGCGTCGACGGGCAACACGCAAGGCGCTACTCGCAGTCGAATGGGAGGATGAGTGAAGCGCGGCGAGGTTTGGTGGGTTGACCTGGGGGAGCCACAAAAATCCGAGCCGGGATTTCGCCGCCCCGTCGTCATCGTGCAGGACGACCTTTTGACTGAGAGTCAGCTCGGCACGGTGATGGTGGCCCCGATTACGTCGAATCTGCGGCGACAGCTGGCCGCGGGCAACGTCATCTTGGATCCGGCATCGAGCGGCTTGAAGCAACCGTCCGTCATCCTCGCGTGTCAGGTCATGACCGTGGACAAGTCGTTGTTCGAGGGACGCGCCGGTTCACTCGGACGGCGTGCACTGCACGCGCTCGACGAGGGGCTGACTCTCGCCCTGGGTTTGAAGACGTGATGGCCGAACTGTTGCGTTCCGGGTCGCGATCGCGCCTTCCACTCTAGCGCTCAATTTGCGGCGACGTCTCTCCTGGCGCTGCGGCTACGTGCCGCGCTCACCGCGCCATCGAGCGCAGCATTTTCGCCCTGAGCCAGCTTGGCGCAATGCTTGCGCCGCAGCGGACGCTTGCACGCCCGCTCCTCGACGGTAGGGGGCATTGACGTTGTGGCACCCACGTTGCTTTGATGTAACTCGATGTCGAGAGTGCTCCGGACCAGTCAAACGCTCCTGCTCTGCACCACGGTGACGGGCGCCCTGATCGCTGCCTGCGCGGGTGCGGATCCACCCGTGGTCAGCTCCAAACTGGCCGATGAGATTCGCTCGCAATACGAGATCGACGCCGGCGCCCGGAGCAATGGCGGCTCCGGCGGTGGCGCGGCGAACGCGCCCTCCACCGCGGTCGCCTCGGCGGCGGGGGGCAGCAGCGCCGTGCCGCCCGCGGCGCGGCCCGCCGACAGCGATGGCAGCGGCGGTTCGGCTGGCACGGCGAGCCCACCTGAAACGGTCGACAATTCCGCAGGCGGCAGCGGCGGCGGCACGGCCACCCCGCCCAGCAGCAGCTGCGACGGGTTCGCGGTGCTGGCGACCAATTGTGGCAGCTCTGGCTGCCACGGCGATGGCTCGAATCTCGAGAACTTTGCAGCGAGTGAGATGGCTGCGCGCGCCTTCATCGACAAGCCCGGCACGCTCGCCTGCACCGGCCAGGGCAATGTGATCGATCCCGATGACCCGGACGGGAGCTTGATGATTCAGAAGCTGTCGGCAGACCCGCCCTGCGGCAACAGCATGCCGCTCGGCGGCGTGACGCTTTCCAAGAGCGACATTGAGTGCATTCGAAGCTGGATGGGCGGGCTGTGAGCCGCGGTCATCGGACCTGTTGCATCATGCAATGTAGTAGGGCGCATACGTGACGCGCCTCTGAGCTGGTGCTGCAGAAGCAGACCGGCGGAGAGGCGTATACGGCACAGCGAACGGCGCCCCGATCCGTCGCAATTCACGACGCCGCGGCCGGGCCCCCATTGAATCTGCTTTCGGGGGCCTCTTGGCTTGAAATCGAGCAGTCCGCCGCTCAGAATGCCGCATCATGACGCGCCTGCAGGCGATTTCGGCGTTGGTGGCGCTCACGGGGCTCGCCGGCAGCGCGTGCGAAGCCCTGATCGGAGGAGTCGACGTCACCGAGCGTCCCGATGAGGGGATGGGGGCGTTGCAGACAGACCCTCCGCCCTCGCCGGAGACCAGCGTCGCATTTCCGCCCCTTCCGAGCGGCTCCGTTCCCGTGGAGATGCCTGCACCGCCCCGCCTCGAGCCGCCGGCGACGGCCGACGCCGGCGCCGTCGATCCTGAACCTCTCGACGGAGGCACCGCGCCTCCCCCACCCGACGCCGCGCCCGACTTGCCCCCTGCGCCCGGACCGCGCCCCGTCGTCGTCGATGCCCCGAGCCAGCTCGATCTCGTGGGTGTCGTGGGCGGCGGCCCTCGCCTCGGGACGTGCCAGGGAGGCGTCGTGGTCGGCGTTCGAGCGACAGCGAATCCCAGCACCGAGCAATTCGGACAGCGGCTGGTCTTCATCGAGCCGCTGTGCGCGAGCGCCCGGGTGACCGGCGACCCCACGAGCCCGATCATCCAGCTGACTCGCAACGAAGCGCTCGTGAACTGGTCGACGAGCGATCCCTTCCTCGGCGTTCCGAGCACGGACGTGCCCGACTCGCGCCTGGTCTGGGTCCCCCAACCGCCGGCGTTCTGCCCCGACACCGCACCGGTGCTCGTCGGGCTCTCCGGGCAGTATGATCCCATCGCTCCGGACGACACGGCGTCGGACGCGCTGCGCAGCCTCGTGATCGAATGCGCGCCCCTCACCTTGGCGGCGAACGGCGTCGATCTCGCCGTTGCGGCTGCCGGCCACCTGCTGATCTCGCAGGCTGACAACTTCTCCGCCAGCGGCTCCGATACTTACCGCTCGTCCTGCGCCGAGGGTAACGCCGTCACGCAGATCCAGCTGCACTCGGGATACTGGCTGGATGGGTTTGTGCTGGGGTGTTCGGCGCTGCGGGCGCCTCGGGCGGTGGGAGAGGCGTGCGCGGGGGGGCGGGATTGTGAGAGTGGGGTTTGTGGGGCGACGGGGAGCTGCGACGGACGGGCTGGATAGCCACTCGAGCGCCACACGCAGGTACCATCGCTGTCTCGCAAGCATGCTGCCGCCCAGGATGTGCGTGCCGTCGAGTCGGGCGGCAAAGAGAGCCTCTCTGCCACCTGCCCGACGGCACCGCCACTCGCCCGCCGCTATCCGAACCGGCGCTGCCGCAGGCCAGCGCTACAGGCCAAAGACACGAGTGGGATCGACGCCTTCGACGCGGGCGAGAGCGTCGCGCGTGTCGATGACGATACGGGCTTCACGCACCAGCCGTTCGCGATCCAGCGCATCGTGGTCGGTAATGACGACTACGGCGTCATAGGCGGCAAAGTCCGGAGCGACACCCTTCTGCTCGCCGTGGGGCAACTCGACGCTCGCCACTAGCGGATCGGTGAACGCTACATGAGCCCCTTTCTTCTCCAGTTCTTCGATCACCTCAAAGGCAGGCGACTCTCGCACATCGTTGACATTCTTCTTGTATGCAATCCCGTACACGAGAATGCTCGACCCCTTCACAGATTTTGAGTGCTCGTTGAGTGCGGCGGCTACCCGCTCCACGACATAGCTGGGCATGGAGCTGTTGATGGAATCAGCGAGCTCGATGAAACGTGCCTGGCCCTTGAGCGCCTTGAGCTTCCAAGACAGATAGAGGGGATCGATCGGAATGCAGTGCCCGCCGAGACCCGGCCCCGGATAGAACGGCATGAACCCAAATGGCTTACTGGCGGCCGCGCGAATCACCTCGAACGGATTGACGCCGAGTTTGCGGCTCATCAACGCGATCTCGTTGGCAAGACCGATGTTCACGGCGCGGAAGGTGTTTTCCAGCAGTTTGACCATCTCCGCCGTCTCGGTAGAGCTCACCGGTATCAGCTGGTTGATGACCTGGGAGTAGAGTGCGCTGGCGACAGCTAGACATTCCGGAGTGGCTCCGCCGAGCACCTTGGGCGTGTTGCGAGTCTTGAAACGTTCATTGCCCGGATCGACCCGTTCCGGGGAAAACGCGACAAATACGTCCTTGCCGAGCGCAAAGCCACGCTCGGTCAGCTTGGGCACCAGTAGCTCGGTGGTGGTGCCCGGATACGTCGTCGACTCGAGTACCACCAGCATCCCGGCATGTTGGTGCTTCTGGATCTGCTCCGCCGCATCGACGATGAAGCGCATGTCCGGGTCCTTCGTCTTGTTCAGCGGGGTGGGAACGCAAACGATGACGGCATCGGCTTCCCGCAGCACCGCGGGCTCTGCAGTGGCGCGCAGGCGCCCCGATTTGGCGTGGGGCGCCAGGTCCGAAGAGGGCACATCCCGGATGTACGACTCGCCCTGGCTCAGCAGCTCGACCTTTCGAGTATCGTAGTCGAGACCCGTGACCTGAAAGCCTTCGCGAGCGAACTCCGCTACCAGCGGCAGGCCCACGTACCCCACACCGACCACCACGATGTGACCCTGTTTTGCCGCGAACTTTTCTAATAGACCCACGCGATTGATTCCTTTACCGAATGCCGACGCCGGTAGTCCTCCGGACGCCGGTCTCTGTCAACTGCCCAGGGGTGATAGCGCAAGTCCCGAGCCTCGCTAGTGTGGCGCTGGCACCGCGCGCCCAGGCGACCTCTCGCCAAGACCCAGGACGGTACGATGGGCGGCACAAGCTTGCCGAACGCCGGGCCGCCACGCGATTCCCTGCCAATTCGTTGACTTGACACGAAGCAGCAGCCGGCACCTGACAGCTGTGCCCCCATTCGCTGCAGCCGGGCAGGTAGCGATTCCCGGACGCCTCTTGCTGTGCCTAGCGCCCCGCAGCTCGGGGGGCGCTCCCGCGGGGCGGGTGCAACCAGCAGCGCATCTACTCTTCTGTGAGGCCGTCGGTCTCCCCCGCTCGAACGCTAGCGTGCGCGGACGCCCGAGCTGGAGCTGATAGGAGGCCACTTCCCACATTGCCGTGCATGGGCGTATCAGCGCTATCTCACCGCGCAAAACCATTGCGAGAGACGCTCAGCAGCACGCCGCTCTCGCTTGACGAACTCGGCTCGCCCAAGCCTCTTTTGTGTAGACGGTACGCGACCGTCATCACAGAGTAGCGTATGTCCATGGTCAACCTGGGGTTCACCGTGTGGCTGACGGGGCTCCCTTGCTCGGGCAAGTCTACGCTTTCCAGCCAACTTGCCACCTTATTGCAGCAGCGCGGCCACCGTGTGGAGGTGTTGGACGGCGACGTCGTGCGCGAAAACCTCTCGCGTGGGCTGGGATTTTCGAGGCAGGACCGCGACACCAATGTCTTGCGCATTGGTTTCGTCGCCAAGCTGCTGAGTCGCAATGGTGTCGCAGTGATCGTGGCTGCAGTGAGTCCTTACGCAGCCGCCCGGCGCGAGGTCCGCGCGCAAATCGACCGGTTTGTGGAAGTCCATGTGGCTTGTCCCCTTTCCGAATGCGAGCGGCGGGACGTTAAGGGTATGTATAGCCGCGCGCGCGCGGGGCTCATCCCAGCGTTTACCGGTGTGGATGATCCGTATGAGGTTCCCGAACACCCCGACGTGACAGTGCACACAGACGGGGAAGCTCCCGAGGACAGCATTCGCCAGATCCTCAGCGCTTTGGAAGAACGCGGGTACTCCCTCCCAGCCACTCTCTGCCCTTCGCCATTGACACCAAGCAACGATGCGGTCTCTCACCCAGGCACGCAGCACCGTGAGGCGAGCCCCAGTCGGGGCTGAGCTGACCGCCCATCTCGCCCAGATGCCGTCCTCTGCTCGACGAAGTCCGCGCGTCGCTCTGGTGATCAAAAACCTAGACGTGGGCGGTGCCGAGCAACAGGTGCTGGCCCTCTGTCAAGGCTTGGGAAAACGAGGTTGGACGCCGATCGTGATCACGCTCGACGAACCATCCGCCGCAGATGTTCTGGCTCCCGCACTCACCGAAGCGGGTATTTCGCGGCGGAGCGTTGGCATTCCCGCGGGCGCGCGCGGAGCGCGCTCGATCGGCTGGGGCTACGCGCGCGCACTGGCACGAGTGCTGTCCGAAGAAGGCGTATCCATTGCTCACGGACACATGGTCAACGCCAACCTGCTGGTACGCCTCGCCGGCACCCTGGCGCCCAACGTACGCGTGATCGCGACCGTCCATAACGAGCACGAGGCGGAGCGGGGCAGCCTCAAGCTGTGGCTAGAGGACCTCCTGTACCGTTATAGCGAGCCGCTCGGCGACTTGACGACCTGCGTCTGCCGTAGTGGCGTGCAGCGACACATTCAGGCGGGCGCCTCCTCGCCCGAGCATATCTGCTACATGCCGAATGGCATCGAGACCTCGGAGTGGTCGCGGGTGCCTGGTGCTCGAGAGCGGATCAGCGCCGAGCTCTCGCTCGACGCGGCGGACTTCCTCTGGCTCTGGGTTGGGCGGTTCCGGCCCGAGAAGGATCACGAACTGCTGCTTCGCTCGTTCGCGCACCATGTCGCCGGACATCCGAGGTCGAGGCTTCTACTCGTCGGCGATGGTGCCACCAAAGCTCGCGCGGAGGCTCTGTCACGAGAGTTAGGCCTGACTTCCAAGGTGTACTTTCTCGGTCTGCGACGTGACGTACGAGAGCTGATGTCGGCTGCTGACGCCTTTGTCATGTCGTCGCGACGTGAGGGCATGCCGATCGTGCTGCTGGAAGCGACCCTCTGCGGCTTACCCGTCGTCGCCACAAACGTGGGAAACATAGCGGAGATCATCGCCGCAGATTCAGGGTGCGTCGTGGCCCGAGACCCAGTGGCGCTGGCCAATGCCATGACGGAGGTGGCCAACGATGGTCGCTTTCGCCAGCAAGCGCTGGCGCGCGTGCCACTGCTCACTCAGGAATACGACCTGGACCAGATCGCGAAGCGCTGGATCGATCTCTACGCCCGTGTTCTCGAGTCGTCGCCCCGGACGGCGGCACGGCGGGTCAGCGTCTTGCGAGACATCATGCGGGCGCTCAGCACAACCCCCCAGTGAGCCACTGGCACGCTGCTTCCCCGGTGCGCCTTCGATCTTGGCTCGAACGTGCCAAGCAATCGGAACGTGTGCGGAGCTTGATTGGGCTGCAGGAGTGGTTGCCGGTACCGCTCAATCACCTTTTGATGTGTTACCGCAGGCTGCCGCTCTGGCGTCGCGCCGGAGTTGTATTCGTTCACGTTCCAAAGGCAGCGGGCACCAGCATCAATCACGCGCTCTATGGTCGATCCATGGGACACCTGACCGCGCAGGAGATCCAACGCTATTGCCCCGGGCTCCTGGAGACGCTCGCGTCCTTTGCGGTGGTACGCAATCCCTGGAGCCGCCTCGTGTCCGCGTATTCGTTTGTGCGTCAAGCGGGAACAACCGATGCGGGCGTCCGCAACCCCGAGCAGTACCGGCTGCCTGCGTTCAGGAGCTTCGCCTCGTTCGTCGACGAGTGGCTCGTCGAGCAGGAGCTGGATCGGCTCGACTTCGTCTTTCGGCCCCAACACCGGTTTACGGACGGTCCTCGAGGGGCGCTGGTGGAGTACGTGGGGCGGGTCGAAAAGCTCGATGAACTCTCCGACTATCTAGAGCAGCGGATGGGCAAACGCTGGTTCTTTGAGCAGAGAAACGCCTCGCGCAAGGAAGCCGATTATCGCGCTTACTTCGACTCGAAACGACTGATTCAGCGTGTCGGGGACCTGTACGCCAGCGATGTGAAGCGCTTCGACTATGACTTCTGAGCGTCGGCCGCGGACAACGCCAAGGCACGCTGCGCCGCAACCCCAGTGCGCGTACCGCAGTGCTCCGTGGCGATAGACCAAGGCATTTTGCGTCGCCACGCCTGGAACATCAGGACCGCCCACAGCTCCGTATGACGGGATCGTTCGCCACGCTGGTGCTCCTGCCAGGCTGCACGTACGGGCGCTGGATTCAGCAATCCCCCGGAGCTGAGCGACTCTTCGGACAGCAAATCGTCCGCCCACTCACGCAGCGGACCGCGAAGCCATTGCGCCAGCGGAATGCCAAATCCCATCTTTGGCCGCTCCACCAATGCACGAGGGATGTAGCGCTCGAGCACACGCCGCAGCAGAACCTTCCCCTGCCCATTGTGTAGCTTCAGCCGCAACGGCAAGCGGCATGCGAACTCGAGGATGCGATGATCCGCAAGCGGCAAGCGACACTCGAGTGATGCTGCCATGCTGGCGCGATCGACCTTGGTCAGCATGTCCCCCGGGAAAGCGACAGCAAGGTCTCGCTCCATCATCAACTCCACGATGTCGATGTCGGTGGACCCGGCGGGCCAGAGCGACGCGACATCCGTCCTGTCACCAACTGACTTGGCTCGCAGCAGGCGCTCCGGCTGGCTCCACGCCAATGATGCCAGCGCCAGATGAAACCGTTCCGGCGTATCTGCTGCGGCCAGGCGAGTCAGCTTATGAATCTTGTCGCCCGGCAGCCTCACGCGGTACCGGGCCGGGACGAAGCGCGAGATGCTCGCGGAGAGGCGATCATAAGCCGCGGGAGACGCCTGCCCGAGCAGCCCCGCAAAAAGCGAGCGGAAGCGCACCGGCGTCCTCGAGAAGAGCTGATAGACGCGACGTCCCCATACGTAGCGATCGTAGCCGGCCCAGATCTCGTCTCCCCCGTCACCGGTCAGGGCCACCGTCACGTGTTGGCGAGCCATGCGACTGACCAGGTAGGTGGGGATCTGGGAGGCATCGGCGAACGGCTCATCGTAGAGCGCGGGCAGCAACGGAATCACGCCCAGCGCATCCGCTGCGCTCACGGTCAACTCGGTGTGCTCGGTCCCCAAATGCGCGGCGACGCGCCGCGCATCCTGCGATTCATCAAAGCGGGAGTCCTCGAAGCCAATCGAAAATGTGCTGACGCGACGGCTGCTCTGGGCCTGCATCAGTGCGGTGACCAGCGACGAGTCGATACCGCCGGAAAGCAGTGCACCGAGCGGCACGTCGGCCACCATGCGGATGCGCACCGCATCGCTCAACAGGCGCTCCAACTCCTCTAGGGCTTCGTCATCGCTCCCGGTGTACGACGAGCTGCGCCCCGCGCGGAGGACGCCGCTCAAAGACCAATACTCTTTCGAGATGGCGCCTGATTCTGCTGGGGACGACAAGATCAGAAGGCGCCCCGGCTCGAGCTTGCGAACCCTGCGATAGATGCAGGCCGGGGCAGGTATGAAGCCAAACCGGAGAAAGAGTTCTAATGCTGATTCATCGATCGCAGCGTCGAAATCCGGATGCTGCACCAGCGCCTTGAGTTCCGAGGCAAACAGAAAGGTTCCCTTCGCCCAGCCGAAGTACAAGGGCTTCTTGCCCATTCGATCGGTGGCCAGGTAGAGGCGCCGTTCCTGGCGATCCCACAGTGCAAACGCGAACATACCGACAAAGCGCTGGAGCGCCCGTTCGACGCCCCAGGCCTCGACGGCGGCAAGTATCACCTCGGTATCGGAGGTACCGCGGTAGTCGAGAACGCCGTGTTCGCGCAGCTCTTTCCGAAGCGACTCGAAATTATATACTTCGCCGTTGTAAGTGATCGTGAAACGCCCGCTGCGGGAGCGCATGGGCTGGCTCCCACCTTCGGACAGGTCCACGATGGCGAGGCGACGATGTCCAAAAGCTGGAGCCAGGTCGTCCCCAATGGCGGTTCCTCCGGCATCGGGCCCTCGATGCACCAGAGTATCTGTCATACGCTGCAAGATGCTCTGCCGGTCGGCTCGGACCTGCGCAGCCCAGAACCCCACTATCCCGCACATGACGCTTTTTCCCGATTCGCTTCGCAACGCCGAGGATCGTTCATGGCCGCTCCCTTGCGAGGCATACGCTCGAGCCGACCTGCAGGTTGAGGGCTACCAACGTCGACCCAGGTGCTTTCGCAGCGACTGGAGGTACAGCAGAACAATCTGGGATAGACTGGCGTCAGGATGGACCTGAGCGCCAACGAGAACTCGACCCCCAGGGCCCTGATCGTCGCGGGACTCGCCGACTCGCTGCTGAGATTTCGGGGCGACCTCATCCGTGCACTACTCGCGCGTGGAATGCGCGTGCACGCTGCAGCACCAGGGCTCTCGGCGGACACGGAATGCGGCCAGGCGCTCGCGGCGTGGGGAGTCACTTTACACTCACTTTCTCTCGCGCGCACAGGGTTGAACCCGCTGCATGACCTTCAGACCCTGGTGCAGCTCTACCGGCTGTTGAGGCGCATCGAGCCAACGCACCTGCTCGCCTACACCATCAAACCGGTCATCTATGGCTTGCTGGCAGCGCAGCTGGCGCACGTACCGGCAAGCACGGCGCTGATCACCGGACTGGGGTATGCATTCGCCTCCGAAGGCATCGATCGACAACGCCAAGCCGTGCAGTGGGTGGCGCAAAACCTGTATCGCACCGCTCTGCGCGGAGCCCGGCGGGTAGTTTTTCAGAACCCCGACGATCAGGCTCTGTTCCTGAACTTGGGGCTGGTCAGGGTGCCGCAATGCGCTTTGGTTCATGGCTCTGGAGTCAATCTGGAGCTCTTCGCGCCGACGCCGCTGCCCCCGCTCCAAGGTCCCATCCAGTTCGTGTTGATTGCGCGGATGATCCGCGAGAAAGGCATCCACGAATTCCTGGAGGCGGGGCGGCTGGTACGCCTGCGTCATCCGCAGACCCACTTTCATCTCGTCGGCGGTATCGACTCCAACCCCGCAGCAATCTCGTCGCATGAGCTGGCTCGCTGGGCGAGTGAGGGCGGCGTCACCCACCATGGACAGCTCGCTGACGTTCGGCCCATCCTCGCACGCTCCCACGTGTTCGTGCTGCCGTCTTTCTATCGTGAAGGCATTCCGCGCACAATTCTCGAAGCCATGGCCATGGGACGCCCCATCATCACCTGCGATACGCCCGGCTGTAGAGAAACCGTGCAACACGGCTACAACGGATACCTGGTTCCACCACGCGATCCTCGAGCGCTGGCGGAGGCCATGCTCCAGTTTGTGGAGCAGCCTGAGTTGCTCGAGCGCATGGGAGTAGCGTCACGCGCCCTGGCCGAGGAAAAGTACGACGTCGCAAAGGTGAACCGGGAAATGCTGCGGCACATGGGTCTGCAAGCGTAGCGTGCGGCTCAGATCCCAAAGCGGTTTACGCGCACATCCTCGGGCTTGAGACAAAACACGTTGCCGTGTAAACGCCCCCCACGGACGATCGACTGCTTACCCTCGCTGAACAGACGATACCCAGCGTCAAGCAGGAGCTCGCTGACTTCAGCGCTCTTTTCCGTGACCTCTACCATCAAGGCGAGGCGCGACGAGGCCAGCGTTTGAGTCATCCCCTGAAGCACTGCGAGTTCCGCCCCTTCGACGTCGATCTTCACGAACGAAGGAGGTACTTGCTCGGGCTGCTGGAGCAGCGCGTCGACAGTAGTGCAAGCGACTGTCACCACGTCCGCCCCAACATCGGCGATGAAGGAGCGTTCCTCATTGGCCACTCGCGTCGCGTAGCGCTCGAGCAGCGTGTTGTTCTGCCCCGTCAGGTTCTCGGTGTGAAGCTCCGCTGCCCCAACGTAGTTGCACGCCGCACATTCAACGACAGTCACCCATGGCTTTGCAGCGACGTTTTCTCGCAAGTAACGCAGGTTGTTGGGCCCTGGTTCGAGCACCACGACCTTGCCGGTCTGCCCCACCAAGGAAGCAAAATACAGGCTCAAGTACCCGATGTGCCCACCGACCTCGAGGACGGCGTCCCCCGGGCGGATCAACTCGGAAAAGAGTTGCATCGACTGCCGCTCCCGACTTTTTCCGTGGTACCAGTAGCCCTTGTGACGGAATGCATCCAGGGTGACGGGGTCGCCCGTCCAGTGATGACGAACCTTGATGTTTCCCGGATTGAGAGCCTTGAGGGTCGGTAAAACCAGGCGCCTCAGGGCACGAATCTCATGTAATCGGGGGATCATCGTCGCGATCGCTTTCTGAGCATGTAGCACCGGCCGAAGCAAAGTGGAGCCCTGTCAGAGCCGTATGGATCCAATGCTGACCATCGCTCTTGATCTACCATGCAAGAGAAGCCCTTCACCGTCCTGATTTCATCCGCGGGGCGCCGTGTCGAACTACTGCGGATCTGGCGCACGGCCATCGAGGCCAGCGGCAGGACCGCGCGGCTGATCGCAGCCGATATTACGGCACTGTCCGCGGCCTGGCAAAGTGCGGACGCCGGTTACCTGGTGCCTCGTTGCCAAGAGCCGACCTTCGTCGAAGCAGTGCTCGGGATCTGCGAAAAAGAACACGTAGACCTGATCGTTCCCACCATCGACCCAGAGTTGCCGGTCTACGCAGGGGCTCGACGGCAGTTTGAAGCCCTCGGGACCCGTGTGCATGTGTCTTCCCCGGACACAATCAGCATTTCCAACGACAAACGACATACCCATGCCTGGTTGCTCGCCAACGGGCTACCGACGGTAGCGCAAGTCGACGCGCAACGGCTCCTGGCCGGTAAGGCGCTGCTCGATTTCCCGGTGTACGCGAAACCTGCCCGCGGTAGCTCCGCCATCGGGGTCACGAGAGTCGATACACGCGATGCGCTCCAGCGGATCGCCGGCGAACGCGACGACTATATCGTGCAGGAGATCGCATCCGGCGCGGAGTACACCGTGGATGTCTTTGTCGATCGCTTCGGGCGCTGTCGCTCAGCCGTGCCGAGGCGGAGGCTCGAGGTGAGGAACGGAGAAGTCAGCAAGGGCGTCACGATGAAGCACGAGCCGGTCATCGGATTGGCGACGCGCGTGTCTGAAGCCCTGCCAGGGGCGTGGGGCTGCCTCAACGTGCAGATCTTTGCCGACGACAGTACGGCGCGCCTGTCCGTGATCGAAATCAATGCTCGATTTGGCGGCGGCTTTCCGCTGAGCTGGGAGGCTGGGGCACACATTCCACGCTGGATCGTGGAGGACATGCTTTCGCAGGAGTCGTCTGCTCACCAGGACTGGAAGGATGGGCTAGTGATGCTCCGCTACGATGCAGGCGTCTTCCGCGACAGGGCCGCGTGCGGACTGTAGCCGCCAAAGCCGTCGTCTTCGATGTCGACGACACCTTGTATCTCGAGCGCGACTATGTGCGTAGCGGCTTTGGCGCGGTGGGCGAGTTCGCGCGTCAACGCTGGAACCTGACGGACGTTGCTGAACGCGCCTGGGAACTCTTCCTGCAGAATGCACGAGGAGACATCTTTCAGCGCGTGCTCCGTAGTGCTGGAATAGAGCCAACAGCGGCGGATATCGAGCTTCTGGTTCGCTGCTATCGCGAGCATGCGCCGCAAATATCGCTCCTCGATGACGCGCTGCACGCCCTCGAATGCGCTTCCGATGGCTTCCTCGCCGTTGTCACCGACGGCCCCAGCTCGAGTCAGCATGCCAAGATACGTGCCCTGAATTTGAAGCGGTGGGCCAGGAAGCTGATTGTCACGGCGGACCATGGACCCAGCTGGACCAAGCCGAGCCTATCTGGATTCAGTGCCATTGAAGCGGCGTCCGGATGCAAGGGACCTGACTGCGTATACATCGGGGACAATCCGCTCAAGGACTTTGCTGGGCCCCAGCAGCTCGGCTGGCAGACGATCCGCATTCGTCGTCCTGGCGGACTGCACGCGCAGCTGGAGTCCAAGCAGGACGTGCAGGCGGAGTTTACTTCGTTCCACGATTTTAGCCTGAAACTTCTCGACGGCCTGTAAATCGATGACGACTCGAACAGAAACGCTCTCGGGGACCGGAGTTCGAACCAGACCGCTGGAGCAGCTAGCAAAACGTGCTCTGGATGTTGGGCTGGCTGCTGCAGGCCTGGTCGTGGCGGCACCTTTGATGGTCGGAGTTGCGGGACTCGTGCGGCGCCAACTGGGTTCGCCAGTTCTGTTTCGCCAGGTCCGCATTGGTCTGCACGACAAACCATTCACCCTGCTCAAATTTCGCACGATGCGCGAACCCGGGCCCGACGAGCAGCGGCTGGACTCCGACGCGGAGCGCATGACGGTGCTCGGGCGGGTGTTGCGTTCCACCAGTCTCGACGAGTTGCCCACGCTGCTGAACGTCCTCGCCGGAGACATGAGCCTCGTGGGTCCTCGCCCTCTTCTGCCCGAATACTTGGGGCGGTACACCCCAAGGCAGCGACAGCGGCACTGGGTGAAACCGGGGATCACCGGCTGGGCAGTCCTCAACGGGCGCAATGCGCTGTCCTGGGAACGCAAGTTCGAGCTCGACGTCTGGTACGTCGAGCACTGGAGCCTGCGACTGGACCTGCAGATCCTGGCCGGAACGCTGCTGTCAGTGCTGCGGCGGGAGGGCGTCTCCCACGAAGGCCATGTGACGATGCCGCAATTCAAGGGGCAATCGGACAAGATGCCGCTCAAGGCCGGCGGCGCGGACGCCCCAACCGTCCATTGAACCTGACTGTCCGGGCTACCGTGCGCCGGCGATGACATCAGGCTGCGGGTGATGCCAGAGTCAAGCCCGAGCCCCCACCTCGGCATCCTCCAGCACCGTGTCGTGCAGACGGGCGCGATAAGACATCAATAAAATGATGAGAATACTGGGAAGCACCATCACCTTCTGACGAAGCGCTAGGCCCATGTTCGCAATCGTTGTCGCAAGGGTGATGGTCGCCATCAGCGCAAATGCGACGTTGAAACGAACGAATAGTGCTTGATTGCGAGACCGAATCACACGGATCAGGCCCGGCGAAAGCAAAACAAACAGACAGAGCAGGAACAGATTCTCGCAAGACACAAAAAGTCCCATTGCCTCTCTGGTGTCTACGAACAAGGGACGAAACAAGAAGGTGAAGACCTGCATAGGCGGCGAATACTGGGCGATGTCGACGCTCGATCCACCGTACAAGTTCGCATCCTGTCGGTTTTCGACATATGCGCTCAACTCGGGAGCGCTCACATCCTGGAGCCCGACGAACTCCTTGAGAAACGGCAGAGCAAGAACAAAGCCCACCGATACTGCGGTGAGCAGTAAAAAGCGGGCCACGCGCGGGGTGTCGCTACTAAAGACGGCCCCAATGCCACAAGACACCGCTAGCATTGCCGCAATGTGCGGTCGAATCACTGCGCACACTGAGAACCCGATGAGCAGCGCCGTCAGACGCGACTGGGGACGCGCCATCGCCCACACAAAAGACAGGATGCCCATGAATACAAGCCCATCTTTGCCGATCGCGGACGTCCAGAAATGAAGGCTCGGGAGGAAAACGACAGCGTAGTAGAGCAGCCTGCCCTTACGGTCCATGGCTGACTCAGAACCTTCCAGCGCCGACCCCTCGAGTGCGAAATCACAGATGCGCGACAGGAACACGATGCCGCAGTAGCCAAACAAATGGAATACGATGTGCAGATCCAGATAGCTGGCGTCGAGACCATCCTTCAGCTGCGTCGTTAACCAAGTGATGAACTCTGTGCCGGTACCAAACTCGGTGAAGGCATCACCACCGGTGTAATAACCCTGTGCGTCGGCAATGTGGGTCAGACTGTAGTACCAAGCCACCAGAGTCGCGGCGAGGTGATAGCAGTACAATAGAAAGTAAGCGGACGAGCGCCAACGCCAGGACAGAACCAGGCCGAGAGACACCCCTACTGCGATGAACAGAACGCCGATGGCCGTCACGATGTCAGACTTCCCAGGGATGACCGATGCGTGGTCGTGGCGCTCTCAGTACGCACCCGCCCCGAGTCTCTTTATTCGCCGCAACGCGAGCAAGAGCGGAACCTCGCTTCATTCGGCCCATTGGCCCACACGAAGCGCGCCTGACCAATTCGCGGTCTCATGGCTGCATGCGGCTGCGCCGTTGCTAAGCATACGCAGTTGGGATTCTACTCGATGGCACTCGGCTTCTCCCATGTCTTTCATCTACCGATGAGCGCCCACCATCTCAGGCAGCCCTCTGTCGGAACTCGAGCACAATGCTCAGGCCGCATACCCCACGAACGTTGACCACTGCGTGACCCTGGCCATGCTCAAGGTCTTGCACGTCATTACCGGACTCAATCAGGGGGGCGCGGAAACGGCCCTTCTGCGTTTGCTGGAGCACGAGGACAAGGCCTCCTTCTCTTCTCAAGTGTTTTCGCTCATCGGAGACGGGCCCGTTGCTGAGCGCATCCGACGCCTGGGAGTGAACACGTTCAATTGTGAATCACAACGGCGTCCACTACCGGCGGTACTACTTACGCTCGTACTCCATTGCCGCCGAACGCAGCCCGATATCGTGCAGGGCTGGATGTACCACGGCAATCTCGCGGCGACGCTGGCTGCCCGCGCGAGCAATGTGCGCTGGCACGGCTGGAACGTCCGATGCAGTCCGTCGCCGCTTCTCGAGAAAAAATGGGGCACGCGATCTGCGGTGAAGCTGGGAGCGAAGCTGTCGCCGCTGGCAGACTGGATTGTCTACAATTCCGAACGAGGCGAAGCCGCGCACCGACAACGTGGTTTCATCTCGGAGCGGGCCCTTGTCATACCGAACGGATTCGACTGCGAGGCGCTCGCTCCCGACGCTAGGCTTCGCTCGGCGCTGCGAGCGAACACAGGCATCACTGAGGATCACCTGGTGGTGGGAACCCTCGCCCGCTGGCACCCTCAAAAGGATTATCCTTCGTTCATTCGCTGCGCAGCCGAGGTGGCAAGCCACTTTCCTCAGGCACGGTTCGT
>JAICTU010000522.1 GCA_025936205.1 Polyangiaceae bacterium | reverse complement strand
GTCCTCTTGCGTCTGCTTGAGGCCCAGGCTGACGCGCTCCGTCTCCGCGTTGTACTTGAGCACCTTCACGGTGACGCTGTCGCCGACCTTGAACACCTCGCTCGGATGGTTCACGCGGCCCCACGACATATCCGTGATGTGCAGCAGGCCGTCGATACCGCCGAGCTCGACGAAGGCGCCGTACTCGGTGAGGTTCTTGATCGTCCCCTCGCAAACCATGCCTTCGTGCAAGGTCTCGAGCGTCTTCTGCTTGAGAGTGTCGCGTTCCTTCTCGAGCAGCACCCGACGAGAGAGCACGATGTTACCGCGCTTCTTGTTGAACTTGATGACCTTGAACTCGTAGGTCTGGCCGATCAGCTTGTCCAGGTTGCGCACCGGGCGCAGATCCACCTGGGAGCCGGGCAAGAAGGCCTTCACGCCACCGCGGATCGTGACGGAGAGGCCGCCCTTCACGCGCTGGCTGATGGTGCCCTCGATGATCTCGTCGCGCTCACAGGCACCCGAGATCTCGTCCCACACCTTCATCTTGTCAGCCTTCTCCTTGGAGAGACTGATCAGACCGTCGTCATTTTCGCGACTCTCGACGAACACGTCGATGATGTCGCCGCGCGAGACCTTGAGCTCACCGTGGGCATCCAGGAACTGGCCCTTGGAGATCACTCCCTCGCTCTTGCCCCCAATGTCCACCACGACTGCATCGTGCGTGAGCTGAACGACCAAGCCGGAAACGATCTGCCCTTCACTACCGTTTTCGGTGTTGCTCGGATCGGTGAGCGTCGCCTCGAAGAGGGCGGAGAAACTGTCCTCCGCGTTATTCTGAGAAGTCATGGTTTCAGGCATGGGTTGGATTATTAACTCCGTGTTCAATGCTGCAGGTGGGGTGGGATGGCGGTCGAGCCAGAATCGACAGCCTCCCCTCGGGGGTGCGAGGGAGAACCTCGCTGAAGTGAGTGCGCACGGAAAAATGTGCGCGCGCCCACGTAACGTGCGGCCCCGGCCGCGTCAAACCAGAAACGCCGCACAAACCAGAAACTCCCCGGCTATCACGGGGAGCCTGACCGTCGCGGGGGGTAGATTGTAGCCCCTCCTGGACCTCGCCACCACCCTGGCAGCGACTTTGGGCTCGCGACCCAAGGCTCACCTCAGCTCGGGCTGGACGAAGCGGCAGAAAGCCGACGCTCCAACCACGCCGCGAGCTCTCGCGCTGCGCGATCGAGCTCGGTCTGACGCCAAACGCTGACGAATTGAAGCGTATTTCCCGATAGCTGCGGGTGGGTCGCGCGAGCCAGAAAGCCCCAGGGGTCGAGGCTGTCGGCCGAGGAGTCGAGCGCGCGTTCGGCGCTGGATGGGGCGGGCGCATGCCCTGCGCGCGCCGCCAGGGCTGCGGCGGAGGGGCCGTCGCGGAGCGCGACATGCACTTCAATCTCGATCTCGCGGCTCAACCTCAGGGCGAGGGCGGCGCTTTGCAGGGTCCCGAGCCACCGGGGACCCTCACCCTCGGAGGCCCAACGGTCCAGAACTGGGCCCGCAATGAGTGCGCTGCCGGCGCCTTCGCGCTCCAGGCCGAGCTCGCGAAACCGAGCAGAACTCGGCAGGCTCGCGTCGAGCAGCGCACGACTGCTCGCCAGCAGCAACGCGCCGTCGGTCGCCTGCGCGAAGGCCGCGCCGGACGGTGTGAACTCCAGTGCATCCCCGACGCGCCGCCACCCGCTCGCGGCTTCGCCCTGCAACTCGCGCTCGATGGCGGGGACGAGCCCGTGCCGGAACAAGCCGCCGAGCACCAGCACCCAGCGCCCGCCGGGCGTGGTGGCGACCAGGACTTCCCGCAGATCGAGGCCGAGGTTCAAGCCGGCGTCGCGCCGCAAGCGCGTCAGCCGGGGCTCGGCCTCGGTGTTCGCGGTAGCCGAGCCGAGCGGCAAGCGGTCGATCAACGGAATCAGATGCCGCCGAACGGGCTCGAACAGCACCACTTGCTCCACGTCCAGGCGTGCCACGAGCTGCGTTTCCGGCGGCAAGTGTTCCACGGCGCAACGTCGGTAGTGCACCAGCTGCGCATAGGCTACCCAGGCGCCCACGCTCGCCAGGGCCGTGAAGATCACGCCCGCCCACGCCAGCTTGCGGAATGAGATTCCGCGCCGCTCTTCCGTGCTCACCATCGCTACTCGACCAGAGGTTCAGTATCTCAGCGGCTCAGGGGCTGGCTTTCAACTTGGCTTCGGTGCGCCGCACCGAGCTCACGATGCGTTCGACCACCTGCTCGATGCCGAGATCGCTGCTGTCCAGGAATTCGGCGTCCTGGGCCTGCAACAGCGGGGCGACGGCGCGCTCTGAATCGCGTTGATCGCGCTCCGCGACCTGGTTCTTCACTGCCCCCAGGGTCGGGGGATCACGGGTCGTCAGCTCGTGGAAGCGGCGCTCTGCCCGGCGGTCGAGGCTGGCTGTGAGGAAGAACTTGGACTCGGCGTCTGGAAACACAACGCTGCCAATGTCGCGGCCTTCGACCACCACTCCGCCCCCCTGCCCCATCGAGCGCTGCAAGTCGAGCAACGCCTTGCGCACGGGCGGCAGCGCCGAGACGACACTCGCCCGTGAGCTCATTTCGGGCGTGCGGATCAGGAGCGATACATCTTCCCCGTCCAGCAGCACGCGGCTCACGCCATCGGCTGCCGGTTCGAAGACAATCGCGCCGCGCGCGACCAGCTGCTCGCAGAAAGCGCCCAGATCGTCTCGCCCCGGCTCCAGCCCGGCCCGGCTCGTGGCCAGCGCCAGCGTTCGATACAGGGCACCCGTGTCGAGCACGACGTAGCCGAGGCGTTGCGCCACGAGGCGCGAGACCGTGGTCTTGCCGGATCCGGCGGGGCCGTCGATCGCGACGATGGGTCGGGTTCTGCTCATGGGGTGACTCGTGCCACGCCTTCGGGAACAGGGGGAGCCTGATCCGCCCAGCCAGGGCCGGAGTGTTGTACCAAAGGTGGCGGTGCCGGGAGGAAGCGCTTCATCAACACTTTGATGGCTTCGCCTTCCACAGCGATCACCAACTGCGCATCGTTCCCCACTGCCTGGGTCTCGAGCTTGCGGATGGGTTGCCCGAGGCCGAGCAGCTGAGCGTACACGTTGACGCTGCCGCCGACCTCCCGCAGCGCAGTGGCGCTGTGTCGGGCCGCGGTGGGATCCGCATGCTGGATCGTCGCGGCCAAATTGACGCCCGGTGGTGTGAAGTTGCCGACGACTCGCAGCTGTGAAGCCCCCTCCAGCAGAGCGAGCCGTCGCGGAAGCGTCGCGGTGACCGCGTTGCCGGAGAGGTCGCCGCCGAAGGAGAATGCGGCATTGGGCGTGCCCATCAGCTCCTTCACCCAGGCCGGTAGATCATCTGCGACACGCGCGTCGGCGATGCGGTCCAGGCAGCGGCGCATGCCCACGTCGTTGCCGAACAGCGCGGTATGCGGAGTCAGGATCGAAAACCCGATGTTCTGCGCCGTGAACAGCGTACGCCCCGCGTATTCCGACTTCATCAGCTGGGGAGCGAGCGGGCCGCCGTGATATTCGAGCGCAGCCGCGGAGATCTTGGCGGCGTCGAACGAGCCGATCGCCACGCCGGCGAAGTCCAGGCCCTGCAGCGAATAGGCGGCCAGATTCAGCTGCGTCACGTCGCGCCGGAGCGAAAAGCCCGCATTTTCCGGCATCGGGAAACGCGCCTCCAGATCGGACAGCAGGTACTGGCCCAGGTCTGACTGCCCGCTGGTGCTCACGTCGAGATGAAGCCAGGCAATACTGCCGGGCGGCAACAGCTGCAGCGGCTCGCGATCGATGTCGGCCGCGGTCACTTTGGCGCCTGCAGCCGTCCGCAGGATCACTTCCGGCCCTTTTCCACAGGACAGCTGGAGCAGCGCGAGCGTCAGCGCTTTCGCCCAGCTGGCGCGCAACTTCACCCGAGCACCGCCTGCAAGGCAGCGAGACAGCGTTCGTTCTCGTAGCGGGTACCGAGGCTGATCCGCAGCATCGATGGCAGAGGGGGAATGGCGCGCACGATGACTCCATGGGTCAACATCGCCTCATATACGGCCGCCGCGGGCCGAGCGACGTTCACCAGCACGAAATTGGCCTGGCTCGGCACGACCGCCAGGCCCAGGGCCTCCAGCTTCTGCTGCATGAAGGCCTTTTCGGCCAGATTCAAGGCTCGGCTCCGGGCCACGTGCTCCCGATCCGTCAGCGCGGCAACACCCGCGGCCTGGGCGACGCTGCTCACGTTGAAAGGTGCCCGCACGCGGTGAACGTAGCCTGCCAGCTCGCGCGGCAGGACGGCGTAGCCCAAGCGCAGCCCGGCCAGGCCGTAGATCTTGGAGAAGGTACGCACGACGATGGTGTTCGGATGGAGCTTCCGGAACCGCAAGCCATCCGGGTAGTCGGCAGCGTCGGTGTACTCGGCGTACGCTTCGTCGAGCACCACCAGCACGTCCCTAGGCATTGCCTCGAGAAACGTCTTCAACGCCTTGTCGCCAACGTGGGTCCCCGTCGGATTGTTGGGGTTCGCGATGAAGACGAGTCGCGTCGCGGGCCCCACGGCGCGCGCCATCGCGGGCAGATCATGGGTATAGCCGTCCAGAGCAACCTCGGTGAACGGCACGCCGTGCGCGAGGCACGCCAGGCGATAGACCACGAACGACGGCTCCGCGAACACCACGCGCTGATCGCCCGAGCAGAACGTTCGAACGAGCAGCTCCAGCAGCTCGTTCGAACCGTTGCCTAGCACGATCTCTTCCACGCTCACCCCGAGGTGCGCGGCGAGAGCGCTGCGCAGGAGCGGCGCCTCCGACTCCGGATAGCGATGCACCCGGGCGAGCTCCGCCTGCGCGGCGGCGATCGCCCGAGGGCTCGGCCCCAGCGGATTCTCGTTGGAAGCGAGCTTGATGATTTCTGGCGGGGCGTCTGCCCCGAGCCGGCGGGCCACCTCTTCAATCGGGGTGCCGGGCTGATAGGGACGGATTTGTTCGATGCTGGGAGTGACCCAATTGGTCATTGGCCAAGCCTAGCCGACATCCTCGCTCTAGGTCGACGCCGGTCTCGGCGGATGCATCCCCATTGGCGTGGGGCCCGGGCGAAGCTCTCTCTGAGAAGACTAGGTCGACGGTGGGCTCGAGGCTTTCGTCTCGGCGGGCTTGGCGGGCTTGCTCTCTGTGCTCGCGGACGACTTGGTGGCAGCGTCGCCGCTGCTGTCAGACTTGCTGGCCGCCGCGCTGTCCCCGGCCGACTTGTTGGCGGCCGGCGACTCGCCCGAGCTGGCGGCGCCTCCGGACTTACTCGAGCTCGAATACAGGTCAGCGTACCAGCCGCCGCCCTTGAGTAAGAACCCGGTGCCGCCCGAGACCAGGCGCTTTGCCTTTTCCCTGCCACAAGCCACGCACGCCTTGAGCGGCGCGTCTTTGATTGACTGCTCGGCCTCCCACTGGTGGCCACATGCTTCACAGGCGTATTCGTAGGTCATTGGCGCGGGTCCTCAAATGTATCGCATTTCTCGACCTGTCAACGCTTCCCGAAGGAGGTTGGGCGAGCCGAGCTGAAGAGTTCGTGGGATCGAGCTACTCATTTGATGTTCAGTCACATGAACGCTTGTATCGTTCGCTCCCGCGTGTATCATGACGTTGTCATGTGGGGCACTGTACTGCCACATATGGTCACTGATCGGGAAACGGCTGGTTACGTCCGGTCGGCTCAACTACCCTTCGCCAAGGGCACGTAGAAAGGTCTGCGGGACCGACATGCATATAAAGAAGTTGGAGATCTCCGGTTTCAAGTCCTTCGTGGACCGGACAGTTATCCACTTCGATCATGACGTGATCGGAATCGTCGGGCCGAACGGCTGCGGCAAGTCGAACATCGTGGACGCGCTTCGCTGGTGCATGGGCGAGCAGAGCGCCAAGCACCTGCGTGGCCGGTCGATGGATGACGTCATCTTCAGCGGCTCCGAGTCTCGCCCGGCCCACGGCTTGGCAGAGGTCATCCTGACCTTCGACAACAGCGACGCTGGCTATGCCGCGACGCTCCCGGAGATGTACCGCGACTACCCTGAGATCTCGGTCGCGCGCCGGCTCTATC